>QPIL01000121.1 GCA_003666325.1 Methylococcales symbiont of Iophon sp. n. MRB-2018
CTATTTCTCGGCTAATGGTCGTGTGGCTGCGTCCCATATCCCTGCCAATTTGTCTCATTGACTCTCCTTTTTTAAGGCTAATTGCGATATAATGCCTCTCTTCAGAGGCTAGTTGTGCGTACATAATCCACTCCGTTTTTGTAAGAATCGGAGATTATATACCCGACCAGCCTCTGTTTTAACAAAAGAAGCTGATGGCTTTTTGTATTAGATATAAAATCTAACACAAAAAAACCATCTTGTTTTCAAATGTAAGTGGTGCACTTATTATGCGAATCTAGGATTTGGTAATTCTATCATATACTTAAAAAAAACAGTCTAAATCGTTGACTAATTATGCCTAGGATAAATTCTTAATTTTTAATACCTATTCCCTTATGTAATAAAAACAGGCTTAACAACATTAAAAATAAGATACATGCACCAGTCATGGCAAAAGCAATGCGTATATCAATATCCGTAACCCCAATTAATCCATATCGAAAAGCATTAATCAGATAGAGAATAGGATTCGCTAATGAAATTTTCTGCCATATCTCAGGCAACATGGATACCGAATAAAAAATCCCTCCCAAATAACTCAAAGGGGTTAATACAAAGTTAGGAATAATAGAAATATCATCAAAACTATCCGCAAAAATGGCATTGATAAACCCCGCTAAAGCAAATAGGGTCGATGTCAAAATATAAACGGCAATGGAAATACCATAGTGTTTCACTGGAATATCGGTAAAGAGTAAAGAAATCAGAGTGACCACACAACCAACCAATAAGCCACGAGCAATACCACCACAGACATAGCCCCATAGAATTACCCAGTTAGATAAGGGGGCAACCAGTAACTCTTCAATATGACGCTGAAATTTAGTGGAATAAAATGAGGAAACCACATTGGAATACGAGTGACTAATGACTGACATTAATATAATGCCTGGCACAATATATTGCATGTAACTTACCCCGTCTATACTGCCTACACGGTCACCAATCAAGCGCCCAAAAATCATAAAATACAGTGAAGTGGTAATCGCTGGGGGTACTAAAGTCTGTGGCCATATTCGGGAAAATCGACGTATTTCTTTGAACACAATGGTCTTAAATGCAATGCGATTATTCATTAAGGAGCCTTAAGATTAATTCTAAGCCCAATAGACTCTGTTTGAATATTTAGATTCAAAGCAAAAATTGCAGGCAATAGCGAACTATTATGAAAATTTTTAACACAGAAGCTGGAAATTTTTAACATAAGGTACGAAATCATGAGTTAATCTGAGGTTCTTTAACCAAGTCCATAAATAGCTGTTCAAGTCGATTGGTTTTATTTTTAAGACTTAGCACTTCAATATTTTTTTCTGTCAGTTGTTGAAACAAAGGGTTTAAACTCTTATTTTTTGGCACCGTGACATTTAACGACTTACTGCCTGATAAAGCAAACTCATATCCTTCTATCTTGGGTATTTCTGAAAGGGGTCTATCCAGATCTAGTACCATTTGATCTTTGTTAACCCGTGCTAATAATTCAGACATTCCTGATTTTTCTATAATGACACCTTCATTAATAATGGCAATATTACGACATAAACTTTCGGCTTCTTGCAAATAATGTGTGGTTAATATAATGGTGGTACCTTGTTGATTGATTTGTTTCATCATCTCCCACATGGAACGCCGTATTTCTATATCCACACCTGCTGTCGGCTCATCCAAAATTAATAACCTTGGTTTATGAACCAAGGCTCTGGCTATCATGACTCGCCGTTTCATACCGCCTGACAAGCGTCTCGATACGGTATCCTTTTTGTCCCAGAGTGACATTTGCTTTAAGCATTTCTCTGTGCTTATTTTTGCCTGTTTTCTGGGGATGCCATAATAGCCTGCTTGATTTAGTACAATATTTCTAACTGTTTCAAACTGATTAAAGTTGATTTCCTGTGGTACCAAACCTATACAATTTTTTGCCTTAGCATTGTCTTTTTGTAAATCATTTCCAAATATTTTGACTGAGCCACTTGTTTTATTAATCAGAGAACTAATAATACCAATAGCTGTTGATTTACCCGCGCCATTAGGGCCCAACAAAGCAAAAAAGTCGCCCTTCTCTACATCCAAATTAATTCCCTTTAGGACTTCAAGACCATTCTTATAGGTCTTTTTAAGATCTCGGATAGATAATGCATTCATATCAATATGTATTTAACAAAATAACAAATTATGTTTTCTAAAGCTTGTGATTTTCGTTGTTGCTTACTTAGTCAACCCTTAAAAACACAACAACCATCTGATTTATAATAATAAATTAAAAAAAACCATAGACAAAACAAGCAGCATTTGGTGAAATAACGGCTATTTCTTGGTCGTTTTGCTGATAAACCATACTAACAAAATCAATCCCAAACATAGGGCAACTAAAGCGCTTTCATTCAGAGTTATTTGCTGAATAGGGTATACCGTCATCCTGCATGTTCTAAGCAGGAATCCATTAGTCTTGAGTCTTGAGTCTTGAGTCTTGAGTCTTGAGTCTTGAGTCTTGAGTCTTGAGTCTTGAGTCTTGAGTCTTGAGTCTTGAGTCCTTTTATACCATATTCAATAAATAAATATACTAATATAGTGCTTATATTAGTGCCTTATGTGTTTGCTAAAAATAGGGGTCTACTTATTGATAATACTAATATTTTTAGTGTGCTAATAAGGTGATAATATGACTGCTATATTGGTGTGTTTATTTGTTGAATACGGTATTAATCCTAAAACCCACTTGAAATAAGCAATCATACTGGCTTAAACTAACTGTTATTTTATCAGAATTTGATTTAATACCCTTTGTTTTTAAAAAGGGTATAAAAATAGGAAATAACCTTGAAAGAAGAATTACCCACTAACGTAGCAGCTATAGATTTAGGCTCTAACAGTTTTCATATGATTGTTTGTAAGCTTGAAAAAGGAAAACTGCGCACCATTGACCGTTTACGAGAAATGGTGCGCCTTGCTTCTGGACTGGATGACCATAAAAAACTGGATAATAAAACACAGATTAAAGCACTGGAATGTTTAGAACGATTTGGTCAGCGTATTCGTAATTTTCCGCCAGGCAGTGTAAGAATTGTGGGTACAAATACTCTGCGTATTGCAAAAAACTCTCAAGAATTCATCCGTAAAGCAGAAAAAGCATTAGGTCATCCCATAGATATTATCGCCGGTATTGAAGAAGCCCGTTTAATTTACCAGGGAGTTGCCAACAGCTTAGGCAGTAATGCCAACTCTCGCTTCGTTATGGATATAGGGGGTGGTAGCACTGAATATATTATTGGTATCAATGATATAGCCCACACCAAAGAAAGTTTAAAAATGGGCTGTGTCACGGTCAGCAATAAATTTTTTAAAGATGGGATTATCAGTAAAAAATCTTTTAAAAAAGCGACTTTGTATGCTCAGCAAAAACTAGAACCTTATCAGCGACAATATGATATTCGTCACTGGGATGAGGCTATCGGAGCCTCTGGTAGCTTGCGTTGTATTGATAAAGTGTTAGTGGCTAGTAAATGGAGTAAAAATGGTATTACCAAAAAAGGTTTAGAAAAACTGGTTTCACATATTTTAAAATGTAAACATCTGGATGATTTAAACCTACCTGCATTAGCTGATGAACGCCTCCCTGTTTTTTTAGGCGGTGTGATTATCATTTATGCGACTTTTCTAAAACTCGGCATTGAACAAATGACTGTATCAGATGGTGCATTGCGCGAAGGGCTAGTTCATGATCTATTAGGTCGAATTTATAATGATGACATTCGTTCACAGACTGTTAAAACAATAGCTGAACATTATCTGACCGATCAGGAACACTGCAAACGCATACAACAAACAGTCGATTACATGCTTAATCAACTGGACAATAGTTGTTGTACTGGAAACAGCAAGATCATCACCCAATTTTTATTATGGGCTGTCAGCTTGCACGAGATAGGTCGGAATATTGCACATAGTCAATATCACAAGCATGGTGCTTATATCATTGAGAATGGCGATTTTGCTGGATTTTCTCGACAAGACCAACAATTATTAGCAACCCTGGTTCTATCTCACCGTAAAAGGTTTTCAAGCTCAATGTTTAAAAAATTACCTGAACCTTGGAATGTTTACACCCCTTATCTGGCTATTATTTTACGTCTTGCTATTTTATTGCATCGAAATCGACACACACTTGAAGCACCCAAGTTTAAAATTTCAATACAAGCTACTTTAACTACACTTACTTTTAATAATGACTGGTTGAACAACGCACCTTTGACAGAAACTGATCTTAAATCCGAAGCCCGCTATTTAAAAGATGCAGGATATACTTTGATTTTTAGTTAAATTGATGCAAAAGTTAATACTGCTAATCCTTACACCACTACGGATGATCTTCTTTGTTATAGCGGCTCCCGTTTTATTTTGTACTATTATCCTGCTATTTACACTGGATAATAAGGCAATAACAAAAAGCATTTGGCCATTAACTCAAGCCGAACTCCAACGTGCTAAAGGTATCCTTAGCGATCCTCTCTCTAAAACCAGAAATACCATCCATCTCAGTGAAAATGACCTGAACATCACTTCCAGCTACTTATTAAATCAATACATTTCCAGTGCATCTAAAATCACTATTGGCGATCAACAACTCGCTTTTACCCTATCAATCCTATTAAAGGACAATAATTTTGAAAACTATGTAAATATTAGCTTTAAGCTGGCTAAACAGCAGGGCTATCCAGACATCCATACATTGCAAATAGGAAAAATAATCATTGCTGATGAATTCGCAGGCTTAATCATTGAAAGCATTATTAAATACACACCTTTAAAAGATTATTATATTCTTGCGGTAAAACATATCAAAAATATACAAATTAATAGTGATGGTTTAGCCATTACTTATAACCCCTCCCCTGATCTAAATTTAGCGTTAAGACTCAATCTGGAAAAGAACAATTATCAATCTGTTCTTGTTTACCAACAACTCATCAGCCAAATTATTGCTAAACATAATCCTAAATGGCGATTATCGCTGAGTGACTTATTACAACCCTTATTTAAATCTGCATATATGCGTTCAACAACTAAAACAGCAAAAGCAGAAAATCGTGCTGTTTTAATTGCCGTCAGTACCTATGTTAATAAACATGAAATAGAAAGCTATTTACCTTTTGATATTAGTCCTGCTACAAATCAACAATATCCGACTTCTTTGTATAAAAGAACGGATATGGCAAAACATTTTATAGCTTCTGCAGTTTTGGCTGCAACGGGCGGTAAAGCATTAGTCACTATTCTTGGTCAGGAAAAAGAACTCAATGACGCAAAACAAGGCAGTGGTTTTAGTTTTATTGACATGGCAAGCAATAAGGCTGGACTGTATTTTGGCAAAACTGCGGCTACAGGATCAAGAAACAAGGCAAGACGATTACAATTGGCAATGAGTAAAATCAAAGACTATAGTGCATTCATGCCCAATGTCGGGGATTTACCAGAAAACTTGAGTGAAAAGGATTTTAAACGTGATTTTGAATCTATCTATAGTGTTAAATATCAAAATATGTTGAAAACCATTGATAAACGCATATCTGCTTTAATTATCTATAGAAAAAAAACTAAAGATTGAGGTCTCATACACAAAGAGTACCTAAAACCTAAGACTCATCAACTGAAACCTGATCAATGGACGCATCAACTGAAACCTGATCAATTTCAGGCGCATCTGTTGCAGCTTCAGTAAATAGAGTGGCTAAATCTAATGCCAGCATAACCGCATCTTCTCTAACACCATCTACCGCTGGATAATAACCTTTACGCACACCAATTTCGTTAAAACCTCTTTTCTTATAAAGCGAAATAGCGGCTTCATTTGACGGTCTGACTTCGAGGAATATTGTTTCCGCTTTTTTTCTGGCACGGTCAATCATGTTTTCTAATAATTTAGCACCTACACCTTGCTTTTGCACATCAGGATCTACACAAATATTCATGATATGTGCTTCACCCACCGCCATAGAGACAATACTGTAACCCACAATGACATCCATCTCTTCGCAAATCCAGCAACTATAATTAGCAGCTTTCAAACAATCTTTAAATATCTGCTCACTCCAAGGAAAATTGTAATTTTTACTTTCAATTTTATCTATCGCAGACAAATCTTGCAGCCGCATTCTGCGTAACCTCATTAAATCTTTTCTATCGACTGAATCGGGGAAAATCTTTGCATAAAATTCTTTATCGGCATCATAAACAACAAAATCTTTAACGGTATCCAATATTTTCCATATACTCATAATGTTTTTACTTTTTGATATACCTCATTCGCCAGCAGTAAATCCTGCCATGCCTTACGCTTTTCCAGCAAAGATCGTAATAAATAAGCCGGATGATACACTACGACCAGCGGAATATCATTTATTTGATGAGCAATGCCTCTGAGTTTTGACAATGGCTCATTAGTCTTCAGTAAAGCTTGAGTAGCCACTCGTCCGACAGCAACAATAATTTTAGGTTTGACCCATTCAATCTGTCGCTGAATATATTGATTACAGCTATTTATCTCTTCGACTTTAGGGTCTCTGTTATTCGGCGGTCTACATTTAAGGATATTGGTAATATACACAGATTCTCTTGTTAACCCAATTGCCTGAATCATTTCTGTCAATAACTTTCCCACTTGCCCAACAAAAGGCTGTCCCGCCAAATCTTCTTGTTGCCCTGGTGCTTCACCAATAAACATCCATTCTGCATTAATATTGCCAGTCCCGAAAACGGTTTGAGTTCTAGTATTACAAAGCTCACATTTTATACAATCTATTACCTGCTTTTCTAAAACAGCCCACTCATTCTCATTAATTGATAATACAACATCGGCTTGCTTACTATTTTTAGGAACCCAGACATCAATTCCCATAGTCTGCAAATATTGTAACCGAGTTGCATTATCCATTTTTAATCAATGTTATACTTCGCACGGTCACGCGAAGTATATGGATCAATAGTTGATTTAAACATTGCCTTTTTGAGGGTGCTTCTTCAATTCCAAGGCTTGCAATTTACTAACGGCATTAATGTAAGCTTTAGCAGATGCAATTACAATATCGGTATCTGCACCTTGTCCATTGACAATACGTTTGCTTTTTTCTAAACGAACAGTCACATCACCTTGTGCATCAGTACCGCTAGAAATACTATTCACTGAATATAGTTCTAATGTAGCTTCTGATTTAACCAAACTTTCAATGGCTTTTAAACTAGCATCAACGGCACCACTGCCTATCGAACTTCCTGTAACTTCTTTATTATCAATACAAAGCGTTACTGTTGAATTAGGGATTTCTCCTGTTTCAGAACACACTTTTAAAGCAATAAGTTTAATACGTTCTTCAGCATCAGAATTGACCTCTGAAATCAATGCTTGTAAATCTTCATCAACAATTTCATGCTTCTTATCAACCAATTGTTTAAATCGAAAAAAAGCATCATTCAACTCTTGCTCGCTGTTGAACTCATGCCCCAATTTAGTCATTCGGCTTTTAAATGCATTCCTCCCAGAATGTTTACCTAAAACTATTCTATTAGCAGACCAGCCCACATCCTCTGCCTTCATAATCTCATAGGTTTCAGGATTTTTTAGAACGCCATCTTGATGAATTCCTGCTTCATGGGCAAAGGCATTTGCACCCACAATCGCTTTATTCGGCTGAACAGGAAAACCCGTAATAGATGAAACCAGTTTGGAACAGCTTAAAATTTCACTCGTATTGATTTCAGTTTCACAGTCAAACACGTCATGGCGAGTACGCACAGCCATAACAATTTCTTCTAAAGAGGCATTACCCGCCCGCTCACCTAAACCATTAATGGTACATTCAACTTGTCTAGCACCATTTATTACCGCAGCCAGTGAATTAGCTACAGCCAGACCCAAATCATTATGACAATGAACTGAAAAAATGGCTTTGTCAGAATTTGGAATACGTTGCATTAAATTAGCAACGGTAGCTCCAAATTGTTGAGGTACGCTATAACCTACAGTATCTGGTATATTCAGTGTGGTTGCACCAGCATTAATGACAGCTTCTAAAATTCGACACAAAAAGTCTTCCTTTGAGCGCCCTGCATCTTCCGCTGAAAATTCCACATTATCGGTAAATTGTCTGCTACGTTTTACTGCTCTGACTGCATATTCAATCACCTGCTCTGGTTCCATATTGAGTTTCATTTTCATATGGATAGGTGAAGTCGCTATAAAGGTATGAATACGGCAATTATCAGCCCCTTTTAATGCCTCCCCTGCTCGATCTATATCTTTATCTAAGGCACGAGCCAGTCCACATACTGTGCTGTCTTTTACTGCATTAGCGACAGCTTGGACGGCCTCAAAATCACCGATACTTGCGTTGGGAAAGCCTGCTTCAATCACGTCTACTTTTAAACGCTCAAGTGCTTTAGCTATTCTGACTTTTTCCTCTCTCGTCATTGACGCACCAGGACTTTGTTCGCCATCGCGCAAAGTAGTATCAAATATTATTAGTTTATCTTTCATGACAACTCCATTCATGAAATATGTTCAACATCTTTGTTGAAACGGGAGAAAGGGATTTATTTTTTAAGAAGATCAAAAGTTTATGCCGCTAAGGCAATAATCTTAAAACCAAACTCAGAGGGGATAATAAAACGACACGCACAGAAGTCTGACCAGGATTTGGTCTAAGAAGTGAATGCTGTGCTGTGTTAGAAAAAATATTCATAGCCAATAACTATACTGTAATATTTTAATCTACTCAAGTAATGTTTAGCACAAGAGCAGAGCAATCGGGCTTAAAAGCAGTTGAAATTATAATTTAGATACGCTGAGGTCTCAAGCTATTAACTCTTATTTTTTAATTTTAAATGACCGCTAAAATATAGCTTCTATTATTCACCAATCTTGCTGTCATCAGGCATATTGCTCGAAAGCTGATAAAAAAATAAAAAATCATCAAGGCTTGGGATAAAAACCAAACCATTAAAAGTAGGCTGGAGTGATGCTTGGCTACTCAAAATCATTGCTCCATTTTGAAACGGTCTTTTTATTTATTGCAAAGCGTTTAGATAGCTCTGCATTACTGAGACTGGATTATTGTATAATTTCTCTTGAATGCAAATTTGTTTTTGCATTCGTGTGATAGCCTTGGGGCATATTAATTCCTTTGTAGTGAAAGTTTAATAGGTTATCAGGGCTGTCCTTTATTATTCTTAAATCAGGTATAACGTGGTGAAACTATACACTTTTAGTCTTTAGTCTTTAGTCTTTAGTCTTTAGTCTTTAGTCTTGAGTCTTGAGTCTTGAGTCTTGAGTCTTGAGTCTTGAGTCTTGAGTCTTTTTTAAATGTTTTTAAGGGCTGACTATTTATAGTGCTATTATTTTTTGAATATAGTATAATTTTTACTTTGAAAACTATAATTTTAATATTGTTCATATTCTGTTAAGAATTGATATGCTCTAATCAGTCGCGAGTGAATAATACTTATTTAGGGATAGGTATTGAACTATAAAGTACCTATCCCCATTTTTTATCACCCCATCCCTCCTCAAAACCTCTCTTTCTCTATCATTAAAAACCACTTCATTATCGCTGGAATACCGTTGAATTTATTTTATTTCTAGCGGTAAAATAGCACGTTTTTAGGCACTTCAGTAATCCCCTGACTTTTCTTAAAAAACACATATCAGCCTCACTTTCACCCACATCAATAGACTTTATAGCAGGTTCAATAACTGTATTGATTGCTGTTAAAGAATTTGTGAGAAACACTTTTTGATATTGAAAACGTGTTTATCCAATAAAGGGGATAAAAACTTACAAAAATAACAGGCAAAAAAATGCCCCAGCTAAACTGAGGCATTTTTAACAACTAAAATAGTAACTACTCAGCTACTCCTTTATTTTGTCCAATAGCGACGTTGAAAGTGCTTATTTACACCTTGTAAGCTCCGCACTTTCGGCCTTACTCTTGAATAAAATAGAGGGCAATTAAGCGGTTACGGAGTACGCTGAGTAGTTGCTTAAAATATATAATTAAAATTATACTTTGTTGGCAGCAAATGGATGCTCTGAAGTTGCTTTAGCAGCAACAACTTCAGCCGCTGTTGGTGTTCCAGCTACCGCATTTTTGATAGATGCTTTAACAGCGTCATAGTTGTTTTTCTCAATAGCAACGTCATCTTCTGCTAGCCAGTGAATGAATACACCAACAGAAATAAACAAATCATCTGCTTCGTTAGCAGGGATTGTTCCGTCTTCAACACAATCAGCAACAGCCATTGCGACACCACGTTGTGCAGGGCCAAACATTTGAACTGCTTGCTTAGAACCTTTGATTGTTACTTTGTTGAACATAACAGTTGCAGGCTTAACCATAAGGTTAGGTGCAACAACAGCTAGAAGACTAGAAAAACCATCTTTGTTGTTTGTTAAGCAGTTTGCGAAAGCAGATTCTGCAGCTGAACCACGAGGTCCAATCATTAAGTCAATGTGAGCAACTTCGTTTCCGTCACCGTTTAAAGATTCGCCTACGCGTAGGTTGTTAATTGTAGCCATGAATATAATTCCTATTATTATGTGAATGAAAGAGTGAATAAAAAAATCCACTTTTATTTTTTTAAATCCTTTACTGTATTATCTAGTTCACCTAACAGATAATGCTTCCACAAAATGAATAAATACCGTCGCCACCGTTAGGTCGGCCGTAGTACCTGGATTTATACCTTTATCCTTAAACTTCCTATCTACATCATGCAAAAGAGGAATACATTGTTCAGGTTTATCAGTATTAGCCAAGGCATCGTCGACTATAATCATCTGCTCAAGTACCCATCCTGAATACTTATTGCCGTACTTTCGTTCTATATGACTATCGGGGAATTGTGTTAACAGCCCTGTATACACAGAAACTGCAGCCCAAACTACATCGTCATATTTCACGCGAGCAGTATTATACCTTAAAATGGAAAAATCAAAAATATCTTTGTAGTTTGATACATATTGAAAAGCAATTCTGTCTTTTTTACTGGCAATTGCCATGGCTTCAATTAAGGTGACAGCAGGTGCTTCATTAACATCTTCTTGTTTTGAGTCACCTAGACCTCCCGGTGCAGCCAATGTGATTGCTTTAAATACCCACTCTGCATCTGCTTGAGTAGTATTGCTCAATACTTGAGCTAACGCTTGAGCCAAACTTTGAGCTGATTGTTGTTGAAAAATCGCCTGGCATATAGGCGCAGATAACAATAAAATCCCAAGATTAGTATTACACCCTACCCTTTCTCTGGTTGCTTTAACGGCATAATATACTTTTTCTCCCAAAGAAAAATCAGGGTTTGTTATTGGAAAAGCACTAACTTCTGCACTTAGTATAAAGTCCTCAGCCGTCATATCATGACCCTCAGCATAAATACTGACATTACCTGGCTTAAAAGCCTCAACATCTATCGCGCAAGCGCGCTTGTATGCTGTGACCAGTTGTGTTTGATCTATCATCACAGCAAGCCTAGCGTTTTATCAAAGGAATCACTCTGTATATACCTGTCCAGTAAGTCATTCGCCAATATCTCAGCTATATTAATAGTATAAACACTTTCAAGACCTTTCCATGCTGGAATACTATTGACTTCTATAACACTCAATTGACCATTAGCTGCCGCAATGATATCCACACCTGCATAATCCATTTTCAATGTTTTAGTGGCTTGAATTGCCAATTTTGCCAAGCTTTCTTCCATTTCAATAGCTTCGCACTTTGCACCACATGCTACGTTATTTAACCACGATGTTCCACATCTACGCATAGCAAGCACTGCTTGATTATTAACCACAAAAACACGAATATCTGAATAGCCCTGACCTTCGCATTCTATAAAGCGTTGTAAATAATAAATGCCATGGCTACTGGTTAGCCAAAATAGATCGGTTGTTTTTTCCAGCCGTCTAACGCCTTCTCCTTGTGAGCCAAACAAAGGTTTACTAATTAATTGCTGTCCTTGCTGTAATTCTTTTTCCGCTATAGCTAATGCCTCAGACCTTTCTCTGAGAACCCAAGATGGCGGTGTGTTAATACCCGCATTATGCAACAAAAAACTGGTCATACCCTTGTCTACACTCCGCTCTATAGCGTGACCATCATTATAAACAGGAATGCCCAGTTTTTTTAATATATGCAAAATATCTAGGTAAAAAATAACTTCCTGTAAAGACCCACCAGGGACTCCTCTGACAAAAACAGCAGCAGGTAAAGATGATTGAAAGCCTGGTATTCTGATTGGCAATCCTTGGGATTCCAAGTTTATCGCACATGCTGTAAGAGAAACATATTCACTTTGGAATCCTCTTTTAGCAAAAGCCTGACATAGCTGTTTACCATGCCAACCTGGATCATCGGTAAAAATGACTATTCGAGCCAACAGTTATCCTTATAAAGTATAGGAAAAATAGTATTGAGAAATAGTATTCATCTCATTTTGAGGCCTCAGCATAACTCTGGACTGGATAAAAAAGTGATAGCATTTTTCAGGTTTTAGTCAAAAATACCAGTGTAATAGTGCGTTATTTTGGCTGAAAGATGGAAAACTTCTAGCCTTTTTTATCCGTTCATGAGTTATGCTGAGGCCTCATTTTACTTGATTCAAAACCCAAAAGATTGATCTAACAAAGCATTATCCAACTTTCCATATCTAAAGCTATTACCCGAGTCCATCGCAGTCACAATCACACTGGCAGGGCTAAACAACATGCTATCAATTTTGAAGAAATCATAGTTACAAGCTTTAAAAATATCCGCAAATGGTTTTCCATAATCTTTTGATGTTGAGCTGGGCAGTTCTTTCGCCAATTTTTCAGCCGCTTTATCACTTCCGCTAACAAAAATATGGACTTGCCCAGCAAATAAGATGGCATCGTTAGTACGCCCCATGGCTTGAACAAAATCTGGGTGTGGAGGGCAAACGGGGGCACTACCACAGCCATCAACAATATTTTCAAGTGGGAAATGTAATTCATGGGCTTTATGCATTGCCACTTCTAGCACTCTACCTACCACTTGTACGCTACCAGCAAGACTACTAGTCGGTGTCATAATCAAGGTTAATTTATCAGCAGTTATGCCACAAGCAGCGGCTACTTTATCAATAATTTCAATGGGTGGCATTTTATCGTTCTCTATCACTAATGCTGTAGAACCCGCATTATCGCTATACTCTAATTCTTGATAAAGTGCTTCAACAGGGACTTTAACACCGTCTTTTTCTTTATTTGCCATGGCTCTTGCAGGGCCAGAACCTAGTGCATAATATTTTCCATGTGCTAAACTCCATCCAGCATATTGACTGCCTAAACAGGCTAAAACTGGATTGCTTGAATGCACGTTAATTGATAATGGCCAATGATCCGTATAAGCACTTTGAGAGAGTGAAACTGTTCCCAGTCCTCCCATGCAAATTTCGGTAATAATACGCCCTGCCTCTAAGCCACCAGACACATTAATACCAGCATCAATAATCGTGCATCCATTTTCTAGCTTTTCTATACCCAGTCTTAAACTATCGGCATGATTAATGAGTTGTTGTACTAATGGTTGAATGAGCTTATTGACACTGGCTGTGTATTGCATTTTTTTACCTGACTAATAATTTATTTATAATTTGCTGTTTAGAGGACAAATCATCCTCAATATCCCGTTCATTTTCTACGCTGGCAATGATACTGCAAATCGGCATTCCTGTGTTAATTAATGTACCTGGTTCGGGTATATCGACCACCCATTCAGGCCATTTAATGTGCGTTCCAATTTCATAATTAGATTCAGCAAAAATCACCCTATAACTGCGATAATCATTCAAATATTCAGCGGGCTGTAATACTGAATCTGCTAAACAGGCTTTAATATGTTCTATTAATAAATTACTTGTATATAGTTGCATACTTGCAGAAGGTCTTGCATTAATCTCTAGTGCATAACAATGATCATCTTTAACTATAAAATCGAATGAATTAAGACCTTTTAAAGCAAACTCAGGGACTAATTTTTCGATCCATGTTGATAGGGTTGTTATTATCTTGTCTGCAACAGTGGGCTGACTGACAAGCCCTGAAAAAATATATTCATTATCGCCTATAACGATAGTTTGTTGCTGATGGAAGCCATAGATAACAATTTGCTTTCCATTCGTTACAAACAACACAGACATAGCTAAACCATCAATTTTCTGTTGCCAATAATTTGAACCCGATATTACAGTGTTTTTATGGTAGTTTTTTATGCCGATACCACCTTCACCTGTTCTAGGCTTAATTAACCACGCTATATCTTGTTGTTGTGGTGGTGGTTTAAATGAGGTTTGGGGATAAATAATATTTAATTTTTTTAATGTTGAAAAGAAATTAACTTTTTCTTGGATCAAGCTAAAAACAGAAAGTGAATTACCTAATACGGTAAATTTTTGAAAAAGATGTTGCAGGCTTTCAGGATAGGCTTCAAAACCACTGCCATAAATAGCATAATTTATTACATGGGTTTTGTCTAAAACAGCTAAGGCAGCGGTCAGATGGTAAGGGGATAAACAGTCAATCTTGATAGACGCTAAGGTTATTTTCTGCGTATCAACGTCATTAAAACAATCAATAACAATAGGATTGAGTCCTGCATTTTTTGCTGATTGTGCCAACATTCGAGCAGAATTAGCAACGATCAATATTTTTTTAAAATTAAACACAAAATGGCTAAGATGCTAAAATCAACGGTTGCAATTCTCTCGTAATAAGTACTCAAATTGTTCTTTATATGCTGAGATCTCTTATTATCAAAAAAGTTACAGCCGTTTAAAAAAATAATTGGTGTAAGTATAAAATAAAGCACTAATTATAGGGCTATTTTAATACCAATCCAACCAGCACGAGGTGGGCCAGCACCCACAAAACGTGGATCATCAAGTGTATCTAAACCAGGAGCTTCATCTGGCTCACCATAAAGACCAAATGTTTCATACTCATTATCAAACAAGTTATCGACTTTGGCAAAAAACTCAATATGCTTGTTTAATTTATATCTAGCGTGAAGATTTACTACCTGATAGTCAGAAATTCGGGAATTATTGTTGGCTTCATCACCACGATAATATTGTGATGAATGATACGAGGCATCAAAACCCAATGACAGTGCAGGTGTAAAAGCATAATCCGCACCTAACTTAACATTATGTTTTGGAATTCCAGGAATACTGTCGCCTTTTCCCACAGCGGTATCTTCGCCTGCTGGGTTATTTTCATTAAATACGGAAAATCTATCTTCAAACGTTGCGTCAACATAAGAGTAATTAGCAAACCAACTTAATTTATTCTCAACTAATATACCATTAAGACCAAGTTCAACCCCTTGTCGTTTTGTTTCGCCCACATTATCAAAAAAACCATTACTGATATTGCCCGGCACACCTTCGTCTACTGGTATAAAAATAATATCATCTTTATTCACTGTACGGAACATACCCGCTGTCCAGATAATTGCATTAAATTGACCTCTCAATCCAGCTTCCCACGTTTTTGCAACCACTTGATCTAGTGGCGGATCACTCAAGAAAGAATTTGGTAATGCACAAGGTTTTTCTTTATTTGAGCAGGTTAATTCTGAAGCAGTTGGCGCTCGTGATGATTCACTATAGCTGCCATAAACACCCAAATCATCATTCACCGCATAAGCAAGCCCAACTGCTGGATTAATTCGTTGATAGGTATGGGTGTCACCCGATTCATTCAAATTAGTGTCACCACCTTCGCTAGTACCTGCAATATCAATATGCGTTAAGTTATAACGTGCAGAAACTGTTAGCGCTAATTGATCAGTTATGCTTAATGTGTCGGTGAAAAAGATACCTAAAGAATCACTATCAATTTTGCCATCAACGACTGATTCATTAATGACAACACCGGTACCTATTGTACCTCGGTCATCTTTAAATACTGCCACTTCACTTCTGGCGTTGTAATTCATGTCCGCTTTATCGTAACTCACGCCAATAATTAATTGGTTTTCTTGATCCAACAAATCGTTTGTTAGCGTTACCTGAAAGCTGACTCCGTAACCATCTTGCTCAGTGGTACTTGTATTGTTTAGCGCAAGATTATTGTCAGGATTTCCTAGTGCCGCTTCAGTAATATCATTACCATTAATATCCTCGATACGATCCTCTGGATCTATGCCATCACCCTCTTCTTCGACCAAGAATCCATTATCAATTTCCAATTCAGCACCATCACCATTAAAGGTTTCACGGTCATTGTTTCGATAATAGCTATTGGCTGACAGTAAAACCGTATTCGTCAACCAATGTGAGCCATTTAATGACAACATCCATAATTCATTTTGGGTGTTATCTGGATAAGTAAATACTGCCTCACGATCACTTTTTGATAACTCAATAGGTGCTGCGCCATTACCATTCAAATCACTATCCACTGCTGTCAGTGCTAAATCTAAGGTGCTAAAATCATTTTTATAGCTTAACTTGGCAAATAATTGTTCTACTTGCGAAGGTGATTCATCACGCCACCCTTCTTCTTCGGTATATGCCCCTGTTACGAAATATGCAAAATTACCCCTCTTATCCCCACTTTCTAAAGTGACAGAATGGCGACCAAAAGAGCCTGTATAAGCTTCAATACTATGCCCTTTATCAGTAAAGCCATTTTTAGTCAAAATAGAAATTGCACCACCCAATGTGTTTAAACCAAATAAAGGATTAGAACCGGGGATTAAGTTTATGCTAGCAATTGCTGATTCTGGAATTAATTCAAAGTTAACGGTATCTCCAAAAGGTTCATTTACCCGCACACCATCTTGATAAACAGATAAGCCCTGAGCAACACCCACTAATGGTGAAGCCGTAAAACCCCGAAATTGTAAGTCTGGTTGAAAAGGATTGTTTTGTGCGGCATTGATACTCACACTACCCAATGTTTTATTCATAAAGTCCGTTATATCAAGACTTTGGCTATTTTCAATTTCTTCAGCAGTGGCAGATTGAATGTTAGCAGCAATTTTATCGGCTGCTAGACCAATACCATGCAACGGTGTGGCACCAACAATTTCAATGTCACTCAACTCTAAAGTACTTTCATCTTCAGCATAAACTGATGTCAGCATTGTCGTCATAAGTATTAAATACAATGCTTTCTTTTGCTGCTGATACTGCATATTTTCTCCTAAGTTCTTACATGAACGCTACATTCTAAAATTTTGCAGATTATGAAAGGTTTGAAAAATATTATCTATAGGAAAAACTCCCAATTATTGAACGATACACTTTAAATATAAGCCCGATAGTGCATAATGAGACCTCAACATAACGCATGAACGGATAAAAAAGGCTAGAATTTTTCTCTCGTCCAGAGTTATGCTGAGGTCTCATAATATCTTTCCATAGCAACTGACAAGCCAACCGATATTGATAGACACTAGACTGCATCTATGAATTTAAAACTACGATTAAACATAATAATCACTCTTATATTGCTATTAATAATCCTTATCGGTGCTGTGGTTACCATTAAAAATGTGGCTAACAACATACAGGCTGAAATTGCTTCAACTGCGATTCTTGCCTTGCATACGTTTGATGCTGAAATTTTAGGACTTAGACTAAACAATCCCTCTCTTATTAAAGACAGATTTGTCTTTCACTTGAGAGACCTTAAAAATGTTCGCCATCTTAAAATAGATTTTTTTGATAACGCAGGCAAACTCCAAGATAGCAACCATGTCAAAATAGACTCACAACAAAACCAAGCTCCAGCATGGTTTGTTAATACCATGGATTCAGTGACAGGTAAGCTCCCTAGTACCAGACAATCTGTTTTTATAAGCGATAGACTGGTCGGTGAATTAGTTATTACTCCCGATGTTTCTTATGAAATTAACGAAGAATGGCAAGCAACAAAAAGTATCTTGGTACTACTCAGTATCTTCTTTTTAGTGGTTAATATTGTCGTTTATATTGCAGTAAACATTGCTCTTCGCCCTATTGATAACATTCTTACAGCATTAACCGAACTAGAGTCTGGCAATCTTAACTCTCGACTACCAAAATTTACTTTGCCAGAGTTATCGAACATCAGTGATAAATTTAATATTATGGCAGCAACCTTACAGTCCAGTATTGACAACAACCATCACCTATCACAGCAATTGATACGTTTACAAGAAGATGAGCGAAAGAATTTAGCACAAGAACTGCACGATGAAATCGGCCAACATCTTACTGCTATCTATATGGATGCTTCCGTTATCAAAGATGCTAAAACTATTGCCACTGCTCAAGAAAGTGCAACAGCTATTGATACTGTAGTTAGGCAAATGATGGAAATTGTCCACACAATGTTGCAACGTCTTCGCCCTAGTGATCTTGATGAATTAGGCTTAGAGGTTGCATTAAAAGAACTTATTTCAGCATGGCTTACTCGTAACCCGAATATCCAGTTAAATTTCCATATTTCAGGGAGCTTTATCGATCTTGATGACACTCTGTTAGTTTCCATCTATCGCTTAGTCCAAGAATGTCTAACCAATATTGCACGCCATGCAAATGCAAATAACATCACTATCTGCATCAAAAAAGACAATAATCAAATTAATATGATGATCGCTGATAATGGCAATGGCTTTGATCACACAATAAAACCCAAAGGTTTTGGTTTGCTAGGAATGAGAGAGCGAGTGGAAGGTTTAGCGGGGAAATTTGAGATAACTACCGCTATTAATAAAGGCGTAATAATCAACATTGAATTGCCATCTGATATTAAAGAAAAACAATGAAAACACCCATTTCAGTTATGCTGGCAGATGACCACGCAGTTGTTCGTTCTGGCTTGCGTAGACTATTAGAACAAAATGATAATATTAAAGTTATTGCTGAAGCCGAAAGTGGCAAACAGGCTTATCATCTATTTGGAGATATAGCACCCGATGTATTAGTGATGGATATTTCCATGCCAGGTATCGGTGGCTTAGAAGCTCTACGACGCATTCTGCATCGATACAATTCCGCTAAAATAGTCATGTTTTCAATGTATGAAAATACAACTTTTGCCGTGCAAGCCATAGCCGCTGGTGCAATGAGCTATGTTGCCAAATCCAGTGAAACACAAGACTTAATTAAGGCAATCGTTAATGCGGCAGAAGGAATAAGTTATTTAAACCCTATCTTATCTGAAAAAATAGACTTGCAAACCCTCCTTGAGAAAAATCCAATGCAGAAGCTCACTTCTAGGGAATTTGGGATTTTTAGATTGCTTGCAGAAGGAAAAACTGTCGACAATATTTCCACCCTATTAAATATTGGACAAAAAACTGTTGCTAATCATCAGACTATATTAAAACAAAAACTAGGGATCACTAGCCCTGTTGAGTTAGTACGATTAGCTATTAAACATGGTGTAATCGAAAGTTAATAAATTAGTGTTTTTTTTAAACCAAGATAAAGAATTACTTGAGTAAAGTAGCGTAAACGCACCGCCTAGTTTAAATTGTTCGGGTTTTATGTTTTTAAACTAGCGCACCCTGAAAATAAAAATTATTATTGTGCAATTATTTGCTTTTATTAGTGTCCCAGTCCGTTCTATGTTCCTCAATCTAAAACAAGGTATTACAATGAAAAATAAGTGTTTTTTACAAATATGTTGCGCTAAAACAAAATGTCTGGATTTTTTGGCACCATTAGCTTTACGCTTATACTTAGTGCCAATTATGTGGATGGCTGGCAGTAAAAAGTTTTCAAATTTTGACAGTACGGTGGAATGGTTTGGTAATGATGAATGGGGACTAGGTTTACCATTACCTTATTTATTGGTTTTTCTCGTTGCTTTGGTAGAAATGCTGGGTGCATTATTCTTACTCTTGGGTTTTGGAGTCAGGTTGATTTCAATACCTTTAATGCTCACTATGGCTGTTGCAGCAGTGACTGTACACCTACAAAATGGTTGGTTGGCGATTGCAGAAGGCAGTGGTTTTTTTGCTAACGAAAGAACCATGGGAGCCATACAAAGACTGGATAAAGCTAAAGAGCTTTTGCAAGATGTCGGCAATTATGGCTGGTTGACAGAAAATGGAAGTTTTGTTGTGCTTAATAATGGTATTGAATTTGCCACTACTTATTTTATTATGTTACTGGTTTTGTTTTTTATCGGAGCTGGTAACTATGTAAGTGCCGATTATTGGCTAAAAATTAAATTCAAAAGATTATGTAAGGATGATGATTAAAAATAAGGGCGCTTGAATTCACATCATAAGTGCAACACTCGTTAGTCGGTCAGAGGAATGTCAAAACCGCCGCTTCGCTCTGGTTTTTCCACCCCTGCTGGCGGCGTTATATTTCAAAGAGAGGGATGAGATGGATACCACGTTACAGGCAGTATTAATAGGAGCCGTATCTGGCTCGATCGGATATTGGTTCTCGACATTCTCTGTACAACCAATTTTGAGATACAAAAATATTCGTAACCAAGTGCTTATTGATTTTGTTTATTTTGCTCAGGTTGTCAACGCCGAAGGGTTGAACGATGAAATGCAGAAACTGCATCACGAGAGAATTCTTGCGAATCGAAAAGCATCGGCAGAGTTAAATGCGGCTATAGCGAAGTTATCTTTTTGGTATAGTAGATTTCTGAAAGCAAAAAAACTAAATCCTATTTGAAGCAGCAACATATCTTATAGGCTACTCAAATACCACAGATGGTGTACAGTCTCATAAATCAGAGACTTTTATAAGAAAAAACCTTGGGTTGCCGCTAGAAACATAACAATCATGCACTCAGACCCCAGTAAGCGTCATTTTTTTGCTGTCGCAAAAAATAATGGGGACAGGCTGAAGTTCCCCCAATAAATGACACCCTGACCCCAATTATCGCATTATAAAAAGCAGCCTGTCCCCGTTTTTTCGTTTTTTCTCAAAAGCCCTAACAAAGCAAATCAACATGGAGCGTTAGCAGCCAATAATCAAAAAATTGCAATATGAGTAATTTAGGTATATATTTTACTCATGCAAGATTTTGAATATGACAACAATAAAAGCACTTCAAATCTTAGAAAGCATGGTATTGATTTTGTTGCAGCTCAAGAACTATGGGTTGACCCTGAAGTTATTCAACTACAAGTAAAATCAAAAGGTGAGCCACGCTTTTTAGTAATTGGCCTCATTGCTAACAAGCACTGGTCAGCTGTAATAACTTATCGTGGTAGCACCATTAGAATAATTTCAGTCAGGCGCTCCCGTAAAAAAGAGGTGGAACTTTATGAAAACTAAAGACTTTGATAAAAAATTTGATGACAACAAACAAGACATTGTGGATGATCTTGATCTATCTACTATCAAACGCCCAAATCAAAAACAAAAACGAATCAACGTTGACTTTCCTTCCTGGGTAATCGATTCTCTAGATAGAGAAGCTGGTCGTATTGGCGTAACTCGTCAATCGATAATTAAACTTTGGCTTGTTGAGCGGCTTGAACAAAAAGCTGCTAACAAGTAGATCAACCCGACCATTTATACGAAAATAATGGGGAAAGGCTGAAGTTTCCCCAATAAATGACACCCTGCCCCCAATTATTGCATTATAAAAAGTAGCCTGTCCCCGTTTTTTCTAAAAGAGTGTGGATTAAAAATTTCAGATGTTAATTTGTCGCCTTTAGAAAAAGATAATATGATTAAACCATCAGGAGTATGCCTTGTTTGGTAAAAAACAAAGGATAGAAAGCGTGCTAAAATTACCTTATGAAAAATAGAAATGATAATCAAAGTAAGCATATTGCTAATAGTCTACGCATTATTGGCATGGCTCAATTTGCTGCCTTTGGTTATCCATCTTTAATTAAGGGTAACTTTTATGAAGTGCTATTTTTTATGACTATGTATACTATTGCTGAAATAGCTGCTTACAAAGTTTTGAAAACTACAAAGGAGTAAATAATGGATACACAAATAATTATGCAAGGTATCTTTGTATTGGGATTGATTTTTGTAATTTATAATATTCCATATATTGTTGAAAAAATAGATTCTCTTAAAAACAAAAGACATTCGCATTCATAAAGCAGCTAACAAATCATTGTTATTTTTGAAGCACTAATGGAAATAAGTAAATAAGAGAAATAAGGGGACGCTACCCTTTTATCTGAAATATTGCAAAGAAACACACACGGGAAAATAAGGGAAAATAAGGGGACGCTACCCTTTTATCTGAAATATTGCAAGGGAAAATAAGGGGACGCTACCCTTTAAAATAAGGGGACGCTACCCTTTTATCTGAAATATTGCAAAGAAACACACACAAAGGTTTGCCGTGCGGAAGTGATGGGAAATAAGGGGACGCTACCCTTTTATCTGAAATCTTGCAAAGAAACACACACAAAGGTTTGCCGTGCGGAAGTGATAATTTTATTAAAAATCTGGGCGATAAGATTGGTAGAGATTTGAGTTTTAAAGGAGTAGGCAGACCTAATAAAGGGTAACGTCCCCTTTTAGAGATCAATAAAGGGTAACGTCCCCTTTTAGAGATCCTGTAGGCATCCTTCCGCAGAGAGCTTTTAAGCCATCCCTTGCTGGGGAGAGTTTGCGTGGGGAGGTTCTAAATAAACCACTCTTTTATCTTTTAGAGACCTCAGCATAACTCTGGAACGGACAAAAAAAGTGATAGAATTTTTCAGGTTTTATACCATTTTCAAGAATAAATGGTGTGATATAGTGCCTATTTTTATGCCTTGTGTTTTATAAAAAAATCTAAGCTTACTTATTGATAATCTTCCTATTTTTTATAAATGCAGAATGTGCAAAAATGAGTGCTAGATTGTATCATTTATTTTTGAAAATGGGTTTAGTCAAAATACAAGGGTTATTGTTAGCTACCATTACTAGAGAATTATATGTATTTTAGAAATCTAATTTTTTCTGCATTTGCCTTGGCCATTATTGCAGGGACTATTTTAAGTGTTTATCAGGCTTTTTTTATTACCCCTATTATTGTAGCTGCCGAAGTCTATGAGGTAGTTGAGTCTGTAACTCATACAGGACATGCTTTGGCTGAAACAACTGAAGCCTGGTCACCTGATGACGGCAAGGAAAGACATGGCTGGAATTTTGTCAGCAATTTTCTGCTAAGTTTTGCTTTTGCTTTGATTTTATTAAGTGCCATAAGTTTAAAGGCATCATTTGGTCTGTTAAAAGGAGGATTCTGGGGCGTAGCCGCGTATTTATCGGTTTTTGCTTTACCAGCATTAGGCTTACCGCCAGAATTGCCGGGTATGGAAGCCGCTTACTTGGAAGGCAGGCAGGTCTGGTGGTTGTTTACCGTTTTTGTGACTACATTGTCATTATGGTTAATGGCTTATCAAGCAATCGTGCATAAAGTGATAGCTTTATTACTGATTATCAGTCCACATCTCATTGGAGCGCCTCAACCTGAGATACATGGCTTTATTAATTCAAGCCCTCAGGCAATTGAAGCACTGACTTTGCTTTGGCATCAGTTTATTATCCAAACCAGTATTGCTAATCTTTTATTGTGGCTAATGATAGGTTTGGGGGCAGGCTTTATAGCGGATAAGTATATTCAGCCACTGCAAGAAAAGAAATAATCGTCTTTACAATGAAGATCACAGAGAACATGAACGATTAGTGCCAGCCGCCATATTGTTTGCTAATGTCGCCTTTAAAGCCAGCTGATGTTCTATTAGAGTCAGGAACACTTACTGTCTGTTCAGCGGCTCTCATCATATTATAGTGCGTGTATCCACCCAGTGATTTTGCTCTTTTGGCAATAGCAGAAGTGAGCTCATTAATATCATATTTTTTGATATTGGGATAAATAACAGCAACTGTCATTTTTTTATCATAACTGTTTACTGCTTTAGGATAAAAATGTAGCTCAATGGGTAATTCTGTACCTGCAGGGACAGTGACTGAGTAGTGATAATCATGGAGCAACTCAGAACTGACAATGAGTGTACCCTTGGTGTCAGTTACTTTAATGGTGCCCGATAATATAGTCCCTTTCTTGTTGCTGACTTTACCTTTAATAGTCGTGTCTTTTGGGTATTTTTGAATTTTCTGTTTAACTGAAAGCGTGTTTTTTGCACTTTTTTCTTTGTTATCACAGCCGCTTAGAAATAAGCTGCTTAATAATAAACTCAAAATAAGAATAATTGAAGTTTGAGATTTTGAAATTAATTTTGTCATATTTTTGCCCCTTTATATTTTTAAATTGTAACATGGGGGTATGTTTGGTATTCTTAAATTCACCGCAAAAAAAGGGTTAGCATTTCGAGAACCAATTGGTTCACAATTTAAAAAAAAATATGTTTGCTTCGGCTCTACATGGAAAAAGTATTGAAGAAGCGATTGAATTGACTAGGGAAGCCGATAGCATCAAAAATGATAATGAAGATAAAGAAATAGAACTTTTTTAATATTGCTATGAAAATTAAATCGTTTATTATTGCATCCACATTACTTATACAAGGGTGTGGTACGTTTTATAAGCAACAATCACCTGCTCCTGTCTATAGCGATCCGCAAGCAAGCAAGCCTTATCTTATTCCGTCAGAAAAAAATGATTCAACTAAAAATAGCTCTAAAGCCGTTGAAAATATAAGACATCCTGAAAACAAAAAACAACCCTATCAATATAAACCTACAGTTTCTCATATTCCTGCTGATACACAACCGGTAGTAAAACCGTTATCGTTGGCTATAAAATCTTTAGTATTAGAAGCAGAGAGAAATAGTCAGAAAGGTGATTATGAATCAGCAGTTTCTACCATTGAACGTGCTTTAAGAATAGAATCAAGAAACCCAACATTAACCTATAAATTAGCAAAACTCCGTTTACAACAATCCAAACCACGACTAGCTGAAAATTTAGCAAAAAAAGCAGCCTTATTATCTGCACAGGATAGAATTTTAAAAAAGCAAAGTTGGTTGTTGATCAGTGAAGCAAGGAGACAGCAAAATAATCTTTATGGGGCAAAAGAAGCTAAGTTAAAAGCGGATAATCTTTAGCTTAAATTCCTTTTTAACGGTTAATGCCAAATTAAATAAAAATCATGCCTATTAATCGTTGCCAAAATTCTTGCGGCATGATTTTCTTATTAAATGCCTTCTGAGGCATGTTTACACTACAACAAGCAATGGGATTTTATTTAGAAAGCATGTCAATGGAAAAATAGGAAAATTCACGTTCATATACTTGGCTTAAACAAAAAGGGGGATTCATAAATGAAATTAGTAATTATTTGTATTTTATCTATCTTACTTTACGCCTGCAAATCTCAATTTAAAGGAGTGCAGAATATAACCAACATTGCTGGTATTTATATTGCTAAAAATAATGATAAAGACTATCACCTTATAATCACTGTAGTATCTGATAGTGATAATCAGGAGTTTTTAATTTTTGGATTTAATGAAGATAAAGAAGCATTATTTATGCAACAATTTAATACAATAATCACCTCAAATATGGATAGTGCTAAGGCAAATGTATGCAGCATTATGCAAAATAAATTTTGCGATAAGGAGATTAGAAAATCTCAGGGTATTTGTTCTGCACAAACAATCTATTTGCCGCTTAATATATACTTAGAAAGCCCTGGAAAATATGGTATTTTTATGTTTTCTAATCTTAAAAATAAGTATTTATTTGGCGATAAATATGATGTGATTAAAGGCAATTTTTTACTACCAGCAAAAGAATATGTCGTTAGTGGTTTGACACTTAATAATAAAGGTGAGCTCTCTAGCCTTGACTTTAAAGAAACTGGGTTTATACAGGCATTTACCTCAGAAACCTTAACCTTTAAAAAAATAAAAAATATTCACCAAGCGTGGCAAAATAAAGTTAATTCTTATGCCAAAATTAAACAAGACTTGCAGAGTCTTGTTAAAAATAATGCTCAAGATTTTTTCAATAGTTGTGGTCTATGACGTTTTTTAGATTATCTAGAAACCTGCTTAAAGGACAAATAGGCGATGAGAGCAATGTATTAATGGCTACTTAGTCAACCCTTAAAAACCTAAAAAGGACTCAGTCCTGAGTCCTGATAAATCAGTTTTTAAGGGTTGGCTAATTATTCATTGCTCTGTTATACCCAGCATTTCCTCAGCATGTGCCAAAGTATTTTGAGTTATATTCACCCCGCCTAACATACGTGCAATTTCTTCTATTCTATTTTGTTTATTGAGGACTGTAACGGTTGATGAGGTCGTTTCAGATTGGTCTTTTTTTACATATAAATGTTGATGTGCTTGTGATGCCACCTGCGGTAAATGGGTCACACAGAGTATTTGTCGGTTATCACTTAGCTTGCGTAATTTTTGCCCCACTATTTCTGCAATGCCACCGCCTATTCCCGAATCTATTTCATCAAAAACCATGGTTGCTGTAGTTTTATCTGTACTGGTACTGACTTGAATGGCTAGACTGATACGAGATAATTCACCACCTGATGCGATTTTAGCTAAGGGTTTGGGGGGCAGGCCTGGGTTAGCACTGACTAAAAACTCAATTTTATCGTTACCTACCGCTTTAGGCATTTGATCGCTTTGAAAATTTACCTTCACTAAAAAATCACCTTGTGGCATACCTAATTCTTTGATCATGGTTGAAATCTTTTCTTCCAATTTTTTAGCGTTTTGAGTGCGATTAGCGGAAAGACGTTTGCTTAGCGTTTGGTACTGGGTGAGTTTTTGTTCAACCTGAGTGGTTAATTCTTCAATACGTTCACTACTATGCGCTATGTCGCTTAATTCTGTTTCCAGTTCTATTGCTAACTGAGGAAGTTTCTCAGCAGAGGTTTGATGTTTGCGACTAATATCCTGAATAATACCAATTTGTTCTTCTAAAAATAGTAGCTGTTGAGGATCTGCTTCTTGTGTTTCCAAGTATCGGCGTAATTGTTGTGCGCCTTCTTCAATATGAATCTGTGCTGCTGTTAATATTTCACAGATTTCAGCTAATTCGGGAGAGTATTGTGCTAATTCAGTCAATGCGCTTAAGCTATAGCCGAGCATTTTATTGACCGATTGTTGATCATTTTCTGACAAAACTTGCAGTTGTTCCTGACCTTGTTTAAGAATAAGATCTAGGTTGGACAGTTTGCCATGTTCTTCAGATAGTGCCTGATAGTCAAAATGTTCTAGATCCAGTTGTTGTAATTCTTCTAGTTGATAGCGTAGTAGCTCTTCACGTTCAAATTTATCAGCACTGACTTTTATTAAATTATTTAACTCGGTATTGCTTTGTTTCCAGGATTGATATATCTGATTGATTTCGGCAAGTAGATCAGAGCTTTTAGAAAAATTATCCAATAGATGGCGTTGTTGTTCAGAATCTAATAAAGTGAGATGGGCATGTTGTCCATGGATCTCTACCAATAAAGTACTGAGTTGTTTTAACGATTGTAAAGTGACGAGGCGATTATTAATATAGGCTTTTGAACCACCATCTTGATTGACAATGCGGCGAATAAAACAATTGTCATCATCATTCAAATCATTGTTTTCTAACCATTGTTTGGCTAAGGGGGCATCCATTAAATCAAAGTCCAGATTAATTTCTGCACGAGTCGCATCAGGTCGAACATATCCTGAGTCGGCTCTATTGCCTAGTGCCAGCCCTAGTGCAGTTAATAAAATAGATTTTCCTGCACCGGTTTCGCCTGTTAATACCGACATGCCTTTTGCAAGGTTAAGGTTTAATGACTTGACCACAGCCAAGTCAACTATGTTTAGAGTGAGTAACATATTTTTAGCTAAAATTTATTGGACTTTTAACGGTTAACAGATTGTTGCGATTGAATATGATAACCACTGCTCCAACCCAGTTTTTCTCTAAGAATATGAAAATAATCCAGGTCTTCAGGATGCAGGATTTTAATTGGAGTAGGGTGTTTGCTAATGACAATTTTGTCACTGATTAATACTTCTGGTATTTCTAAATGATCACAACTGACCAGTGCATTAATTTGTTTGTTTTGGCAGAAACTGATTTCAATTTTAGAAGAGTCATCTATGACGATGGGTCTATTAGAAAGTGTATGTGGGCTGATAGGCACCAAAACCAGTGCATTTAATGATGGATGTATAATGGGGCCACCTGCCGATAGTGAATATGCGGTAGAACCTGTGGGGGTAGATATTATCAAACCATCTGAGCGTTGAGAGTTTAAATAGACTCCATCAATATGCGTGACAATTTCTATCATGCTGGGCGTTACCCAACGATGAATAGCGACTTCGTTCACCGCATATTCCTGTTGAATAACTTCGTCTTCACGCACAATTTTAGTATGCAATAAAAATCTATTTTCTGCTACAAACATACCGTTCAAAATATTACTTAACTTTGATTGCATTTCATCGGGCGAAATATCAACTAAAAAACCAAGTCTTCCAAGGTTAATACCGAATAAAGGGGTGTTTGTATCAACTATAGAGCGCATGGCAGACAAAAAAGTACCGTCACCGCCGACAGCAATGATTAAATCGCAGGATTGAGCTAATTGTTTTATATTACAAGGCTTGACGAAATCAATATTGAGTAAATGGGCACATTTTAAATCGACATGAATAGAATAATTATCTTGAGCAAGAAAATAAACTAATTTAGAAAGAGTGTCTATGATACGCGAGTCACTGTGTTTGCCTATGATTCCAATAGTTTTAAATTGACTGTTCATGACTATTTTTGAAAATAAGTTGATTTACAATTGAGTATTTAAACTGAAATACATTGTGCTGTCATAATTATTCTGAAAATGCCCTTAAAAATGCAAAAAATTGCCTTCAAATTTTGTAAGATCAGGGTTCATATAGTCCCATGGTTGAGCCTCAGAGACCCAAAAGTCCATATTAGGTTGATAAATACTAGGATCGTCCAAAGTGGCTGCACAAACAGGGCGAATTTTGTTATTAGCTGAGTTTCTGCCAAAAAGTGCGCTTCCACATTTAGCACAAAATCCTCTGTGTATGGTGTTAGCACTGGCAGAAAGAGTTGCAAATTCTTTATATTCTCCTGTGATTTTAAGTGCCTCATAAGGGACAAATAATACAGCGAGGTAGGCCGCGCCCAGTGCTTTCTGGCAAGTGCGACAATGGCAATTTCCTGCACCTACAGGATCTCTCGTTATTTGGTATTTTACCTTGCCACATAAACACCCGCCCGTTATTGGAAGTTTCATTTTTATGTTTTCTTTATTTTTGAAAATGGTATAACAATGTTTGTTTATAGCAACAGACCTTAATACAATAATTTTGAAAGTCAAGAATGATTACTTTTATAGGCAAATGGAATGAATGAAACCGTTGATTATGATGATTTTAAAGATATAGATATTAAAATGTATGATTGGTCGGTCAAATTTATTCGATCACTCACAAAAAAATTGAAAGTGAATATGCAACTACATGCAGATCAACACGGTTTGCAAGGTGACATATTTTTATTTAATCATTTCTCTCGTTTTGAAACATTTATTCCTCAATTTTTAATACATGAAAAAACAGGGGATTACTGTTGTTCAATTGCTTCGGGTGAATTTTTTACTCATGGTGGTTTATTAGCTACTTATCTGAATAATGTGGGTGTGATTCCTCATGATCATCAACGACTTTTTGCCAATCTTGCCCGACAGATATTTTTAGGGAAAAAAGTGATTATCTTTCCAGAAGGAGGCATGGTTAAAGACCATCAAGTATTGGATAAGCATGGAAATTACAGTATTTACTCGCGTATTACAGGTGAGAGGCGTAAGCAGCATACGGGGGCAGCTGTTTTAGCGCAAGGTATTGAAGTTTTTAAAACGATTATTCGAACTGCCTATATTAAAAAAGATCGTGCTCAATTAATACACTGGAAAGAAGAGTTAAAATTAGATTCTTTAGATCGATTACTTACAGTCGCTCTCAAGCCTACTCTGATAGTACCTTCAAATATTACTTTTTATCCCATACGTGCGTCTGACAATTTATTACTGAAAGGGGTTGAGTTATTTACTGATGGTTTAACTGTGAGACAAACAGAAGAACTATTAATTGAGGGAAATATTTTATTAAAAGATACCGATATGGATTTACGCATGGGTAAGCCCATAGATTCATACGATAGCTGGAGTTGGATGAGTCGGTATTTGTTAAGCAAAGCGACAACAGAAATAAAATCGCTAGATGATATTTTTTCTTTAAATACAAAGCCTAAAAGTATAAAACATAAACTGCTGGGTTACTGTTTTAAAAAAAATGTCAAAATTAACCGTAATCAATATATGAAAGAAATTTATGCCAATGTCACTATCAATCTTAGTCATTTGGCTTCGGTATTGATTATATATTGTCTCAATAGAGGCCAGCAAAAAATTAGTAAAAAGCAGTTTAATACCACACTTTATATTGCTATTAAGACATTACAAAAACATTTTGCCATTAATCTACATAATAGCTTATTAAACCCCGATGAATATAGAGGATTGATAAGTGGGGATTGTAAACGTTTTGCACAGTTTATTCAGATGGCAGAAAAATCGGAGTTGATTATCTCTACCGATGAAGAATATCAGTTTCAGGCTAAACTAGGTGATGAATTTGACTTTGATGAGATCAGAATGGAAAATCTGATTATTGTATATGTTAATGAAGTAGAGCCGATTAAAGAAGTAAAACATGCTGTTATTAAGGCTGTTAAATCTTATGATGAGGTGAATCATAAGAGCTTATCAGTATGGGCTATGGATGATGAATCAGTTTCTCTAAGATGGGATAAACAACAGTATTCAGATGTTTCGTATGATGATATTAATCAACAGGAAACGGCATCTGCCAACCCAGAATCTTTTCTTTTACAACCCACCACAAGCAATGGCATAGGTGCATTATTAATTCATGGTTTATTATCCTCTCCTGCTGAACTCAGAGATTATGCCGAAGAGTTATTGAGCCATGGATACACAGTACTGGTTATTCGCTTAAAAGGGCATGGAACATCACCTTACGATCTAAGGGATCAAGCTGCCCAAGACTGGTATGATTCTATACCAAGAGGGCTGGATATTCTTTCTGCCTATTGTAATTCTATCGTTATTATCGGGTTTTCGACAGGAGGTGGGCTGGCTCTTAAATTGGCAGCAACAAACGATACCAGGGTATGTGCTGTTGTAGCAGTAGCAGTCCCAATTGAATTTGTTGCTAAATCGTTTTTATTTATACCTTTTTTGCATGGTACCAACCGCTTAGTCAAATGGGTTTCTTCCGTAGAAGGTGTTAAACCCTTCATAGAAAACTCTCCTGAGCATCCGACAGTTAACTATAGGCATGTACCGGTTAAAAGTTTGTATGAATTAAGACGTTTGATGGATGATATTGAAAGTCTGTTACATAAAGTGCAAATTCCTGTGCTTATTGTTTATGCGGATGAAGATCCAGTTGTTCATCCTGATAGTGCTCGGCTGATTGAGTCTAAGTTAGGCTCAAAAGATAAAAAGTGTATTTTTGTTCATTCTGACCGACATGGAATATTAATGGATAATATTGGAGGAACGTGGGATGTGATTAATACATTTTTAGAAAAAAAAGTACTTTTGGCTTAGTAAAGGTATTTGCTAGTTGCCTTAACAGTGATACGGTGAATGATTAAGATATTTCGGTTTTTTAATTTAATTGCAAACCAATCTACTCTCGGGTTGAGTTAAGAAAAGCTGTATAAAAAACCTGCTTGTCTTCAAACCAAGAGGCTATCCGAGAATAGAAAACCTACTATAGGAAAAACCATTTTAGTCGTTTTTCCCGCTACGGTTCCTATTGTCGGGTAGCCTCCCCTCCTAGAGAGACCCCAGCATAACTCATGAACGGATAAAAAAGGCTAGAAGTTTTCCATCTTTCAGCCAAAATAACGCGCAATAGCCCACTATTACACTTATATTTTGACTAAAACCTGAAAAATTCTATCGTTTTTTTCTCATCACCAGAGTTATGCTGAGGTCTCCTAGAGAGAAAAATTAATCCTCAGATGATGTGTTTTCTACAGTCGCTTTTACCTCGGAAGTTTGTTTTTTCTTTGGCTCAAAGTCGCTGGAATATGTTTGTGATACCGTTTGTACAGTGTTTTCTGATTGTTTTGTAGTCGATATTTCAGAATTATTTGCTGTATTCTGCGACCTATTTCCATTGTTTGGATTGTAATTACGTCTTCGGTTATTACCTCTTCTAGCATTGTTTTTAGCTTGAGGAGAAGAAGGTTGTTTTTGTGCCGAACCAGTATTAGTACTGTTCTCTGTCTGAGAATTAGGCTTCGCATCAGTTGTTGTGTTTTTTGCGATATTTCTATTGTTATTATTTTTACGAGAGCTTCCGTTTTGATTGTTATTTCGTTTTAGTCGCTCGTTATTTTTATTACGGTTATTGCGAGGGTTTCTTGCCCTAGAACTGCTTTTTTTGCTTTTGCTATCTGTTGTTTGTTTTTCTTCAGAATCACCTACTAATTTTTGCCAGCAGCGTTGGATTAGGCTGGAAGATGACTTTTTATCATGAACAGATGCAGGTGTAGGTGCAGGTGCATCAGGAAGAAACTCCTTAATGATGGGTTTTTCAGTAGTATGTGTCGATTTTTGAGCATATTCAGGAACTGAAACAGCTTCTGCTTTAATTTGTAAATGACTGGATTTATCGTCATTGTCTTCAAGTTTTATTCGCTCAATATCGTAAGCGGGTGTTTCAAGGTGTTTGCTGGGTAAAATTACAATGTCAATTTTATGTTGTGTTTCCAGTTCTTGTATAGTGGATCGTTTTTCATTTAATAGAAAAGTGGCACATTCAATAGGTAAATGAGCAACCACTTTACTGGTGCCCTTTTTCATAGCATCTTCTTCTAAGATGCGTAATACAGAAAGTGCAACAGATTCAATGTTACGAATAGAACCCTGTCCTTTACAACGCGGACAAGTCAATTGAGTGGCATCACCTAAGGAAGGACGTAAACGTTGTCTGGACATTTCCAGTAAGCCAAAACGAGAGATTCGGCTGGTTTGAATTCGGGCGCGGTCAATTTTTAAGGCATCGCGTAATTGGTTTTCAACTGCTTTTTGGTTTCTATTGGCCATCATGTCAATGAAATCAATTACAAATAAACCACCCAAGTCACGGAGACGCAGTTGTCGTGCAATTTCATCGGCTGCTTCTAGGTTTGTATTTAAAGCGGTTTCTTCAATATCACTGCCTTTTGTAGCGCGTGCAGAGTTTATATCAATAGATGTTAAAGCTTCGGTGTAATCAATAACGATTGAGCCACCAGAAGAAAGGGTAACTTCACGATTGTAAGCGGTTTCAATTTGTGATTCAATTTGATAGCGACTGAATAGAGGCACACTGTCTTGATACAATTTTGCCTTTTGTAAAAAATGAGGCATTACTTGTTTCAAGAAGTTTTGTACCAGTTTAAAGGATGATTCTTTATCTATTAAGATTTCATCAATTTCATTTCTTAAATGGTCTCGTAATGCTCTGATGATGACGTTGCTTTCCTGAAAAATAAGAAAAGGGGCTTCTTGGTCAGAGCTGGAACGGTCAATCGCATCCCAAAGTTGCAATAAATAATTTAGATCCCACTGTAATTCTTCAGTACTTTTACCACAACCTGCGGTACGGACAATTAATCCCATCTGTTCTGGAATTTTTAGTGCATTCATGGCTTCACGTAATTCATTGCGAGTGTCACCTTCAATGCGTCTGGAAATACCTCCTGCTTTAGGGTTATCTGGCATTAGAACCAGATAAGTGCCTGCCAAGCTAATATAAGTCGTTAATGCTGCACCTTTGTTACCTCGTTCTTCTTTTTCAATTTGAACGACAACTTGCTGACCTTCTTTAAACGGGTTTTTTGCATTTGAATCTGTATTGGTTCTGTATGCAGCTGAAATTTCTTTGAAGGGAAGGAAACCGTGTTTTTCAGCACCATAGTTAACAAAGGTGGCTTCAAGGCTGGGTTCTACACGAGTAATGATACCTTTGTAGATGTTTGATTTTTTTTGTTCATTAGCTGGAAGTTCTATGTCAAAATCATAAAGTTTTTGACCGTCTACCAAAGCAACACGCAACTCTTCGGGTTGGGTGGCGTTGATAAGCATTCTTTTCATTATTATATCCTTGTATGTTTTTGCTCCATCTATAGATTTACTTGGGAATTTGATAATTCCTGAACAGACTTGCGGTAATAGTGAATAATTAAAAATTCACAAATTTAAAATATTTTTTAAATTATTACCCGTTTAAAATTTTCCATATCTAAGTTTTGTTGGATTCTAAAATCGAATCGGAGGTAGTAAATTTTAAGGGATTTTCTATAATCCATTTACAAACGTAACTAAGTGAAATTAAGTTCTGTTGCTATTGCAAGGTGAATTTTTACACCTGCCATAAGTATTTTTGTTCTATGAAGGAACGGTATCGCTCATGATGGGTCGAGCGATAAAACCCAAAATTCTGTTTTAATCGTATTCAAATGATTAATTTTGACAAAGTTAAATGTAGTCAATTTGAATAGATTCATAGGGAAGCACTCTGCTTTCCCTTAAATTAATTTGGTCTTAATTGCTCTTTAGCTTAGACCGCAGTTTTTAAATAAACCTGATTAATATAACAATCTTTATCGTTAGTATCAATTAAATAGTGAATTAATCATCTATGCTGTTATTATTACAAAATGAAATTGGAAGAAAACAGTGGCAGGGCAAAAGTTCAGTGGCTTGAAATTACTGAAGAAAATAGCGGTCAACGTATAGATAATTTCTTGATTACATTATTAAAAGGTGTGCCTAAAACAAGAATTTATAGACTTATTCGTAAAGGCGAAGTCAGAGTTAATAAAGGTCGTATTAATAATAGGTATCGGCTTGAAATAGGCGATTGTGTTAGGGTTCCACCCGTTAGGGTTGCTGTTCGCAACCATGAAGTGGATCTAAAACCCACTTTAAAATACAGCCTTGAAAACGGCATTTTGTATGAAGATGAAGTGTTGATGGTGCTGAATAAAGCGGCAGGTTTTGCTGTTCACGGAGGCAGTGGTATTAGCTCAGGAATAATTGAAGCATTGAGAGTATTAAGACCTGATGCCAGGTTTCTGGAATTAGCACATCGGCTAGATAAAGATACTTCAGGCTGTCTATTAATCGCAAAAAAAAGATCGGCATTAAAAGCCTTGCATGACCTTTTTAGAGGTGATGCTGTTAAAAAAACCTATTTAGCTTTATTGGCTGGCGAATGGGAAAGAAAAAAACTGATAGTAACAGAGCCTTTACTAAGAAATACAGGTAAAGGAGGGGAGCGAATTGTTAAAGTCAGTAAGCTCGGTAAATTTTCGGAAACCCATTTTCGGCGTATTCAAAAATACCCATCGCTTACTTTGGTAGAAGCTTCGCCTAAAACAGGGCGTACACATCAAATACGAGTTCATGCTGCCTGGTTAGGGCATCCGATTGTAGGGGATAGTCGTTACGGGGATGAAGAGATCAATAAAAAATTAAGAAAAAAAGGTTTTAAACGATTATTTCTTCATGCTCAACAACTACAATTTGTGCATCCAGTAACGGGTGAGAAAATATGTTTTAAAGCACCTTTAGCCGTAGAATTGCAAAAACAGCTTGAGAGTAACAGTGATTAAAATTAATAGATATAGAGCATCATCATGAACGAAACAGAAATGAATAATGAAAAAAAGTCTAGCTGGGAAAGGGAAGTGATAGAAAAATTAGCTATGGCAGCTATAACAGAACAGCGTCGAGCTAGGCGATGGAACGTGTTTTTTAAAACATTAATGTTTGTTTATCTGATTGCCGTAGGTGCAATGGCGTTTTATCCGAAATTTGAAAAAGAATTAAGTGGAAGTGACAAGGATCATACTGCAATCATAGATGTGGTGGGTATGATAGCGGTAGGAGAAGCAGTGAATGCTGACAGCGTTATCGAAGGTTTAAGAGATGCCTTAAAAGATAAAAAAACCAAAGGTGTTATTTTAAATATTAATTCACCTGGAGGAAGTCCTGTTGAATCAGCTTATATTTTTGCTGAAATTAAAAGGCTGAAAAAGAAACATCCTGATATACCTATCCATGCTGTTGTTAGTGATATTTGTGCTTCTGGTGGCTATTATATTGCTGCTGCTGCAGATAATATTTATGTCAGTCAGGCCAGTATGATTGGCTCTATCGGTGTCATTATGAATGGCTTTGGTTTTGTGAGTACAATGGAAAAGCTGGGTGTTGATAGGCGACTTATTATTGCGGGTAAGCACAAAGCTTTAATGGATCCTTTCTCAGACGTTAATGAAGCAGAAAATAAACACATGCAAACATTAGTCAATGATGTGCATCAGCAATTTATTGATGCTATCCGTTTAGGTCGAGGTGATCGTTTAAAAGAATCAGAAGATACTTTTTCTGGTTTGATTTGGACAGGTACTCAAGGTATTAAAATGGGATTGGCAGATGGTTTTGGTAGCGTTGATTCAGTGGCAAGGGATATCATAGGTACTGAAAATAAATTAAACTTTACACCACAAGAAAAATTATTGGAAAAGCTGGTGGGTAAATTAGGAGCTTCATTTGGACAGGCTTTAGGGCTTACTGTAAATGGTTTTTCCATGCGTTAAAATTCAGTTTGGATTCAGACTGGACTGTTAATACTATACTTAACGAGATCTCAGCATAACGCATGAACGGATAAAAAAGACTAGAAGTTTTCTATCTTTCAGCCAAAATAACGGGCAATAGCTCACTATTATGCTTGTATTTTGACTAAAGAGATCTGAAAAATGCTATCCCTTTTTTATCCGTTCCAGAGTTATACTGAGGTCTCTAACATAATAAATTAATCGACTAATTACAGGTTTACCATGCAGGTTTTTGCTAATGTTTTAATGTTATCTCTTTTTTTAATGCAGCCAGTTTATGCCGACAAAGCCTTTATTTTGCCTGATTTAAGTCTGGACGAGGCAACAAAAAAAATAATTGAAGAGAGCAGCAGTAAGGTGCTTGATGCGACTACAGAAGAAATAAATGGAGTCAATACTCATATTATCAAAGTCTTGACGGAAGATGGTCGGGTTCAATATATTAGAGTTGATGTCGATTCAGGTAAAATTATCAGGTAGGGCTATGCGCATTTTGATTGTTGAGGATGAAGTAACTCTATGCCAGCAAATACAGGGTTTTTTTTCAAGCAAAGGCTTTGCTGTAGATACCGCTCATACAGGAAATGATGGTTATTATCTAGCCACTGAATATCCAATAGATACTGCTATTATTGATATTGGATTACCCGATTTTTCTGGTGTTGAGCTAATATCAAAATTAAGAAAAGAAGATATTACGGTTCCAATTTTGATTTTAACGGCAAGGAACCGTTGGCAAGAAAAAGTTGAAGGCTTAGAAGCTGGTGCTGATGATTATTTAGTCAAACCTTTTCATTATGAAGAGTTGTTAGCCAGAATCAATGCCTTACTCAGACGTTCACAAGGTAAAGCACATCCGGTTTTAAGCTATGCCAACATAAAATTAGATACTTTGTCTCAAGAAGTCAATGTCGATGACGAAAAAATTGAAGTAACAGCTTTTGAATATAAAGTGCTGGAATATCTATTGTTTCGTAAAGGTGAAGTGGTTTCAAAATCGGTTTTGACCGAGCATATTTATGACGAAGATTTTGATCGAGATAGTAATGTGATTGAAGTTTTTATCGGCCGCTTACGCAAGAAACTCGACCCACAAGGCATAACAAAACCTATTGAAACCCTGAGAGGCCGTGGCTATAGGATTTCAGAACAGAATGGATAAAACACTGTGCTGCGCTTATTAAATAAGTAAAAAGTGAAAGTTCAATCCCTCAGTTTCCGCTTATTTATTTCTTCAGGCTTTGTATTAACCGCTTTTTTTGCTCTGGTTGCTTTTGTTATGGAGCAAGGCTTTAGAGAAAGCACAGAACAAGCACTGAAAGAAACATTACAAGTACATCTTTATTCACTATTAGCTGTGGCAGAAATGACCGATTCAGGCATAATGAAAATACCTAGGTCATTACGAGAACCGCGTTTTTCCAACCCGAGTTCTGGTTTGTATGCAGCGATTAATCAAACAGATAATACCTTAGTCTGGCGATCAGCCTCAGCTATCGGCATAGATTTATCCCCCTCTTTATTATTAAAACCTGGCGAATTAATATTTGTAAAAGATAGCAATAGTCGTTTTGTACTGCATTATTCGATCATCTGGGAAAATAAAAAAGGAATAGAAAATTCTTATGTTTTTACCGTAGCAGAAGATGAGTCTTTTGTTATTCATCAAGTCGATGGTTTTCGATTAACCCTCCGAACATGGCTTTTTTTTATTGGCATACTTTTGGTTTTTATTCAATATTTTGTTTTACGCTGGAGCTTAAAACCATTAAGAATTATTGTTAATGATCTGGAAGAAATAGAAGCGGGAAAGAAAACTCGACTGAATGGTTATTATCCGTTTGAATTAAAAGGACTCGCTGATAACCTAAATGCATTAATTAGTAGTGAGCGAGCACATCTTGAGCGTTATCGAAATACCTTGTCAGATCTGGCACACAGTTTAAAAACACCGTTGGCAATTTTGAGAGGGTGTATAGATCTCCCCACGGCTAACAAGGAAACGGTTAATGAACAGATTGCCCGAATGGATGATATTGTTGAATATCAATTACAAAAAGCAGCAGCAAAAGGTCAAAAAAAACTAACAGGTAAAGTGGATATTGTTTTGATTGTAAACAAAATAATTTTGTCCTTAAAAAAAGTCTATTCAGACAAACAAATAGTTTTTTATTTTTCCCATGATGAGCGTTGTTTTATCTATGCAGAACAAGGCGATGTCTATGAGATTGTGGGGAATTTATTAGATAATGCATCAAAATGGTGTGACCATCAGGTGAAAATAAGTTTAATTCAGCTTGAAAGGGATAAAAATAAAAAGTATTCATTACTCTTGAAAATTGAAGATGATGGAAAGGGAATTCCAAAACATAAATTAGACGAGATATTACAACGCGGCGTTAGAGCGGATGAGAATACTAAAGGATATGGCATTGGTATGGCTGTCGTTAATGAATTAACTGTTTTATTGGATGGTCAATTAATAGCAGGAACCAGTAAAACGCTAGGTGGAATGAAATGGCAGGTATATTTTCCATGATATGAAAAAGGTTTAACCGCGAGTGTTTTTTATTGGATCTGTGTTGAATAAAACATGTTTTGCTTCCACACGCTTAAAATCAGCTAAGCAACATTGCCCCGAAGGATTTCTAATTTCACATGCACAGTCATTAAGTTTTGTACGTTGAATAACAAATTCTTTAATGTAATAGGCACGTTCAGTACCTAATGCAGAATAATATATGTCGGTGTCAATATCAAAACAAAAACACAGTTTGTTTTTTTTTATTTCTTCAGATGTTTTTAGCTGTGTAGTGGCAATAGTTTGACCTGTTATCGAAAAATACGCGACTGGACACGATGGTAAAGAACAGAAATAAGGACTGTTTAAAAGGGTTTTTTCATTTTCAGGAAAGTGTAATTGATGATAAAGCGTGCGCATTTTGACGCTGTTACTGCTTGAACCACATTGAGGACAAGTTTGGCTCGGTTTTGATGAGGTTTTGGGGCAGCAATCAGGCATAATAATTTGTCGTTTATGTTATTGATTTTTTTCCTGTAGTTTTGCTGGATAGCCGATATTAATAATTATTTTTGCGATTCTATCAGGACTCGTTTTTGTTGGATCGAAATTAATAGTTGCAGTTTTAGCATCATAATTAATAGTGACTTGCTGGAGGCCATTTTCGACTTCAAGTGCCTTTTTAATAGTATATTTGCACACTGGGCAGGTCATATTTTGTATATCGAATATGGCAGTGGCATTTTTTAATGGTTTTTTAATAACTGTTTCTGCCTGACCTATTGAGATTGGACTCTGTGTAATTAATAGAAGAAAGATAAGTATATTTTTCATAGTCGATTGTATTATTTGTAATTACATAAAAAAGGGGGCATATATAGGAAATGTCAATAGCAGTAGAATCAATAGTAAAACTATCCAAAATAAGCTGCGTTGTCTATGTTGTATTGAAGTTGATATACAGACCTGTTGCTTTTGACACTGGTTCTTTTTGAAATAAAGACGATGAAAGGCTAAAACCATAAAAAAGACGGTTAAGATGATAAAAAAAGGACGCATAAAGGTCATGGAGGTCAATGTTGCCATCCATGCTCCACTGATTCCCAGAGAAAGTAGTAATAAAGGACCAAAGCAACAAGCCGATGCGGCTATAGCAGAAAAGATAGCAAGTAAGGCTGGACAAAAAGAGTGTCGGGTGAAAGTTGCTTGTTCTGATTTCATTACAACAGTTTGCTCAAAGATGGATTGAGCTTGATTGTAAACCCTGCTGTTAAGGTCAGGGTCAAGTTGTAAAAGCTATTTTTAAAGAATTTAACGGGTGAACTATGTGTTTTTGGACAATGCATCAAGAATGGCGCAGTACTCTGAAGATTTTGTCTGTTGGCAATGTGTGGCAAGTTGAGTCAAAAATTGACGAATAGCCATTAATTTATTAATTTGATCATCGATATTTTGACATTTTTGCTCTGCTATTTTTCTGATTTCATCACAATGAGTTGCATCAAGAGAGAGTAATTCGGCAATTTCTTTTAAAGTAAACCCCGCCTTTTGGGCGCGTTTAATAAACTGGATGGTAGTAATTGCCTCAGTAGAGTAGTGTCGAAACCCATGATTAGGCTTTTCAGGTTCTGCCAATAAACCAATGCGTTGATAATGGCGAACTGTTGCAATAGTCACTTCAGCTTGTTGGGCAAGTTTGCCAATAGTCAGTTTCATTTGTAATAAAATTGTTTAGTTTCTATCTGTATAGTTTCATCACCTTATATAATATTCAATAAATAAATATACTATAAACAGATAAATAATAGGGACAGGCTTGGAATGAAATACTAAATTAGCATGGTTTTGTGAGAAGTTTGTGCAGTAGAGAGTGGGATTGTTTGGTTTAGTTATTTTTTGAATATGGTATTGATAAAAAAATCCCACAAGACGGATAGGTTGTTTGTTGCCAGTTGCCTTAATAGGCATGAAAAATTATAGTGCAGCTATAATGGCATCACCCATTTCGACTGTACCTGCTTTAGAGGCTGGGTTTAGATCAGGAGTAACAAACTCTGCCTCTTCAACCACCTTTTCTACCGCTGCTTTGATTCTACTGGCCGCCTCTGTTTCACCCAAGTGATTTAACATCATCACAGCTGCCATAATAACAGCGGTTGGGTTGGCAATATTTTTACCTGCAATATCAGGGGCACTACCATGAACCGCTTCAAACAATGCTGCATCTTCACCGATATTAGCACCGGGAATCAAACCTAAACCGCCCACCAGACCTGCGGTTAAATCAGATAAAATATCACCAAACATATTGGTGGTGACAATAACATCAAATTGACTATGATCCATAATTAAATGCATACAGGCCGCATCAACAATTTTTTCATCAAATTCAATTTCAGGATATTTTTTAGCCACTTCCCTGGCAGTATCTAAAAACAAGCCCGATGTATATTTTAAAATATTCGCTTTATGACAAGCCGTTACTTTTTTTCGACCGTTTTCAATAGCATATTTAAAGGCATACTCCACAATGCGCTCAGAGCCTTCTTTAGTAATCACTGCCAAACTTTCTGCCACATCTTTTTGTCGGGTTAAATAATGCTCAAGCCCTAAATACAAGCCTTCTGTATTTTCCCTCACCACCACAATATCAACACCTTCAAAACGGCTTTGTGCGCCTTTCCAGGTTTTTGCAGGTCTGATATTGGCATATAAATCATATTTTTGACGCAAAGCCACATTAATACTTCTGAATCCACCACCGATAGGTGTTGTTAACGGCCCTTTAAATGCGATTCTGTTTTTATCAATAGATTTTAACGTTACATCAGGAATCGGTGTTCCATGTTTATCAAAAGCTGCCATACCTGCATCAGCTTCCTCCCAATTAATTTTCACCCCAGCCGCATCAATAATTTTGACAGCCACTTCCATAATAGAAGGCCCAATACCATCACCCTTTATTAATGTAACATTATGCATTTTTAGTTCTCCAAATTAATTAGGCTACAAATAATACACATTTTAACTATTTTTTGCTGGATACAGTGTAATCATAGGAATAAATATTCTATAATTGCAAACTGGTACTTTAAAAATAGAGAAGATCATGGAAAAACCTTACATTCTACACTTGCTAACCACCGCAAAAAACCTGAGTCCATTTGATGTCAATATGGCTGTTGATGCTGGCTGGGTTTCAGCCATACCCTATATCAATGTTGAACCGAGTGAAACCAAAGGTTTAGTTCAAGATGTTATCTTTTCTCGTAGCCCAAAAGGCTTGCAAAAAACAGGCATATTTATTGGTGGTAGAGATACCAAACAGGCTATGGATATGCTTAAAACAGCAAAAAACACCATGCTTCCTCCCTTTGAAGTTTCTGTTTTTGCAGACCCTAGTGGTGCCTTTACTACCGCAGCGGGCATGGTAACCACCGTAGAAAAAGAACTAAAAGATAAATTCAATACAACGCTCAAAGGTAAAAACCTGCTAACATTGGGAGGTACAGGCCCAGTAGGTCAAGTAGCCAGTGTTCTAGCTGCGCAAGTGGGTGCTAATGTAAAAATTATTGGCAGACAATTAGATAAAGCAGAACGAGTTTCTGAACTGTGTAACGATGAATTTGCTGATGGACAAATTGCCATCGAAACAGCCACAAATAATGATATAGCGGAATTAATTAAAACAACCGATGTGGTTTTTTCAACAGGTGCTGCTGGTATTGAATTACTCAACAGTGAGCACATAGCCTCCGCCTTACAACTTAAAGTGGTGGCTGATGTTAATGCTATTCCACCTTCAGGTGTCGCAGGTCTTGACCCTTTTGATAATGGCAAGAAATTTGCCAATAGTCCAAGTGGTGCTGTAGGTATCGGTGCATTGGCTATCGGTAAGATTAAATATCAAACACAAAATCGTTTATTGAAAAATATGATCGATAGTGACAAACCGCTTTACTTACATTTTGAACATGCCTTCGAAGTCGCTCGTGAAATAGTAAAATCAGCTAAATAAGGAATATACAATGGCCAAGCGCAGTATTCTTCACATGTTTGACCCCATGCCAAACAATAGTCCGTTTGATATTAACATGGCATTGGATCAAAACTTTGATCTATTAATGCCTTATAGCAACGTAAAGTTAGACAGTGTCCATGCCCTCACCCAAGATATTATTTTCTCGCGTAGCCCTGCTGGCATTAAACGCACGGGTATTTTTATCGGTGGTAGAGATATTGGCTTGGCAATGGATATGATGAATAGTGCTAAACAAGCCATGGTTCCACCTTTTGAGGTATCAGTCCTAGTTGATCCAAGCGGTGCCTTTACAACGGCAGCAGCATTAGTTGCCAGCGTAGAAAAAGAACTAAAAGAAAAGCATAATAAAGAACTAAAAGATTGTAAGGCAGCCGTATTTGGTGGTACCGGTCCTGTTGGTATTGCTACAGGTGTTATTGCTTCACTGGCAGGCACAGATACACAGTTAGTCGATCATATATCGTATGATGCGGCTAATGATGCCGCTAAAGAATATAATCGTCGCTGTAAATGTACCTTATCAGGTGCTTTAGCAGGTTCTGATGAAGAAAAAATAGCTTTATTAGAAGATGTGGATATCATTTTCTGTGCGGCTAAAGCAGGTATTCAAGTGATCAGTACAGAAGTGCTTGGTCAAGCTAAACAACTTAAAGTAGCAGGTGATGTTAACGCTGTCCCCCCATCAGGTATTGAAGGGGTCGCTGCAAAAGATTCAGGAACGCCATTAAACGGTTCAAAAGGTGCATTAGGAATAGGCGCACTAGCCGTTGGCAATATTAAATACAAAGTACAGCACAAATTATTAAAGCGTATTTTGGAGACAGACAAACCTGTATATCTTGACTTTAGAGAAGCTTTTATTGAAGCTCAGCAACTCGTATAATTCTTTTACTCAATCTTTTGATGCTTAGCTGGATTCTGAGCTTATGCACTTAGTATACGAACTCAGGCTACCCAGCTTGCACAGGGTTTTTATTCAATAGGGAATTAGCCATAGACTCCATATTGTCTACCCCCTTTTATACCATATTCAATAAATAAATATACTAATATAGTGCTTATATTAGCGCCTTATGTGTTTGCTAAAAATAGGGGGCTACTTATTGATAACCCCCTATTTTTAGTGTGCTCATAAGGTGATAATATGAGTGCTAGATCGGTGTATTTATTTGTTGAACATGGTATTATAAGCCATTCAATAAATCCTTTTTGATATCATCACCATTTTCCAATCCTACTGAGATTCTAACTAAACTCTCTTTTATGCCTACTTCAGCCCTAACTTCTGGAGGCAGTCGCCCATGTGTTGTTGTAGACGGATGAGTAATAGTCGATTTAACATCGCCTAAATTTGCAGTAATTGAAAGCATTTTAGTCGCATCTATTAATTTCCATGCTGCTTCTTTACCTCCTTTTAACTCAAAACTCACTACACCACCATAGTGGCTTTGTTGTTGCTTTGCCAACTTATGCTGAGCATGGGATTCTAAGCCAGGATAATACACCTTTGCGATAGCAGGCTGTAACTCCAACCATTTAGCTAATTCAAAAGCACTGTCGCAATGCGCTTTCATCCTGACAGCTAATGTCTCTAAACCTGATAAAAACACCCAGGCATTAAAAGGACTCATGGTTGCACCCCCTGTTCGCAAATAAGGGTATATATTATTTTCTATGATTTCATCACTAGCAATAACGGCTCCCCCTACACAGCGACCTTGACCATCAATATATTTGGTTGCTGAATGAACAATAATATCTGCACCTAACTCCAGCGGTTTTTGTAAAACTGGAGTACAAAACACATTATCGACTACTAACAAACAACCGTGTTTATGCGCTATATCTGCAATAACCTGAATATCTGCTATTTCAACCAACGGATTAGACGGAGTTTCTAAAAATAAAAACCGCGTATTTGGTTTTATTGCCGCTTCCCACTCTGATGGCTCTGTGAGCTTAACAAAATCAGCTTCAACACCAAATTTGGCAAAATAATTCTGAAACAATAATATGATATTTCCAAATACACTGCGAGACGAAACCACATGATCACCTGACTTAAGCAAGCCCATCCCTACTGCCATAATGGCAGCCATTCCCGATGAAAAAGCCAGACAACGTTCTCCTTTTTCCATCAAAGCTAATCGTTTCTCAAATACATCCACCGTGGGGTTGGTAAAACGCGAATAAATATTACCCGCTTGTTTTCCAGTAAACCTTAAAGCTGCCTCTTCTGCACTTTTAAAAACATAGCTGGATGTTGCAAAAATAGGCATGCTATGTTCATCTTCATGCGTACGATTATGCCCTGCTCGTATTGCTTGTGTTTCTAGTGAATAGTCTTTCCAATTAAGATCTGCCATATTCTTACAAAAAATTAATCCGCGTTTTGTATATCAATAATAAAATTATCCGCATTACACTCGGTTTGTGCGTCATCATTTCTTAACTTATTAATGCGTTCCAGATAAGCATCATCTATATCTCCTGTAATGTAATCTCGGCTAAAACAGGAGGTATCAAAATGTTTGATTTTAGGGTTTCCTTTTTGTACTGCATTAATCAAGTCTTCCAAGTCTTGATAAAACATTTTGTCGGCACCAATGGCAATCCCCACTTCTTCATCTGTCCGGTTATGTGCAATTAATTCTTTAACTGCCGGCATATCAATGCCATAGACATTGGGGTATCTAACCGGTGGTGCTGCGGATGCAAAATAGACTTTCTTAGCACCCGCATCTCTTGCCATTTGAATTATTTGCTCAGAAGTTGTGCCTCTCACAATTGAATCATCAACCAATAATACATTTTTTCCATCAAACTCTAGGTCAATTGCATTGAGTTTTTGTTTGACTGATTTTTTACGCATTTTCTGACCCGGCATAATAAAAGTTCGACCGATATACCGGTTTTTCATAAAACCTTCTCTAAACTTTACTTTCAGCCTAAAGGCCATCTGTAATGCAGAGATTCGACTGGTATCAGGAATAGGAATCACTACATCAATATCATTATCAGGCCATTCACGCAAAATTTTATCGGCTAATTTCTCGCCCATTCTTAAGCGTGCTTTATAAACAGAAATATCATCAATAGTTGAATCAGGTCTGGCAAAATAGACGTATTCAAAAATACAGGGACAATGATTCACAAACTCAGCACACTGCTTAGTATGCAAAACACCTTTAACCTCAATAAATACCGCTTCTCCAGGATCTATATCTCTAATTAAATCAAAGTCTAATCCATTCAGTGCTACATTTTCAGAAGCCACCATGTAATCAGAGCCTTGTGCTGTTTTTCTCTCACCAAAAACCAGAGGTCTAATGCCATTTGGATCACGAAATGCCAGTACGCCAAAACCAGCAATCATAACAACGACAGCATAAGCACCTCGACAGCGCTTATGTACTGCAGATACCGCACGAAACACATCATCAACATCTAGTCGTCGCTTACCTAATTGCTGTAATTCATGCGCAAAAATATTCAATAAAATTTCAGAATCAGAATCGGTATTAAGATGTCTCTGATCTTCTACAAAGAGCTGCTTTTTTAAGGCTTCCATATTGGTTAAATTACCATTATGGGCTAAAGTCAATCCAAAGGGAGAGTTCACATAAAAGGGTTGTGCCTCTGCTGAACTTGAACAGCCAGCAGTGGGGTATCTGACATGCGCTATTCCCATATTCCCTCTCAGTTTCACCATTTGAGCAGCTGAGAATACATCGCGTGTTAAGCCATTATCCTTACGCAGATAAAAACGACCTTTCTCACAGGTTACAATACCTGCTGCATCTTGTCCGCGATGTTGCAACACCGTCAGTGCATCATAAAGCTCTTGGTTAACATTTTGATGAGATACAATGCCAGCAATACCACACATATTTATAAACCTGTCTCTAAATAAAACTAATACTTTATATATCTCGCCAAACCTGACGGAATATGTTCGCGTAGCCAAACGGCTAATGATTGAAACGGGGGGATTAAATTAGATTCTTTCCACCAAGAATCTCTTGGTAAAGGCGTAAGCCCTGCCAGCATAACAATAACAGAGACAACAACTAATCCGCGTACTATACCAAAAATCATGCCTGCAAATCGGTCAGATCCTGTTAACCCTGTTTTTTTGACCAGCTCTCCTAATAAATAACTAATCATTGCACCTATAATCAGAGTCAGAATAAATAATATAGCAAATGCAGTAGCAATTCTGGCGGAGGGATAAGTAATAAACTGTTCAAGAAAAACTGAAAATTCTCTGCTAAATGTTAATCCTACCCATATTGCTATCATCCATATAATGAGTGAAAAAGCTTCTTTAACAAAACCACGTAATAACCCGATTATCGAAGAAATCAGCACTAAACCTATAATAGTATAATCAATCCAGATCATTTTAATTTAACCTTTACTACCAATATTTTTGCAAAAAATTACCAGAAAAATCTACTCAATCCTCTGAAAGAGCTAAGATACCTTTGATTCCATTGATCTTATCCACTTTTTCTTTGATCAATTCCGCTCTTTTTTTATCCAGTTCCGGTCCTACTCTGACTCTATATAAAAGCCCTTTGTCAGTCGATACTGGAGTTACAATAACTGGAAAACCTTGTTTTATAATCGTATTTTTTAGTGTCTGGGCATTACTTTCTTGCTCAAAAATACCTACTTGAATAAACCAACTCTGCTTTTTTGAAGCACGTTGCTGAACTACTGGGGCAGGTTCTCTTGTTTTAATGGTCAATGGATCTGGTAATGCAATAACATCTTTAATACTGTCAGGCAGAGAAGTTGAAGCATAAGTTTGAACAGGTGCATCTGGAATTTTTAATGCCCTTATATTTTTACCGTCATCATTGATGGGCTCGTCAAAAAGCATAGGTACAAATATTGCCGCTAATGCGGTGATGACCACAGTACCTACTAAGCGTTGTTTTAAATATTGATCCATCTGTTACCTCACTATTTTCCAAATTCAGTCAAACTCAGTCAATATCCTATTGACGAAGTTCTAAAAATTCTGAAACCAAAAAGAAAGAACCAAAAACGAGTATTAAGTCGCCGAGGTTAGCATTAGTCTTTGCTGCATTATAAGCAGCTACCGTATCATTACCATCTAAAGTAACATTTTTAACACCACATTGGGTGAAACACTGCTGAATAACTGATTCACTGACGGCTCTTGAAATACTAAGAGAGGCAAAATACCAATGACTGATAACAGGCTTAATTATATCTATAACAGTGGCAATATCCTTATCTTTCATCATAGAAAATACCGCATGAATCTTTTTTCCTGAAAAAGCATCGTTGATATAATTGAATAAAGCCGTGACTGCTTGAGGATTATGAGCAACATCTAATAAAATAGGTACATCATCTTCAATCAATTGAAACCGCCCTTTTAACTGGACAGTTTTAAGGCCTTTTCTAATAGAATCCTCACTGACAGGCATTAGACTTTGCATTTGTGTAATAGCCATAATCACCGTTGCCGCATTACCATACTGATGTTTTCCTTTTAAGGCAGGTGCAGGAAGGAAATGGTATTGCAAAGACTTATTTTTTAAACGACCACTCCAATCCCAGCAGCCATTTTTATTCACTTGATAACTAAATTCTTGATTGATACAAAATAAGGGGGTGTTTATTTCATTTGCACAATTGAGCAAAGAACAAGGTGGATCTGTGTCGCCGATAATTGCAGATACATCTGCTCGAAAAATACCTGCTTTTTCATAAGCAATCGCTTCACGGGTCTCCCCTAACCAATCAATATGATCTATACATACAGTGGTAATCAAAGAAACATCAGAATCAATAATGTTGACGGCATCAAGCCGCCCGCCCAAACCCACTTCAAGTATTTGCAAATCCAGATTTGAATGAGAGAAAACATCAAGTGCGGCTAATGTTCCAAATTCAAAATAACTCAGTGATACTTCATCACGAACAGCATCAATTCTTTCAAAAGCATCACAAATTTCCGTGTCAGAAACAGACTGCCCATCAACTCTAATTCTTTCGTTGTATTTTAGAATATGAGGTGAAGTATAGCTGCCTACTCTATAGCCTTGGGTGCGATAAATTTCTTCTAAGAAAGCAATACATGAGCCTTTCCCATTTGTCCCTGCAACAATAATAGTAGGCGGTTTTAAAGCGTCACCCTGAAGTGCGTTAAAAACATGGGTTGCTCTTTCCAAACCTAAATCAATGGAACGGGGGTGAAAGCATTCCTGCCAACTTAACCAATCTTTAAGAAAATCAAAACGCGCCATTTTACTGATTTATTACTCGCTTATTGACCGTCTATATTCTCAGTTTCTATATCTGATTGAATCATCTCAACAGTCTCTGGTTCGGCTTCTTTTTTTTTATAATTTGCAGCCATCAACATAGATAAAATACTGCTTATTTTCTCTCTCATTTCACGGCGATCAATAATCATATCAATAGCACCATGCTCTTGCAGAAATTCACTTCTTTGAAAACCTTCAGGTAATTTCTCTCTTACTGTTTGCTCTATAACGCGAGGCCCTGCAAAACCAATTAATGCTTTCGGCTCAGCGACATTAATATCACCTAACATGGCTAAACTTGCAGAGACACCACCCATCGTTGGATCAGTCATATATGAGATATAAGGGATACATGCTTCTGATAGTTGAGTTAAAGCTGCGCTGGTTTTAACCATTTGAAACAAAGAGAATAAAGACTCTTGCATTCTAGCACCGCCACTGGCAGTAAATACAATAAACGGCACACCCAATTCCAGACTTTTATTAACACCACGGACAAAACGCTCACCTACCACTGAGCCCATTGATCCACCCATAAAACCAAAATCAAAAGCTGTAGCCACAATACCTTGTCCATTTAAAGTACCTTGCATAACCACTAATGCATCATTCTCCTTGCTGGATTTTTGCGCTTGCGTCAATCTATCTTTATATTTTTTGCTGTCTTTAAACTTCAAAGGGTCATTGGCTTTTAAACCCAAACCTAACTCAATACGGCCATCAGCATCTAAAAACATATTCAAACGATTTCTTGCTGAAATCCGCATATGGTGATCACATTTTGGGCAAACACTAAAGTTTTTTTCTAATTCTGCGTTATACAGAATTGCATCACAACTGGGACATTTGTTCCATAAGCCTTCTGGAACAGAACCTTTATTAGATACATCTGTTCTAATCGTTGCTGGGATTAATTTTTTAAACCAATTCATCGCTATATACTCCGAACTTAACTATCCATTGCCTGACGCATGGATTTTGTTAATGCAATAATTTCTGCTTTTACTTTTTCTACGTTATCCAAATTTTCTTCAATTTTTTTAATAAATGCACTTCCTACCACAACACCATCAGCTAGTACTGAAATAGTTTTTGCTGTTTTAGCATCTTTAATACCAAAACCAACAGCTATCGGTAAATCTGTATTTTCTCTAATTTCAGCCAGTTTACGTTTAACATTTTCCGTATCCAAATGACTCGCTCCAGTAACGCCTTTTAAAGAAACATAGTATAAATAGCCACTACCGAGTGCATCCATTTTCCTTATTCTTTCGGGCGGACTGTTTGGTGCTGATAAAAAAATCGTATCAATATTTCTAGCCTTTAGTAAAGCAACGCATTCTTCGGCTTCTTCTGGCGGTAAATCAACGGTTAATACCCCATCCACTTCAGCACGTTGTGCTACATTGGCGAAAGCCTCATAGCCCATAATTTCAATAGGATTCAAATAGCCCATTAAGACAATCGGCGTTAATTGATCTTTTTTTCTAAATTCTGTTACCAGTGTCAATACACTAGACAATCCTATATGATGCTCTAAAGCACGCTCACTTGCTCGCTGAATCACAGGGCCATCAGCCATGGGGTCTGAAAATGGTACTCCAACTTCAATAACATCTGCCCCTGCTGCAACCAACGCATGTAGCATAGGTACAGTAAAATCAGGATTTGGATCACCTGCGGTGATAAAAGGGATGAGTGCTTTGCGACCAGATTTAGCCAGTGCTTCAAAACGCATTTTTAAACGACTCATATCTGAATCCCCTCACGTTCTGCCATGGTATGCATGTCTTTATCACCACGTCCAGATAAGCTAACAATGATAGTTTCATCATGCCTCATAGTTGGTGCCAATTTCATGGTGTAAGCTAAAGCATGGCTCGATTCTAGTGCAGGAATAATGCCTTCCAATTTAGTCAAGGCATGAAAACCCTCTAATGCTTCATTATCATTAATATTAACGTAATCTACTCGCCCAATATCTTTTAACCAAGAATGCTCAGGCCCTACGCCAGGATAATCAAGACCCGCTGAAATTGAATGAGTTTCAATGATTTCACCATCATCATCCGCCATCAGATAAGTTCGGTTACCATGTAATACACCCGGTCTACCTGCACATAAAGGTGCCGAATGTCTTCCTGTTTCAACACCATCTCCAGCTGCTTCAACACCATATATTTTGACAGAACTATCATCAATAAAGGGATGAAACAAACCAATAGCATTTGAACCACCACCCACGCAAGCTACTAATGCATCAGGCAGTTTCCCTGTCATCTCCTGGCATTGCTGTTTAGCTTCACGCCCAATAATAGTTTGAAAATCTCTGACCATAGCTGGATAGGGGTGGGGCCCTGCAACGGTACCAATAATATAGAAGGTGTCATCAATATTAGTAACCCAATCCCTCATCGCTTCGTTTAATGCATCTTTCAAAGTACGAGAACCCGATTCAACAGGAATCACTGTAGCGCCCAATAATTTCATCCGATACACATTGAGCTTTTGCCGTTTCACATCAACAGCGCCCATATAAACCACACATTCCAAACCCAGTCTTGCCGCAACTGTCGCCGTTGCCACACCATGTTGCCCTGCCCCCGTCTCGGCAATAATACGTGTTTTACCCATACGCTTTGCCAGCAAAGCCTGTCCTACCGTATTATTAACTTTATGGGCGCCGGTATGATTCAAATCTTCACGTTTTAAATAGATCTGGGCACCACCTAGCACCTTGCTCCATCGTTGCGCATGATAAAGCGGTGAAGGACGACCTACATAATGGTTTAAATCATCATCCAGCTCTGCCATAAAACTAGGATCTTTCATGTAACGCTGGTACGCTTCATTTAATTCTGTAATAGCAGGCATTAATGTTTCTGCGACAAAAACCCCACCATAAGGTCCAAAATGACCTCTTTCATCCGGCATGTTATACCTGTCAGCCATGTTAATTGTTCACCTTAATTATCGCCTTCTTTTACCTGTTGAATAAATGCAGCCATTTTTGCTACATCTTTAATACCTTTCTCAGTCTCAACTCCGCTACTAACATCTAATGCGTAAGGCCTAACTGATTGTACTGCCAGTCTTGCATTATCCACATGCAAACCACCCGCCAAAACAATCGGCAAAGCACACTGCTTTGGAATTAAATCCCAGTCAAATTGATGCCCACTTCCACCTTTAATTCCTAGCTGATATGCATCTAATAATAACGCAGAAGCATCATTATATTGTTCTGCTATTTGCAATACATCCCGCTGTTTTGTCATTCTAATCGCTTTCAGATAAGGCTTGTTATAAATGTTACATCGGTTTGCTGGCTCGTTGCCATGAAATTGAATAACATCTATTGCCAGCTCATTTAATACTTGCTTTATTTGAGATTCTTGCTCATCAACAAATAATGCAACGACAGAGACAAATGCAGGCAATGCATTAACAATATTTCTCGCTTGTTCAATGCTGATAGAACGAGGGCTAGGTGGGTAAAAAACCAAACCAATCGCATCTACACCCAGTTTTGCAGCCGCCACTGCATCTTCTACCCGAGTAAAACCACAAATTTTAATGCGAGTACGCATAAGTCCTCTCTAAAAACAGGCTTGCTAGAATAACATAGAATAAGACTTAGCTATTAGTTGAAATATTCTGCTTTACTTAGAACTCCCCCAACATAGCTATGAGTACCTGAGTCAATTATAACGGGAGGTCATACCCTCCATTGCGATATAAAAAATCGTGACACCTCTTTATTTTTATTGTAAATACCCTGCAAAAATAGCTTTCATCTGCTTGGTACCCCTTTATTAGCCAGTTCGTCCGCTTTTTCATTTCCGACATTACCAGAATGACCTTTTACAAAAATCCAGTCAATTTTATGGCGAGTAATTGCTGAATCCAGTCGGCGCCATAAATCATCGTTTTTAACAGGCTTTTTAGCGACTGTTTTCCATCCTCTTTTTTTCCAATTATCTATCCATTCAGTGATGCCTTTTAACACATACTTAGAATCTGTATGTAACAACACAGTGCTTGGTTTTTTTAAAGTTTCCAGCGCCATAATAGTAGCCATCAATTCCATACGATTATTTGTTGTATCTTGCTCTCCACCGTATAGCTCCTTTTCAGTCGATTTGTATTGCAGTAAAACGCCCCACCCTCCCGGACCGGGATTTCCTTTGCATGCTCCATCTGTATATATAATGATCTGCTCAGTCATATTTATTTTTCTTGTGTGTGTTTGATTTTAATCCGTTAGAGGCTGTTGCAAAGCTAACAGTTTTAAATTTTATCGGTGTTAATGGAATTAATTGATATTGTCTTTTAGTGGCGCGTACTGCATAAGCCATAGAAAAGAAGGTTCTTTTACTTAATTTAAACTGTCCTGATGTGGTTTTAATTGAATCTAAATTGATTTCAGAAGTGGTTGTGATTTCAAAATTAAGCAATTTCAACCAATCAGAAATTCTTCTGCGCATAATAAAATGTCCTAGCCATGAATCTGACATTTTAATATCCCACAAAAACTGCAAACGAATCCAAAAACTCAAAGGATTAAAATTTAAAAAAATAACCTCGCCTTCTGCTTTTAATACCCGCTCTATTTCTCTCATAGTTTGAAATCGGTTTGCATCAAATTCTAATAAATGCGGCACGATAACCAAATCTACTGTTTCACTCTGAATGGGAAGCCCACATGATTTGGCTCTTATTTTTACAGCATTGGCACAGCCCTTACTTTCAATATCAAGAATGCTGTATTTTTGAAAAAAAGAACAGTCTATAAACTCATATTCCCAGCCTAAATAACCCAACTGCATAATGGTTTGTTTACAACTTACTGTGATTGAACGCCTTAAATAATCGCGTTCAAGCTTTTGTAATAATTTACCGTGTGGTGTTTCATAAAATGAAAACAAAAATTTTCTTTTCATATCTCAGTTGAAAAATAGGTCGTTTTGTATATAATCAGACAATTGCAACAACTTTGTAAACCAAATTAATAACCATGTTATCAATAATTCCTAAAAAATTATTCATTTTTTCCCTTTATCCTATTTTATTAATTGCCGCAGGATGTGCAGAAAAGCCCATTAAACATGTCTATATTAATGAAAATCCTGCTCCAATACAGCAAGTTTCAAATACTCCCGTTATAAACCCTGAGCCCTTAGCACAAGATACCAGTGTTGAAGAAATAAAACCAATAGACATTGTGCCCCACAAAACGGTTTGGGAGCGTTTATTTTCCTTATATGCTCTAGCTGATATTGATAATGAACGAATAGATAAAGAAGTAAAAAGATTTCTTAAAAATCCTGAATATTTAACTAAAATCCAACACCGTGCAGAACCTTATCTGTATTTTATTCTTGACCAGATTGAGGCAAAACAAATTCCAGGGGAATTCGCTTTACTTCCCGTTATAGAAAGTGCATTTTTACCCAATGCCGTATCAAAAAGCAAAGCTTCAGGACTTTGGCAGTTTATGCCAGCTACAGGACGTTTTTTTGGTCTAAAACAAAACCAGTGGTATGACGGTCGCAATGATATATATGCTTCCACACAAGCTGCTACCACTTATCTACAACAATTAGGAAAACTATTTGATAATGACTGGATGCTGGCTTTAGCTTCCTATAATGCAGGGAAAGGAACCATAAAAAAAGCACAAAAATTAAACAGCGAAAATAATTTAGCGACCGATTATTGGTCAATTTCGTTACCTACAGAAACTATGAATTATGTGCCACGGCTACTGGCTATTGCTAAAATATTTACCCATTCAGAAAAATATAATATTCCTTTATATCCCATAGCCAATAAACCTTATTTTGAAGTGGTTACTATCGACTCTCAAATTAATTTAAGTCTGGCAGCAAAAATGGCACAAACTCCCATTAATAGCTTTTTTATCTTAAACCCTGCCTTTAAACGATGGAGTACTGACCCAGATGGCCCTTACCATCTTCTCATTCATGCTGAAAAAGTCGATACCTTTAACAAACAGTTAATGGCTACTCAGATTAAAGATAGAATGCACTGGATACGTCACAAAATAAATGAAGGAGAGAATTTGGGTGTCATTGCAAAAAAATATAACACCACAGTTAATGCGCTAAAACAAAGTAATCATTTAGACAACGCCAATATTCGTGCTGGAAAATATTTACTGATTCCTGACTCGTCTGCTCAGTTAGTTTCAGATACAAACACCATCCCGCAACAACTTTACATTGTAAAAAGTGGCGACACCTTCTGGGGTATAGCCCGTCAATTTGCAGTAAAAAGCAAAGATATTGCAAAATGGAACAACGTGCCCTTATCTAAAACCTTACAACCTGGGCAAAAACTGATCATAAAAGGGTAACTTGACAACTAGCCACTCCCCTTAGAGTGATTCCTCGGTCAAGGCCGTTTGAATAGCAACAAGAGAATTAGTGCCTTTGCTTGCCATCGTTTGCAGCTAACTTGATATGGCGAGACCTCAGCATAGCACAATAAACATGGGCATAAACCTCAGAACAAAAGCACCCTCGATACTTTTTGTCGCCCCATAAATGATATGATGAGCTCAACTGAAAATGTTTCTGCATCAAAAAAACTATAGAACCATGGTCATCGTGACTTACCCTATTCAATCAAAAGCACACAAAAAAAAGAAACTAACACTTTTTCAGCTCCTTTTGTCCCCTAAATTAATAATTGAATAAACAGGATCAACTAGAAATGCAAACTAAAACGGATGGTGATTTTCAACAAGAAAGTAGTACGGATAAACCTTATTTGGCTGACTTTAAATCACTGACTGCTGAAATAAAACGTCGAGGACTCTATCAAAGAGATACTAAACGAGCCTATATTGAGCTCATTGCTCATATTGTTATTTCTATTGTCGGCATCGCTCTATTTATTGTCTTTGACAACATCTTTAGCCGAATACTTTCTGCTTTAATTATGGCATCTGGTTTATTAGGGATTGGCACACATACACATAACTCCTCACATAATGCCAGTTCTGAAAAAAACTCGATTGATGATTTTTTAACTTATCTTGGCTATTCGACCCTATTAGGTTTCTCTGCTCTTTTTTGGAAATACAAACACTGCATTGTTCATCATAGCAATCCAAATATTCTGGGAATTGATGAAGATATCGACTTAATGCCCTTTTTTGCTATCACTGAAGATGATTTAAAAAAGGTAGGTAATTTAGGACATTTTTATCACAAGTTTATCCAGCCTGTTATTTTTCCTTTCATGATCAGTCTGACCGCTTTTAATATTCAACGCCAAGCATGGACCTTCTTGATTAAAGCCTTATTAGACAATAAAAAACGTAAAACCATACATTGGATTGATTTAGCTTATAATCTGCTACACATATTAGCTTGGCTAATTATTCCTATGCTGTTTTTTCCCCCCATTGCGGTCATAGAATTTTATATATTAAGAAACGTACTGCTAGGCTACGCCTTATTTTTTATGCTGGGTTCTTCACATTTACCAAGTGAAGCCGTTTGTAGCGTAGCAGATCAGCAACGTGCTGATTTCGCACTTAAGCAGACCGCTGCCACCATTAATATTAGAACCAACCGTTATGGTCGTTTTCTGATGTCGGGACTTGATTATCAAATAGAACATCATTTGTTTCGTGGAGTCAGCTATACCCGCCTACCAGAGCTTAACGAACTGGTAAAAGAATACTGTAGATATCAAAATTACCCACATAATACACTGGGTTTTTTTGAAGCTTCGTGGAAAACAATTACGGTTTTTTACACACCAAAACCTGTACACACTGACCTGCAAAAGCTGATTAGCTAAGACTCAAGACTCAGGATTCAGGATTCAGGATTCAGGATTCAGGATTCAGGATTCAGGATTCAGGATTCAGAACTAAAGTAACTGGAACCTCTGTTACACGTCATTCCCGAAGTCTGTTATCGGAAATCTAGTTTTAAGTATCTGGATTCCTGCTTAAAACATGCAGAAATTACGGAGGGAGTGACGCGGATCTTATACCCTATTCAACAAATAACTGTGAATGAAAGAGGTTTAGTTGCTCTGTGTTTAGGTTGGTTTTGTTAGTATGGTTTATCAGCAAAACGACCAATAAATAGCTGTTATTTTACCAAATACTGCTTGTTTTGTCTATGATTTTTGTTTAATTTATTGTTACAAATCAGATGGTTGTTGTGTTTTTAAGGGTTGATTAAATAAAGTGTTCAGTATTAATCAGCTTGGGGCTTTAACGAAGGGAACATAGCAGGCTATGTGAGCTAAGTTGCAACGCCTAAGATGGATAAAAAGAGCCACAAGACGACATGGTTATTTATTGCCAGTTGCCTAACTGGCAGTAAGGAAATAGATAGACTCACACGGACACGACTGTGCCAAGTATAGGCAATGGATGTTATTTCTTTTTAGGTCTTATCCAGCCAATGACAGACATTTGTTTAGACCTTGACAAGCTTAATTTCTGCTCGGGTGCATCCTTGGTTATGGTTGAGCCTGCACCTATTGTTGCACCTTTTCCCACAGTGACAGGTGCAATTAACTGTGTATCAGAACCAATAAAAACATCATCTTCTATGACTGTTTTAAATTTATTCACACCATCATAATTACAGGTTATAGTCCCTGCCCCAATATTCACTTTACTACCTATGCTTGCATCGCCAATATAACTTAGGTGATTAATTTTACTGCCTGTGTCAATTGTTGATTTCTTGATTTCCACAAAATTACCAATATGTACTTCACTAGCCAATTCTGCTTGCGGTCTTAATCTGGCAAAAGGCCCTATCCGGCAACCTGCACCAATTACAGCATCTTCAATAATACAATGCGCCAATATTTCTACATCATCAGCAATCACTGCATTCTTCACTATACTATTAGCACCAATCTTGACATTGTTACCAATAGAATTACATCCCTCAAATAACACATTGATATCCACCTCAACATCTTGCCCTAGATGCTGAAAAGTGCCTCGCACATCAACTCTTGTTGGGTCGCGCAAGCTGACACCTTGTTCCATCATTTTCTCAGCTTGCTCTAATTGATAGACTCTTTCTAAATATGCCAGTTGTTTTCGATCATTAACGCCTAATACTTCATCCTGACTTTGAGGCTGATTAGTTTTAACTTCAATTCCTTCATTAACTGCCATTTCGATAATATCGGTTAAATAAAATTCATTTTGGGCATTACTGTTTTGCAAGCTGGACAACCAGTTTTTTAGCAAATAACCTGGTGTAGCAATAATCCCTGTATTGCCTTCATCAATTAATTTTTCTGCAACACTGGCATCTTTTTCTTCAACAATTTTTTGTACCTCACCACCATCTGACCGAACTATTCGTCCATAGCCTGTTGGGTTATCAAGATTTACAGTTAATAAACCAATCGATTGACTGGATACATTTTTTAATAATTTATCAATAGAACTTTTCTTTAACAACGGTACGTCGCCATATAAAATCAAAACTTTATCGTCATCATCAATAAAATTTACTGCTTGTTGCACGGCATGTCCTGTGCCTAGTTGTTGCTTTTGTTCCACCCAATTTGCATCCAACTGATTTAACGCTTGCTTGACCGACTCACCGCCATGTCCATAAATAATTACAATGTCATTATTGTCCAGTTGCCGACTGGTATCATAAACATGTTGCAATAATGCACGCCCAGCAATTTTGTGTAAAACTTTGGGTTTTGACGAACGCATACGCATCCCTTGTCCAGCTGCTAAGATGATTGTTTTAATACTCATTTTTTCAAACTATGCCTTTGGCTTTCCTGTAAAAATACATGCTAAGGAGGTGAAGGTTTAATAAATTACGGAAATTATTAGGCCCATTCTATCGACTCTATTTCCTCCTAGCAATCAAATATATTCCTCACATCAATATAGGAATTAGCCCTGTTAGCACTAGATAAGACCATGAAAACGATAGAAATTTATGCCATAATACATGGCTCGTCTTTGTTGTACTAACCATTACATTCCATGTCGATAAGAAAAATTCTTGTTACCAGTGCCTTACCCTATGCTAATGGACCCATTCATTTAGGACATTTAGTTGAGTATATTCAAACAGATATATGGGTGCGCTTTCAAAAACAACGGGGAAATAACTGTATATACGTTTGTGCGGATGATACTCACGGCACCCCCATTATGCTTCGTGCTGATGACGAAGGCATTAGCCCTGATCAGTTGATTGCCCAAATAGAACAAGAACATCGCGCTGATTTTAATGATTTTGATGTATTATTCGATAATTATCACAGCACTCATTCCGAAGAAAACAAAGGCTTATCCGAATTAATATACACGCGCCTACGCGATGCAGGTCATATTAGCAAACGCACCATTACCCAGTCCTTTGATCCAGTAAAAAACATGTTTTTACCTGATCGTTTTATCAAAGGCGACTGTCCAAAATGTGCTGCCAAAGACCAATACGGCGATAATTGTGAAGCCTGTGGTGCTACCTATTCCCCGACTGATCTAAAAAATGCAGTCTCAGTCGTGTCTGGTGAAAAACCTATAGAAAAAGACTCTGAGCATTACTTTTTTAACCTGGCTGATTTTACTGACATGCTGAAAGACTGGACAACAGCAGAAGGCCATCTACAGCCTGAAGTCAAAAACAAAATGGCAGAATGGTTAGAAAATGGCTTGCAACAATGGGACATTTCCCGTGATGCACCCTATTTTGGCTTTGAAATTCCCGATGCACCAGGCAAATATTTTTATGTTTGGATGGATGCCCCTGTGGGTTATATGGCCAGCTTTAAAAACTTCTGCAAAAAACAAAACCTCGATTTTGATGCGTTTTGGGGGAAAGACAGCGATGTCGAACTTTACCATTTTATAGGTAAAGATATTATCTACTTTCACGCCTTATTCTGGCCTGCCATGTTAAGTGGTGCGGGCTTTAGGACACCTAGCGCAGTATTTGCTCATGGTTTTTTAACCGTCAATGGTGAAAAGATGTCTAAATCGCGTGGCACATTTATCAAAGCACGTACTTATTTAGAACATCTAAACCCTGAGTATTTACGCTATTATTTTGCCGCAAAATTAACCAATAGCATTGATGATTTAGACTTGAATTTTGATGATTTCAGCCAACGGGTTAATTCTGACCTAGTCGGAAAAGTCGTTAATATTGCCAGTCGTTGCAGTGGTTTTATTAAAAAACGCTTTGATGGAAAATTATCAGCAAGCTGTGCCGAACCCGACTTATTTCAACGATTTATTGATGCCAACGAACCCATAGCGGAACTCTATGAAAATCGTGAATTTGGCAAAGCCATGCGGGAAATTATGGCATTAGCCGATAAAGCCAATCAATATATTGAAAATAAAAAGCCCTGGCTTGTCGCCAAAGAAGAAGGCAAAGATGCTGAACTGCATGCCATTTGTTCGATGGGCATTAATTGTTTCCGTCTATTAGTTGCCTATTTAAAACCTGTTATTCCTGTTCTGGCTAAAAATACAGAAAGCTTTTTAAATATTGAGCCTCAGGTATGGCCAGCAGATGCCCAGCCTTTATTAGATCATGCTATTAACCCATTCAAACCATTAATGACTAGGGTTGAAGCTGACAAAATTGATGCCATAGTTGAAGCATCCAAAGATAATCTGCAAAAAACCAAAGCACCCAAAGCCAAGCAATTCGATCCTATTGCTGACACCATTGAGTTTGATGACTTTGCCAAGATTGATTTGCGTATCGCCAAAATTATCAAAGCAGAACAAATAGAAGGTGCTGAAAAATTACTGCAATTAACGCTGGATATTGGTGATGAAACACGCAATATCCTAGCTGGAATCAAGTCTGCTTACGCAGCCGAAGAGTTAAAGGGAAAATTAACCGTAGTAGTCGCTAATTTAAAACCCCGAAAAATGCGTTTTGGTTTATCCGAAGGCATGGTTTTAGCAGCGGGCCCAGGCGGTAAAGATTTATGGATACTATCCCCAGACCAAGGCGCACAAGCTGGAATGCGTGTTAAATAATTTAAAGGCGAAAAATGTTTTGTTATCACTGTCAAGAGGCTAAAAAAAACATTGTTTGTGATGTTACTGGCATCTGTGGCAAAAAAGAAGATGTCTCCTGCTTACAAGACTTATTAATGTATAGCATTAAAGGACTGGCTTTTTATGCCCACAAGTCATTAGAATTCGACATTACTAAAACTAAAACAGATCAATTTATTGCCAAAGCTTTATTTTCAATGGTCACTAATGTCAATTTTGATGAGGCAGACTTTGTGGCATTAATCGCTGAGGCAAATCAACGTAGAAACTCCCTACGCACACTTTTTTTGGCTGCTTATTTAGAAAAATATAAACTCGCTTTTTCTGCAAGCATTCCCAAAGAGGCGCAATGGCAGTTTGACACTATCGACCAAGAAGCCTTTGTTGAAAAAGGGGCTGCTGTCGTTATTAACAAAGACACTATTGACGATGAAGATTTACATGGTATACAGGAATGTCTGCTATACGCCACAAAAGGCTTGGCGTCACTAGCCGTCCATGCCCGTGAGCTTAATGCAGAAAATCAAAATCTCTATCATTTTATTTATGAGGCTTTAAACTTTACCCTGCAAACTGGCAATAGTGTTGGCTCTGCATTAGCTATGAACATTAAATGTGGGGAAATGGGCATTGCTGCCATGCTCATGCTGGATAAAGCCAACACCGCTCATTTTGGTCATCAACAACCGACGACTGTGCATAAAGATGTCTGGGACAAACCAGGCATTCTTGTTACCGGTCATGACATGCAAGATATTAAAGAGTTACTGCAACAAACAGCAGGAACTGGTATTGATATATACACACATGGAGAAGCCATTACTGCTCACGCTTATCCTGCCTTTAGAAAATTCTTTAATCTCGCTGGTAATTATGGCAATGCCTGGCAGGATCAACGCATCCAATTCAGTAAATTCAAAGGCCCTATTCTAGTCAGCACCAATAGTATCCAACAACAAAAAAAGGATTATAAAGATAAAATATATACCACCGGCATGGTTGGCTGGCCAGGAGTACAACATATTGCAGATAGAAAGCCAGGACAAAGTAAAGACTTCAGTCAGCTTATAGAACAAGCCAAAACATCTGAAGCACCTACCTTATTGGTAGCAGGAAAAGTCAGTGTTGGCTATGCACATCATGCCTTAGCTGAATTACTGCCAGCCATTACCAAAGCCATTAATAACGGAGATATAAAGCATATTATTGTTTTGGCAGGATGTGATGGGCGTCACAAAGAACGTCGTTATTACACCCAGCTTGCCGAAGCCTTACCCAAAAAGACCCTTGTTTTAACAGCAGGTGACAACAAATACCGTTTTCATGATCAGGACTTTGGTTTTATCAATGCTATTCCCCGTTTACTGGATGCAGGACAAAGCAATGACTTTATCTCTATTATTCTATTTTTACAGTCCCTGCAAAAATCATTAAACTTACTGCATTTTAATGAACTACCCGTCTCCTATAACATTGCCTGGTATGAACAAAAGTCTCTCATCATTGTCTTGGGCTTGTTGTCAATGAACGTTAAAAACTTGCGACTTGGTCCAACTTTACCCCCATTTTTCAATGCAAATATACTCACATTATTAGCTGAAAGATTTTCCTTAAAAGGCATAGATACTGTAGAAAATGATATTGTTGCAATGATGGACGGCTTGTAAGCACGCTTTATCAATGAACAGCGTGAGCGTCGAGCAAATAGAAGCCTTATTACCTCAGACACAATGCCAAAAATGTGGCTACCAAGGCTGTAAGCCTTATGCTCAAGCGATTAGCCAACAACAAGCCAATATCAACCAATGTCCTCCTGGAGGACAGCAAGGTATCCTTAATCTAGGCAAATTATTAGCTGTGGCTGCAACCCCGCTTAATACACAATTTGGCATAGAAAAACCTCGACAAGTTGCCGTTATCATTGAACAAGACTGTATTGGCTGTACTAAATGCCTTCCACCCTGTCCTGTGGATGCCATCATCGGTGCCTCCAAACAAATGCATACGGTGATCACTTCTGCCTGTACTGGTTGCGAACTTTGTGTCTCACCTTGCCCTGTTGATTGCATTGTCATGCAAACTATCGAAAACAATGACAAACTGGCTGAATGGAATAAAGAAAAAGCGGATTTGGCAAAAAATAGCTATGCTAAAAAAACAATTAGAATAGAACGATTAAAGACCGAGAAAATGCAGCGTATTAAAAAACAAAAACTGGCATTGAAAAAAATAAAATCAGACAATCAATAGATTTTTAGGTCTATGAATTGCTTTTACCTTCCGCTCCAAAGCAATCAGTTTATGCTGAGGTCTCTTATATAATAAGGGTAGCTGAAGTTCCCCCTTTATTTTTATTCATTATGATTTCACCGTCTCGTATTTCTTTTTTTCAACGGTAAGGCATTACTGGGCGAATTCTAGCCCTTGGTATCCGTTCACGAGTTATGCTCAGCCAATAAACAAAACCAAAAAACAAGGATAAATTCATCATCAATTCCCCACCAAATAGATGCCCATAATGTAAGGCGTTGTTGATACTCCAACCTTTATATTACTCATCGTTAATAGACATTAGTCTATCCTTTTTTGTTGTTATCCAGCTAAGCATAGACTGTGATTTTATTTGCATGGATTAAGACAGAATGATTTATTCTTTTCAGGTATAATCCGCGCAAGAGTTGGCTGAGCAGTCGCTGTTTTATTGCAAAATAAAATGGAGGAAAGTCCGGGCTTCAATGGGTAAGGTGCCAGGTAACACCTGGGAGGTGAAAGCCTACGGAAAGTGCCGCAGAAAATAAACCGCCCAGCCTCTGAAACTTAGTTTCAGAGACTGGGTAAGGGTGAAAAGGTGTGGTAAGAGCGCACCGCACTTGCTGGTAACAGCAGTGGCAGGGTAAACCCCACCTGAAGCAAGATCAAATAGAGGTGCTAACGTGTGACCCGCACGGTACCTGGGTAGATTGCTTGAGCCGTAAGGTGACTTACGGTCTAGATGAATGACTGTTCTCGACAGAACCCGGCTTATAGGCCAACTCTTTTTAAAAAACCAAAGCAAAGTCTACAACTTATACTATGAGACCTCAGCATAACTCTGGTGATGAGAAAAAAACGATAGAATTTTTCAGGTTTTAGTCAAAATACAAGTGTAATAGCAAGCTATTGCACGTTATTTTGGCTGAAAGATGGAAAACTTCTAGCCTTTTTTATCCGTTCATGAGTTATGCTGAGGTCTCACTATATTCAATAAATAAATATACTAATATAGTGCTTATATTAGTGCCTTATATGTTTGCTAAAAATAAATGATTGTTAGCTGCGACGTATTGTTGTATCTCTATTGCAATTTTTGGTTCTTATAGGCAAAATAGACTTCATAAATATAACTATAATCATATTAGGAGGTAGAGTCATGGCTGTTCAAAAAGAGGGTTGGGGCGACTAATAATTTGTTTGATATTATCCCGTATTTGCCAACCATAGCCATTCTAGCATCTGCTTGTGTAGGTGCAAGAATGGCTAAAAAAGCTATCCATTCACAATGTAAAACCGCAAGAACAAAAGCAACTTTAGATTTAATAATAAATAACCAAGTTAGCCAATATCATGATGACTTATACGAAGAATTTAAGTCTGTCCGTGATAGCGATGGTTTAATGTCTCTGTTAGAAAATGACCATTCATCAGTAAAGGCTTCAAAAGCAAAAATCCAAGACTTCTTAAACCATTATGAGGTAATTTGCATTGGTTTCGATAAAGATATTCTTGATGAGTCATTCTATTTCGATTACTGAAAGTCAACCTTAGTAAAACACTGGGAAGATTCAGAAGAGTTAATAAAGAAAGTTCAAGAATATCGTCCAAAGGCATATATTGTTTTTGAGAAATATGCAAAATCTTGGCAAAAAAACATCTTAATAAAAAATCACTCATAATCTATACCCTAGCTTTAAAAATGTATAACAAAAAAATAAACGCGGACTGGGGGGATAAAGTCCTCATGTTTTTTGCAAAAAAACTGCCCCTTTAAATGGGTTGCTGATTTGGTCGTTAGGTGTAAGTGCCGTTTAGAACAAATCAATTCAGCTATGATGTTTACAAACATATACATAGGAAAAATCATGGTACAACGTGGTGAAACTTGACAGTATTTGTGTATAACATGAATGCTAACAAATAGTTAGGCTGAATTAAATTACATCGGTGTGCTAAAATTAAGCAATGAAATACAGTTATACAGGTTATTTTAAAATGAAGTTTTAAGGAAACGAGATTACCTCAAAAAATGCTGGTGTATTGATGTTATCAACAATCCTTTAAAGGTCGAAAAACAAGATAATGGGCGTGTTCGTTTTTGGGGTGTGGTGAAAGAAGTAGAAGGCAAGTTTTTAAGGGTTGTAACACTGTCTGATAAAACAACCATTCATAACGCATTTTTTGATAGAGGATATAAACCATGAAACTAAATTACTATAAAGACACTGATTCTTTGTATATTGATTTATCATTAACAAAGAGTGTTGAAAGTCAAGAAATTTCAAAGGGAGTAGTTATTGATTATGATAATGCCGGAAATATTACAGGCATTGATATTGATAATGCTAGTAATATTCTTGATTTAAAAGAATTGACAATGAGTCATTTGCCACTTCAGCAACAGACAATATCAGCATAACAAATCATTCAAGCGTTCAAGCTGTAGAAAAACCTATCAGTAGGCGTTATTCTCAAAAAAAACATATTTTTAACCACTTGATATTAAAGAACTATTTTTTAAAAAAAAAGAGTTTTTCTACAGCCTCGTTAGGCAGAGCAAAAATGTATATATTGTTTTTGAGAAATATGCAAAATCTTGGCAAAGAAACATCTTAATAGAGACCTTTGCATAATTCACAAATACCCACCTCAATTTTAATTCTTGTAATTTTTTAAAAAAGATTTTCTAAAATTATTCATATTCACCCCAAAAACTCAAAAATCAGCCTCATTTCTTACCTTTTTTGATGTTTTGTTGTCTGTTTTTACCTTTCTCCTTTTTTTCAGACGCAACAATCCTTCAGGCTTTGCATCTGTTTAAAAATATTCATCCCAGTTTTAAGATTATGACTTATGGCTATCAGCTGTGCTCTGGTTTTGTTACGCTCTAGTCCAAGATATTTTGCTTTGCCTAATCCATGATGTTGCTTGAGCAGTCCAAAGGTTCTCTCAACAATATAAAGAATAGATGAGCGTTGTTTATTCTCTTGCTTTTGTTGGTCGCTAAGTGGGTTGTTTCTGTAAGCTCTATGCAAGACTTTGTTATTGTGTTCGCCAAGCTTTTTATCATTGTAGACAACTTCTGGGTCTTGGGTGTTGTTGCCATCTTTGCCTTTGTGCTGAACAATAAGAGCATCTGAAAATGAGGTTTGTTGTGTGTTTTTTCAAGATATTTTTAATATTTCTGTGGTTGTTTTAGATAGGTGTCATTTTACCAGATGAGTGGTTTCTTGATTTTTCAATGGGTTGATTTATGCAAAGGTCTCTTTTTATATGTGCAGTACCTTAATATTAAAAAAATGATTGTTAGCTGCGACGTATTGTCGTATCTTTATTGCAATTTTTGGTTCTTATAGACAAAATAGACTTCATAAATATAACTATACACTTTTAATCTTTAGTTTTGGTGCGTGGAACGCACCCTACTTCTAGCCCCTACATGTCTTCGGGAATGACGTGTGGTAACAGAGGTTCCAGTTACTTTAGTCCTTAGTCCTAAGCCTTTTTAAAGCTTAACTAAATTATGCTGAGGCCTCTTTTAAACAAACATATTTCCATCAGCAACCATCACCGCTTCTCCAGCCACTCGAATAGTTAAAGTATCTTCGCCTTTATGATCCAACTCCAGATTAAGCACGCTTCTTCTTATATTTTTATCTCCCCTTTCTACTGCATAGGTATAAGTTCCTTTTCTCATAGCGTCAAATGAACATAAATAAGATGCCAATGCACCCATTGCTGAACCAATCGGCGGATCTTGATGAATATCTATATTAGGACCAAAAAGGCGGGCGGCAAAGTCTGAATCTTTATTTGGAGTTTTAGGTGATACTAATAAAATTTCTTGAGCAGCAGTTTGTGGCGCACTAGACTGGCTCCAGATTGCAAGATTAAATCGAGCTTTTCTAACACTTTCATACTTAAAAACAGGGACTACCAGATAGGGAAAGCCACAAGAGATTAATCTCGTATTAAATTTTTTACTGTCTATATCATGCTCTGATAATGATAATATTTCCGCTACCTCATGATCTGTAGGTGCATAAAAATCAACCACCGGTGTAACTTGTCTGCTGTATTGAATAAGCGTTGGACAGCTATTTTCACTGCTAACATTTGCATTGACTGTGCCGACATTTTGCTCAAAAAATAATGCTGTGTTTGTTGCAGTTAAATTTAATGCGCCCAATTTTGCTAAAATATACGCAGCTGCAATAACAGGGTGTCCGGTATAATCTATTTCTGCATACGGTGAGAATACTCTCATCTTCCAAGTGTTTTCTGTTGCTTTTTGTCTGAACAAAAACACCGTTTCAGACAGGCTCATTTCTCTGCCAATATTTGCCATAGTTTGTTCGCTTAGACCATCAGCAGATGGAAATACAGCTACTTGAGCACCATTGAAAATCTGATTAGTAAATACATCAGCAATATAATATTTATAACTCCTAGCATTGCTCATAGACTCACTTCCACACGACCATTTTTTATCCGAATAGAATAGGTTTCAATACTCACATTTTCGTCTTCAAAACATTGCCCTGTTTTAAGACTAAAATGCTGTTTATACAATGGAGAGGCAACCATGGGTTCTCCTTTAATATCTCCAATTAATCCTCGTGACAGCACATTAGCCTTGCCAAAAGGATCAAAATTATTTATTGCATACACTTTATTTTCCAGATTCATCTGAAAAATGGCTATTTGTTTGTCTTCTACTAGCGCGCAAACACCAGAGTCGGGTTGAAGATCACTCTGGCTACAGACATCTATCCATTGTTTAGCAGACATTACACTTCCTCCGCTATTTTTAAATGCTTTTGTTCTTCAGAATTTGCAGGACGAATTTGTCCACGTTCTTCTACAAAGACAACATTTTGATCGTGTTTATCGCTGTTCACAAAATGACGGAACCGTTTTAAGTTAGATTCATCTTCAATAGTGGTTTTCCATTCACACTGATAAGTATCAATGACATGCTGCATTTGAGCTTCTAGTTTGTCGCAAATATTCAGTTTATCCTCTATCACAATTGATTTAAGATAATCTAAGCCACCTTCCATGTTTTCCATCCATATAGATGTTCTTTGCATTCTATCGGCTGAACGCACATAAAAAACCAGTATTCTATCAATGTATTTAATTAAGGTTTCTTTATCCAGATTGGTTGCAAACAAATCTCCATGCCTTGGTTTCATACCGCCATTACCACAAACATATAAATTCCAGCCGCTTTCTGTGGCAATAACACCAATATCTTTACTTTGTGCTTCAGCACATTCTCGTGTGCATCCAGACACAGCGAATTTAATCTTATGCGGTGCTCTCAATCCCTTGTATCTATTTTCCAAGGCAACAGCCAGACTGATGCTGTCATCAGCACCGTATCGACACCAAGTGCTTCCCACACAGGATTTTACTGTTCTTAATGATTTACCATAAGCGTGCCCAGATTCAAACCCTGCATCAATTAACTCCTTCCATATTAAGGGTAATTGATCCACTCTAGCACCAAACATATCAATACGTTGTCCACCTGTCACCTTAGTATATAACTTATATTTTTTAGCCACTTGCCCTAAAGCAATTAACATATCTGGAGAGACCTCGCCTCCTGTCATTCTAGGCACGACTGAATATGTACCGTCTTTTTGCATATTAGCTAAAAAGGTATCATTAGTATCTTGTAAGCTAATATGATTTTTTTCAAGCACATATTCATTCCAATATGATGCTAAAATTGATCCTACAGCCTGCCTGCATATTTCACATCCCCGACCACTGCCATGATGTTCAATTAAATCGTCAAAAGTTTTAATATCTTCGACCATAACAATATTGTATAAATCACGCCGAGTATGAGAAAAATGTTCACAAAGATCCGTATTAACGGCGATTCCTGCACTTTCAAGTTCACTATCCAGTACCGATTTTAATAATGGCAAACAGCCTCCACATCCAGTTGCCGCTTTAGTTTCACTTTTTAAAGCAGCAATAGTCATGCAGCCCGACTCAATAGCAGAACAAATCTGTCCTTTAGTAACATCAAAGCAAGAACAAATTTGTGCTGTAGCAGGTAAAGCATCAGAACCCAGCCCCACAGACTCATCTGAGCGATGAGGTAGTATCAAAGCATCAGGGTTTTCAGGTAAATCTATCTCATTCAAACAATATTGCAGTAAAGTTCCATAACCTGATGCTTCCCCCACTAATACCGCACCTAATAGTTTTTTTCCATTTTCACTCACCACCAAGCGCTTATAAATACCTTCAACCTCATTTTGATAGCTATAAACTAATGCCCCCTTCGTGGTCGCATGTGCATCACCAATACTGGCAACATCAACACCATTTAATTTTAATTTAGTACTCATATCGGCACCAGTAAAGCTAGCAACCTCACCCGACAAGTCTGAAATAACCGTTCTACCCATAGCATAGCCAGGAGCAACCAAACCAAAAATTTGTTCATTCCAAACTGCACATTCACCTATCGCGTAGACATCAGGGTCAGAAGTTTTACATTGATTATTAATCGCTATTCCTCCTCTAGTGCCTAATTTTAGACCGCACGCCCGGGCTATTTCATCACGAGGTCGGATGCCTGTAGAAAAAACAATCAGATCAGTTTCTAATTCCTCACCATCTGCAAAAATCATTTTATTTTTGCATTTCTCACCTTCTATAATTTCCAAGGTATTTTTATTTGGTAAAACACAAATCCCTAGCGCTTCAATTTTATTAGCCAACATCTTTGCTCCGCCATCATCAAGCTGAGCCGACATTAACCGAGGAGAAAACTGAATCACATTTGTTTTAAGACCTAAGTCTTGCAGTGCTTTTGCAGCTTCCAAACCTAATAAACCACCACCGACCACTGAGCCTATTTTTGCTGTTTTGGCTGCTGATGTAATAGCTTCCAAATCTTCAATGGTTCTATATACCATACAGTTTTCACGATCATTCCCAGGAATCGGAGGTACAAAAGGAAATGACCCAGTTGCCAATACTAATTTGTCATAGCTAATAGAAATTCCTTTCTTAGATAAAACTGTCTTTTCTTTTAAATCAATCGTTTCTGCTTTATCACCTAAATGAAGCGTAATATTATTGGTTTCAAAAAAACCCTCCTCAACCATCGAAAGATCTTCTGCACTTTTACCTGAAAAATACTCAGTTAAACGCACACGATCATAAGCAACTCGGGGTTCCTCGCAAAAAGTAATCACAGCATATTGATCTTTGATTTTACTAGCCATCAAGTCAGATAAAAATGTCTGTCCAACCATGCCATTACCGATAACAACTAGCGTTTGTTTTTTACTCATTTCCAATTAATAATCCTTAAATTACAAACTCTTAAAATTCTACACAAAGCATAAATTATGCCAATATTATTTGATGGTATCACAGTATCTGCAATATGCTAATTAACAAGAAAAATCACAACAAAGCTGAGGGTATACCATTTTCAAGAATAAATGGTGTTATATAGTGCCTATTTTTGTGCCTTGTGTGTTTATAAAATCCAAGTTTACTTAGTCAACCCTTAAAAAAACACAACCATCTTATTTATAACAATAAATTAAACAAAAACCATAAACAAAACAAGCAGTATTTGGTAAAATAACGCCTATTTCTTGGTCGTTTTTCTGATAAAACATACTAACAAAATCAACCCCAAACAGAGCAACTAAACCTCTTTCATTCAGAGTTATTTGTTGAATAGGGTATAAGATCCGCTTCACTCCCTCCGCCATTCCTGCATGTTCTAAGCAGGAATCCAAGTGTTTAAAACTAGATTCCCGATAACAGACTTCGGGAATGACGTGTGGTAACAGAGGTTCCAGTTACTTTAGTTCTGGTGCGTGGAACGCACCCTACTTCTTTAGTCCTTAGTCTTTTTTAATAGTAACACTTCCTCCACAATTCTTAACACTCGTTACCACAAATTTAAGATGCTTAAAATGAGAAAATCTTTGCTCCATTTCAGCAAGCAGATGATTCGCTTTTTGCTTATTATCAACAGCACAAAAACCCGTTGGTCCCCATGAGGTTTGACCAATGGCAACACAACCTTGTAGTTTTAACCATTGCATGACTTCTGCTATTTTAGCACTGCTAAAAATACCGCCTTGTACAGGGGCAAAATGTTCACCCACTGAGCGCTGTATTTGGGTAATAACATCCCCAAATAAATTGATATTCTGCTCTGCAACTGCTGGCAACCCTTGTAGTAATAATAGATAGCATAACCTTGCTGCTTCTTCAGCAGGGAAAACAGCCAATTCCTTGAATGCGTTAATTTCTTGTACACCGTGCAGACCTTGATAATTTTCATCAAAAACCAAAATAAAACGCCAGTCATGAGGAATATCCATACGCGAAATCACCGGTGGCGTTTTGGTCAAAGCCCCCCTGCCACCATCAACCACCAAGCCACCTTGCTCAAAAACACCAATACCGATACCCGAACGCATACCCCTATCGGTTAGTTCTGCTACTTCACGGATACTCAAATCCAGTTGATAAAATGTATTTAAGGCAGAACCAATCGCCAAAGCCATTTGTGTCCCCGAACCTAAACCCACATGTTCTGGAATTGCCGTTTCAATATCAAGGTGTAATTGATCAGATACATTTAATTTTTGAGATAAAAACCGAATGCACTTTTCAGCTCTTTTAGCAGATGCCCCTGTCACCTGTAATTGACTTGAATGACTGACAGAAAGTCGAGTCGCTATTTCCTTTAAGGCAACACCTATACTGCCAAAATTACGACCTAATGAGCCACTTAAATCAATGAAACCCATGTGTAATCTTGCGGGTGCAATAACAAAAACTTTTTTATTCACAGAGAATTTAATGCAATTTAGAATTTAACCGAGAATGGTACCGTAATAGCTGGAGTGATAGCAAAGGCGCACTTCACTATAAAAGGGAACAAGGCCTAATATATCTCCACAAATAATATCAAAAAACATCAATATAACAAATAACATATCTCTAAAACTGCCTACGGGGTACTAAAATCAGGAAACCCATTTGCTGTGAATTATCAAAACTAAGTCAAGTCGATTTAAGATTGCCTTTCAAGACAACATCGGACTCTTTATTTTTTTTCAATTTCCAATTTCTCGTTTTCAATTTTTAGAAGTTTGTGTAGTAGAAAGTGGGATTGTTTGGTTTAGTTATTTTTTGAATATGGTATAAAACTAGAAAAAAATCTATCCCTTTTTTATCCGTTCCAAAGTTATACTGAGGTCTCTTAAGGGCTATAAAAAACTATCCTTAATAATACTGTCATACCAATGACGAGCGTACTTCGATTCAAGATATAACGCTTTTTGGTCTGATTTTACTGTTACCCCCCCTGCCCCTTTAACTTTAGTGACCACTCTATCCTTATTTAATTTGTATACCATTGCCACTGAAATACCATGTTCAGGGGTTATCAAGCTATAACAGGTATTGATCCATACTGGCTCAAGCAAGGCTTGATTAGTTAAACTGCTAATCACCGCAAAAGCACACACCTTAGCTTCTGAACTTGCGGCAAAAGCTGACTTTGGTAATGGACTCTGAATGGATGCATCACCAATCACATGAATATCGGGATACAAAGTTGATTCACAAGTTTGATGATCAACGGGACACCAACCACTTTCATCACTAAGGCCTGATTTTTCAGCTATTTTCCCCGCTTTTTGCGCAGGAATTATATTTAATACATCGGCTTTATATTGGTCACCAAAATCTGTCTCGACCCTTTTATTTTTAGCATCAAGGCGTATCACTGGGTTATCGGGTATAGATACCCAATCAATCATACTGTTATCAGTACCATAGCCATAATGTTTTTTCCAACCCTCGATAAATAAACTTTGCTTAGAAAATTGACTCTTAGGGTCAAGAATTAATATTTTTGAATTAGGCTTATGCTTTTTTAGATAATAAGCCATCATACTGGCTCGTTCGTAAGGGCCAGGAGGACATCTAAAAGGATTGGGAGGGGCACAAATAACAACGGTGCCACCATTTGGCATGGCATGTAATTGTTTATTTAAAATAGCGGTTTGTTCACCCGCTTTCCAAGCATGGGGAATACTGTTTGCTATATTTTTATTATAGCCATCAATCGTTTCCCAGCGAAAATCTATTCCTGGAGAAACAATTAGACGATCATACTGCAAACGATGACCGTTTGATAAAAAAACACTATGTTTTACGGGATCAATAGCGCTCACGCTATCATTAACAAATGTGATTTCATATTTTTTGCTTAATGTAGCATAAGTTATTGTCAACGCCTCTATTGTCTGAATGCCAGCAAACACCCAATTACTTCCAGGACAACTCACATAATGTCTGGATGGTTCTATTAAGGTAATTTTAATATTGCTATCAAGTTTGCGTAAATATTTTGCTGCTGTGGCACCCCCAAAGCCACCGCCAATGATGACAACATCTGGAGCTGAACGGGTAATGATATTAACTGGTTTACAAGCATTTATAAGTAACCCAGCCGATGATGCCAGACTCGCTTTACAAAAACTTCTTCTGGAAATCATTCTAATCATCACCTTTCAGTTGACTAAAATACAAAGCTAGTTTTTTTAATTCAGTATCGGTAAAACCTTTACTGATACGCCCCATAATTGAAGAAAATCTTTTGTCGTATTTAAAGTCAAGTAATGACTTTTCTAATTTATTAGCGTCTTGTCCCTTGAGTATCATCCTATCAGGTCTCGTTAATGGTCTATCACTACTATGACAAGTATTACAGGAATAACTCATAACTTTGGCAGAAACATCCTTAGCAAAAACAGGGGCTGATAAGCAAACAGTGACTACAAACAAAATACAGTTTGATATTGATTTTTTAATCATAATCTGAGACCTCAGCATAACCCATGAACGGATAAAAAAGGCTAGAATTTTTCCATCTTTCAGTCAAAATATGGGGGATATTTTACTACATGGGTAACAGGCAATAAAAAAGGCCTCTAGCAAAAACGCTACAGGCCTTTAGAATATGGAGCTGATGATGGGAATCGAACCCGCGACCGGTTGATTACAAATCAACTGCTCTACCAACTGAGCTACATCAGCAATGTTAAGTTGCTCATTATACAATTATTTTTATCACTGTCTAGTGCTATCTTGCCTTTCTTTGCTTGGGTTTTGACTTTCTTTTACTGCTTTTAATAGCTGTTGTATATTTTGTCTTAAATTTTTGGGATTTAGCCGTTTTTACTGTTTCTGTACCTTTGGGTTGAAACCAGGGAATTAAGTGTTTTTTGCCATTCCCGATTAAATCTGTCCGGCCCATTTTTGCTAATGCTTCTCTCAACAATGGCCAGTTTTTTGGGTCGTGATAACGTAAAAAAGCTTTATGCAGACGGCGTTGTTTTATCCCTTTAGGGATTGGGATAGCATCGGCTTTTCTACTGACTTTTTGCAAAGTATCTTTACCTGAGTGATACATTGCAGTGGCTATAGACATAGGCGATGGTAAAAAGGCTTGTACTTGGTCTGCTCTAAAACTATGACTTTTTAGCCATATCGCTAAATTCAGCATATCAGTGTCTTTAGTCCCTGGATGGGCAGCAATGAAGTAAGGGATTAAATATTGCTCTTTGCCCACTTCTTTAGAGAATTTTTCAAACATTTGTTTGAAACGGTCATAGCTACCCATCCCTGGTTTCATCATTTTAGATAAAGGCCCGTTTTCTGTATGTTCGGGGGCTATTTTTAAATAACCACCGACATGATGTTGTACCAATTCTTTAACATATTCTGGCGATTCTACTGCTAAGTCATAGCGCAAACCTGAGGCAATAAATATTTTTTTAATACCTGGTAGTTTTCTGGCTCTACGATAGAGTTTTATGAGTGATGAATGATTGGTATCTAAGTTAGGGCAAATACTTGGAAATACGCAGGAAGGCAATCTGCAAGCAGATTCTATTTTTTTATCTTTACAGGCGAGGCGATACATATTAGCTGTAGGGCCGCCCAGATCAGAAATATGTCCAGTGAAATTGGGTGAGGTATCACGAATGGCTTCAATTTCTTTGATAATAGAATCTTCTGATCGACTCTGAATAATACGCCCCTCATGTTCTGTTATGGAACAAAAAGTACAGCCTCCAAAACAGCCACGCATGATGTTGACTGAATGCTGGATCATTACAAACGCTGGAATGTTAGCATCACCGTATTGTGTATGGGGTAAACGCGAATAAGGGCGATCAAATACAGCGTCCATTTCTTTCGTCGTTAATGGAATCGGCGGTGGATTGATCCAGATTTGTCGCGAGCCATGTTTTTGTATTAAAGGCCGTGCATTCCCTGGGTTAGTTTCTCCATGCATGACTCTTGAGGCGTGAGCGTATAAAACAGGGTCGTCTTTAACGTCTTCAAAATCGGGCAATCGAATAACAGTTTGTGAACGCTGTTTATTGGGTATACTTCGGCTAAATTGCACCACTTTTTCAGTGCCTGACTGCGTTGGTTTTTTATCGCAAGCAGGTTCTTCTTGATAAGGGTTTAACGGTGGATTAATGCTGCCTGGTTTGTCAATGGAGGTCGATACTTTTTCTGTCCAGCCTGCTGGTATTTGTTTGACATAATGAACGGTACCGCGAATACCTTTTAGTTCTGAAACTGCTTCACCTTGTGCTAGGCGATGGGCGATTTCTACAATTTGTCTTTCTGCATTGCCATAAACAAGCAAATCAGCCTTAGAATCCATTAACACCGATTTTCGTACTTTATCTGACCAGTAATCATAATGCGCTATACGTCTTAAACTAGCCTCAATACCGCCAATTATCAGTGCTACATTTTTATAAGCTTCACGGCAACGGTGAGAATACACATTAACTGCACGGTCTGGACGTTTGCCCCCTGCCCCATTTGCCGTATAGGCATCATTGGATCGTATTTTTTTATCTGAAGTGTAACGATTGACCATGGAATCCATATTGCCACTGGTTACCCCAAAAAACAGATTAGGTTTGCCTAGTGCTTTAAAATCTTCTGCACTTTGCCAGTCGGGCTGAGAAATAATGCCAACCCTAAAACCTTGGGCTTCCAATGTTCTGCCAATCACTGCCATACCAAAACTGGGGTGATCAACATAAGCATCCCCTGTAACCAAAATAATATCGCAAGAATCCCAGCCTAATTGATCCATTTCATCTCGGCTCATAGGCAATTCTGGGGCTATGCCAAATCGTTGAGCCCAATATTTTTTATAGCCAAAAAGTTCAGTTGCAGTTTGCATTATTTCTTAAATACTTTATCTAATTTGGTTTATGACTGAATTTGAAGAACGCTTGGTAAACTATATTTAAAACCTCCGCAGTTACACAGAATTATTTATAGAGTCGATTATTAACAAGGCAGTATTAGTTTATTGGTTTTTTGTTTTTGCGTAGTTTTCACAGCCTAATTGACTTTCCAAATCACAGGCTTCACCATAATACTCTAAGGCCTTTTGAGTGCTTTGCCTAACGCCTTCGCCTTTGTCATACATAAACCCAAGATTATTACAACCTTCGCCATCATCTAAAGCACAAGCCTTTTGATAGAATTCCACTGCTTTAAAATGATTTTGTTTAACGCCTTCGCCTTCTGTGTAATACATAGTCCAAAACATCATAGCCAACAATAAAATAAACTTTTTCATATAATCTCAATCATTTAAAAAACTAACCATAGTAGCCAATCTTTCTACCACTATTATAGCGATAGGCTAACCCTTATTGTAATAATTTTACTTCTAAACCAAGCCCATCCACCAAACACCCCTACCACAGTCCTAAAATATTTACCTCGTTGGGGTTGAATTCACCTAGGTTTAATTTGCTTGGCATTATACCAATCACCAAAATAAATCACCCACCTAGCATTCATATTTGCACCAACTGCACTCATATAAAATTACCGTGTTAGCAACAAGTAGCACGCAAATTTTATATCAACAGTTGGCACAACTATAAACACTATCTGAGCAATTTATTTTGGTGATTGGCATTAGATAATAAGCCAGAAACCATACGCAATTATTGGGTACGCCTAGCAGACAAGTTGCTAACAAGAAATAATCAGTTAGCTATTAAAACGCCTGGCAATCATCTGTACTCAAAAGAATGGGATAACTGGGTAGCAGTTGGACTAACTCTCTAAGCAAACTAACGGAGAGTTAAGCATTGCTTAACGATAGAGAATAGGTATAGTTGATGAACAACCTAGTCTTTGCTTGCCGAAGGTGCTAAAACTGTTCTTGAACCGTTACCTTCAGGCATACTGACCACACCCGCGGCTTCCATATCCTCAATTATTCTAGCCGCTCTGTTATATCCGACTTTAAAACGTCTTTGTACGCTGGATATGGAGGCTTTGCGTGTTTCGGTCACAAATTGAACGACCTCATCATATAAGGCATCCGTTTCTGAATCCTGTTCTCCACCAGTCACTGATCCCTCTGCATCAAAATGTTCTTGCGTAATTTCTGATAAATAATTGGCTGGTGCTGTTTTTTTAAGAAAATCTACAATTTTATGCACTTCATGATCATCGACAAAAGCACCGTGTGCACGAATAGGAATGCTGGTTCCTGACGGTAAGAATAACATATCACCATTACCTAATAGAGCTTCTGCCCCACCTTGATCAAGAATGGTTCTGGAATCAATGCGTGAAGAGACCTGAAATGAAATGCGGGTGGGAACATTGGCTTTTATCAAGCCAGTCAAAACATCAACCGATGGGCGTTGTGTCGCTAAAACCAGGTGAATGCCCGCAGCTCTTGCTTTTTGTGCTAAACGAGCAATGAGTTCTTCTACTTTTTTACCTACAATCATCATCATATCGGCTAATTCGTCGATAACGATAACAATACTTGGTAAACTCACAAGAGCAGGAATTTCCTCTACCAATGGATCCGTTAATTGAAACAAAGGATCTCGAATTGGCTCCCCTGCTGTTTCAGCATCAGTAATTTTTTGATTATACCCCGTCAGGTTTCGCACACCCAGTTTAGACATCAATTTATAACGTCGTTCCATTTCTGCTACAGCCCAACGCAATGCATTTTGGGCATCTTTCATATCGGTAACAACCGGTGTCAAAAGATGAGGAATGCCTTCATAAACAGAGAGTTCCAACATTTTTGGATCTATCATAATCATTCTTACGTCTTGAGGTGTTGACTTGTACAGCAAACTGAGAATCATGGTATTGATGGCAACGGACTTACCTGATCCTGTAGTTCCAGCCACCAGTACGTGCGGCATTTTACCTAAATCCGCAACCACCGGCTGACCAGAAATATCTTTACCCATAGCAAAAGTCAATTTTGATTTGGATTTTTCAAAGTTATTTGAGGCGATTAAATCCCTAAATGATACCATTTCCCGCTCTTGGTTAGGAATTTCCAAACCGATCACGGACTTACCTTGAATAACATCAACAATTCGTACACTAATGACAGACAAGCCCCGAGCAATATCTTTGGCTAAACCACTCACTCTGCTAACTTTTATACCCGCGGCGAGTTGTAATTCAAAACGGGTAATAACGGGGCCGGGTAATACTGCAACCACTTCAACAAGCACATTAAAATCCAATAACACATCTTCGACCTGACGAGACATTTCTTCCAATTCAGTGGATGAATAACCCTGGACGCTTATTGGTCTTTTATCTAATAGTGATAGCGTGGGTAATTTACCTTTAAATAAAGCATTACATTCCCCTGATACCACAACATCAGGCTCAAATAAATCAGCCTGACTTTCTTTATATTCTCTATCGCTAAGATCTATTTGCGATAAAGTCGGTGTAATTTTAACTTTTTCAACCGCTGGTACTTTTTTATTAGAGCTTAATTTTTCTCCAGTGCGCAATTGAGTTTGAATACGTTGATCTCTATAAATATCGTAAATGGATAAAGATCGTTGATATACCCCATTACAAGCCAGCAAGGTGTATCGACCCACAAAATCTAATAATACAATCCATGACAAGCCTGTAAACAGAGTAATGCCCGCTAAAAAAATAGCTAGAAACAATAAAGTTGCTCCAGAGTTTCCTAAAACGATCAGGAACATTCCTCCAAGCTCTTGCCCTAATATTCCACCCGTGCTGCCTGGTAGTTCAACCTGTAATCTTAGTATATGTAGATAAAAAATGGCACAACCAGAAACAATAGTGGCAATAAAACCAAACCAGCGTATGGCTAAAATCAACTTACCTCGCTGCTGTTGTTGCGAATAGATGAGATACCCATGCCAGACCAACATAATGGGGAATAAATAAGCCATCAAACCAAAAACACAGAGTACAAAATCAGCAACCCATGCCCCTACTACACCACAGGCATTACTAATTGAAGACATGGAGCCACTATGCGACCAACCTGCATCTTCATTGCTAAAGGTAATAAGTGCTATTAAAAAGAATAAAGCAATGGTGAAAAAACCGAGCAAAGCGACTTCACGTAATCCACGAACTGTTTTTTCTTCAATCACTGCTACCATAAAACCCACCCAATTAAAAACTTTGATAAAACATAATTATAGATGAATAATGATAGTTTTTACATTAATTATAATAACTATTTTTAGATGGCTGAAAAACGTATAATTTCACTCGCTACAACAAATAGAACTAACGTATAATTGTAAGGTCTTAAATCCCCCTTACTAAAGGAAATCTGTACATGGCAGAGCTTAAACATTGCAAATTATTAATTCTGGGATCTGGTCCTGCTGGATATACAGCGGCCGTCTATGCTGCCAGAGCAAATTTGAATCCAGTAATGATTACTGGTATGCAACAAGGGGGACAATTAACTACCACTACAGATGTTGATAACTGGCCTGGAGATGTTGAGGGATTACAAGGGCCCGATTTAATGGAGCGTATGCGCTTACATGCAGAACGCTTTGATACTGAAATTATTATCGATCACATTCATAGTGCTGACCTAACAGTACGTCCTTTTGTATTAACGGGTGATTCGGCACAATATAGCTGCGATGCTTTAATTATTTCTACAGGGGCTTCGGCAAAATATCTGGGCATGGATTCAGAACAAGCATTCAAAGGAAAAGGGGTTTCAGCCTGTGCCACTTGTGATGGTTTTTTCTATCGGAATAAACCCGTTGCTGTCATTGGCGGGGGTAATACGGCTGTTGAAGAAGCACTGTATCTATCTAACATTGCTTCTGAAGTGACGGTGGTTCATCGCAGAGATAAATTTCGTTCGGAAAAGATTTTATCAGCCAAACTGATTGAAAAATCAAAAAATGGAAATGTGATTATCAAATGGGATAACACATTAGATGAGGTTTTAGGTGATGATATGGGCGTTACTGGCATCAGGATTAAAAGCACGGTTGATGACTCCACTGAAAAACTGAATGTACATGGTGTTTTTATAGCCATTGGGCATACCCCAAATACCGGTATTTTTGATGGTCAATTGGATATGGATCATGGTTACATTAGAGTACATAGCGGTATAGAAGGCAATGCGACAGCGACCAGCGTTGAGGGTGTTTTTGCCGCTGGAGATGTTATCGACTCGCATTACAAACAAGCGATCACTTCAGCAGGAGCAGGCTGTATGGCGGCACTGGATGCTGAGAAATATCTGGATGATCTTGAAAGTTAATAGCTACAAACACATACCATTTTCAAGAATAAATGGTGTGATACAGTGCCTATTTTTGTGCATTGTGTGTTTATCAAAACCAATTATAGCCCCACTATATGGCAGGGTGTGCTAGTGTTTATCTGTCTATACAAAATACAGGTGCTTGTTTTAAAGAGACCTCAGCATAACGCATGAACGAATAAAAAAGGCTAGAAGTTTTCCATCTTTCAGCCAAAATAACGCGCAACAGTCTACTATTACACTTGTATTTTGACTAAAACCTGAAAAATTCTATCGTTTTTTTCTCATCGCCAGAGTTATGCTGAGGTCTCTTAAAGTAATCTAATATGCAACTACCTATTCTTGATCCATCTAATCCCAATCAAGATTTTCCAGCCATTGAAACTGCGCTTAAAGACCCCAATGGATTATTAGCTGTTGGTGGCTGTCTTTCGTCACAACGGCTTATCAACGCCTATCAACTTGGCATCTTTCCTTGGTATAACCCAGAAGAACCCATATTATGGTGGACTCCAAACCCTCGCTTGGTTTTATTTCCAGACCAGCTAAGAACCTCGCGTAGCCTTAAAAAAACCATTCGCAAAGAACAATTCCAAATTACTTTCGATCAGGCATTTCCTCAAGTCATGCAATATTGTGCTGCTCCCAGAAATAAAGAAACAGGCACATGGATTACTGAAGAAATTTATCAAGCCTATAACCATCTCCATCAACAAGGTATTAGCCATTCTGTGGAAGTCTGGTTTAACAATGAACTGGTTGGTGGTTTGTACGGTGTAGCTATTGGTCAAGTGTTTTTTGGTGAATCTATGTTCCATAAAAAAACAGATGCATCAAAAGTTGCTTTTTATCATTTGGCTATACAGCTTTCACAATGGGGCTATCAATTAATAGATTGCCAGGTACAGAGCAATTTTTTAAGTAGTTTAGGAGCCCAAGAAATTGATCGTAAAGAGTTTGGCAGTTTATTAAAACGCCATTGTTGTCTACAAGCTCACGACAAGGCTTGGCAAGCAAAATGATTTCTATTCCTTTATTTTTAACCCCCGAAAGTTCATGTAGTTACCTGGATAAGCGAAATTCACAATCAGCCTTTGTTGATCCTTCTTTTCATTTAAACACAGCGATATACAGCCAATTAATAGAACAAGGTTTTAGACGGAGTGGTAATGAAGTTTATAGACCACGCTGCATAAACTGTTCAGAGTGTATTGCAAGTCGTTTATTGGTAGAACAATTTATTCCTAGCAGAAATCAAAAACGCTGCCTTAAAAAGAACCAGCAAACTACAGTCATTGTAAAACCTGTGCAATTTGAACAAGCCCATTACCAGATGTATATGCGCTACCAGCAATATAAACATCAACAAAGCGGTATGGCTAACTCCACGGAAGAAGAATATATTAACTTCCTTGGTAGCCATTGGTGTCATACTTTATTTATTGAGTTCTCCATAGACAATGAACTGGCAGCAGTTGCTATTGTTGATTTACTGGATAATGCTCTATCCGCAGTCTATACATTTTTTGAACCTAAATTTTCATCTTATAGCTTAGGTACCTATGCTGTTTTATGGCAACAAAACCATGCAAAATCTTTAAAACTTGATTATCTGTATCTTGGTTTTTGGATTAAACACTGTCAAAAAATGTCTTATAAAACCCTGTATCAACCCATACAAGGTTTTATCAATAATTCATGGCAAACTATAGTTTCATAGGTTCAGGACTCAAGACGAAAGACGAAAGACGAAAGACGAAAGACGAAAGACGAAAGACTCAAGACTCAAGACTCAAGACTCAAGACTCAAGACTCAAGACTAAAGACTAAGAACCTCTTGGTTTTTGGTGATTTCTTATGGTGTTAAAGTCTGGGCGGGGTTGATTTTGTTTGTATGTTTTATCAGCAAAACGACCAAGAAATAAGTGTTATTTTACCAAATACTGCTTGATTTTTCTATGGTTTTTTTTGGTTTATTGTTATAAATCAAATTGTTATGGTATTTTTAAGGGTTGACTGCTTATGTTTATCGAGATATGTGTAGCTTGGCTATTAGAAAATATAAACTCCTCGTTCCCACGCAGGAACTAGGAATGCGTTAATCTTAAAAAATTACCTGCTTCTGCTTTCATAGCCATCACTGTTCTTCCCTACCCAGCGTTCATCATCTGAAGCTAACAACTCTTTTTTCCAAAACGGTGCTTTAGCTTTCAATGCTTCCATAATATATCGACTGCTATCAAAAGCATCACCTCGATGTGAACTCCATACCGCAACTAAAACTATCGGATCATCAGGAAAAATATTACCCACTCGATGTACTACTAAGGCATCAATAATCTGCCATTTTTGCATGGCTTCTTCAATGATATTGGCTAATTGTTTTTCAGTCATGTGCGGATAATGCTCTAGCGTCATAGCTTTAATAATGTCGCCTTCATTAAAATCACGCATGGTTCCCACAAAAATGCTGGTAGCCCCTACTTTTCCTTTTATCTTCTTCGCAGAGTTTTGATATTGTTTAATTTCCTGCCAAGGGTCGAATGATTCTGCTAAAATTTTTATGTCCACTTTTACCCTCCTGTTACTGGGGGAAAAAAGGCTACTTCATCACCGTCATTTACCCTATGGTCGAAACTGACATATTCCATATTAACCGCAGCTAAAATATTGTCTGGCAATGTTTTATCTTTATTAGCTTGATACCAGATTTCTTTTACCGTTACACTTTTACTAAAGTCCAATTGATCTTCTGCACGACCTGTCATTTCTTTTAAACTGGCAAAATAACGGACTTTAATCGACATATAAATTAATTCCTATAAACTGGACACAATTAACACTAGCCTACACAAAAATGACTGACCTTACCCACTTTAATCAATCCGGCGAAGCCTATATGGTCGATGTTGGAGAAAAAGCCATTACTCAACGTATCGCAATCACCGAAGGCTTTATAGAGATGTTACCAGAGACTTTGCAACTAATCAGTCAAGGTCAACATAAAAAAGGCGATGTACTGGGTATTGCCAGAATTGCAGGGATTATGGCGAGTAAAAAAACAGCAGAATTGATTCCGCTTTGCCACCCTCTTCCTATTACCCATGTTGAAATTCAATTAAGCGTAGATGATAAAAACAACCGTGTTCATTGTCAAACCACGGTTAAAACCAATGGTCAAACTGGGGTGGAAATGGAAGCATTAAATGCAACCCAAGTAGCTCTGTTAACTATTTATGATATGTGTAAAGCTGTTGATCGTGGCATGGTAATTCAGTCTGTGCAATTACTTGAAAAAGAGGGTGGAAAATCCGGTCACTGGCAACGCTAAACAATGTCCTACTTTACTGAGGCTATTTTATCCGCCCTACAACTCATCATTCATTTTGACCCTGAAATATATCAAATTGCCTGGACTTCAATCAAAATTTCGTTTATAGCCACTTTGTTTGCCTCAATTTTTGGCATATTGCTAGGTATCGTTACTGCAATTACCCGCTTTCCTGGAAAAAAATTATTACAGCAATGCCTCAATACTTTAATGGCAATGCCAACAGTTATGATAGGGCTTATTCTATACGGCATTCTCAGTCGGCAAGGTCCATTGGGTGAGTTAGGTTTACTCTATACACAAACCGCTATCATCCTTGGTGAAACTTGCTTAATATTGCCTCTGATTATGAATATAACATTAGTAACAGTACAATCTGCCGATCCACGACTCATTACTACACTAAAAATTTTAACTGCCAGACCTTATCAACAAATAATCCCTATTCTCAGTGAATTACGCTTTGCCATTCTGGCAGGTGTTATTACCGGTTTTGGCAGGGCAATAGGCGAAGTTGGAGCCGCCATGATGCTAGGTGGAAATATTCAAGGCCATACTCGAACCATGACAACGGCTATTGCCCTTGAAACCAGCAAAGGTGATTTTGAATTTGGTCTGGCTTTAGGATTGTTGTTGTTGTTTATTGCTTTTGTCGTTAATTTAATGTTGCAAGTTGTTAATACTAAGGAATAGTGGGGACAGGCTGCGGGTTCCCCCATTATTTCCAATTGTTCAACATCCCCAGCGTAAATTAGCGGTGTTTACAGGGGCATCCCATAGTTTAATCATTTCACCATCTAGCAATGTGACGGTTATCGAACAGCCTGTCATATCCAGTGATGTTGTATAGTTTCCCACTAATGACCGGCTCACAATCAATTGCTTATTTTCTAAAAAGGTAGCGGCTAAATTATAAATCAGGTGTAACTCCATTAAAGGTGTTGCACCTAAACCGTTGACATGAAGTAATATTTTTTGATTGGCTAATGGCTTGAGATCATCACAAAGTGCAGCCATTATTTGTTCGACAATAGCTGATGCAGAAACTAGGTCAACAGTATCATGCCCTCGTTCACCATGAATGCCGACACCCATTTCTATCTTGTTATCCTCTAGCTCAAATGTGGGCTTTTTTAATGCAGGTACTGTGCAACAATGTAAAGCCACCCCCATAGATGCTGTTAATGAATTAACCTTGTCTCCTAGAATTTTACAAGCAGATAAACCCATTCCACTTTCAGCAGCAGCACCTAGTATTTTTTCGACAATCAAAGTACCTGCTACGCCGCGTCTACCGGTACTATGATCTTTTGGCAAAGCCACATCATCGTCTATCAAAACGGTTGCACTATCACAATCAATCATTTCTGCTGCCATTTCAAAGTTCATCACATCGCCTGCATAATTCTTAACAATAAATAATACACCTCTGCCATTTTCAACCGTTGCTGCTGCCAGCATTTGATCGGGTGTGGGTGAAGTAAATATTTGACCCGGACACGCTGCATCTAACATCCCTTTGCCGACAAAACCAGTATGCAATGGCTCATGTCCAGAGCCACCTCCAGAAATCAAAGCCACTTTAGATTTTGTAGGAGCTTCAGTTCGTCTTACATAATGTGGGTCAAGATTTAACTGCACAATATCAGCATGTGCTTTAGCAAAACCTTGTAGACTTTCTGATAGCAAATCATCAATTTTATTAATAAATTTTTTCATACTCTATTTCCTAAAAACATCTGTAAAAGTGTTTAATGTGCTAGTAGCTCTTCAGTGTTCTATTGGCGGGTGCAACTCTTAAGCCCTCCCTTGCTGGGGAGGGTTTGGGTGAGGAGATTTAAAATACTCTCTATTCCTTAGAAGCTATTACCAATTATTAAGTTCTTTATCCAATATTACCTGTAATTTTTTACTGATAATTTCACTGCTCTGCAATTCATTTAAAGTATCAGTTTGTACCGCTTGTAATAAATAAATAGCGGACTGTTCATTTAAGTAATCTAGCATATCTTGATTGGATTTTATCTCCTCTTGCATTTTTTGCTCTGTCACTTTTAATAAACCCTGATACATCTGTGTCACATTACTGATTGCTTTTGTATCATTAAATACTTCCATTAAATGTGAGTCTTTTAATTGTCCCATTACCTCTAATACTTTAGAAATAAGAATATATTGGGTTTGATAATAAAGATAAAGTTCTCTTCCATCTACTTTTTTTTCTGACAAGAAAAACAGCTTACGAAAGCGTTTATCAATAGCACCTGCCCAATTGGTTAAATAAGCATTAAGCGATTTTAATTTGTTGCTGTCTTGTTCTACTTTTTCAATTTGTGTTTCTAAAATATTAAGATTCTTTTTATAAATACTTTCACTGACTTCATCATAACGAAACAGCATTTTTAACTCTTTTATTTGAATCCCCAAGGTATAAATACGCAACATATTTACCGCTAGATGCGTTGAATCCATATTTAGCGTTTCGCAGTCTGCATAATTTTTTTTGTATTTTCGTTGATAATACTCGGTAAATTTTTGATGTTGTTCTGCACTAATCTGCCGACTCTCCATTAGCTCTTTGCTTTTTTTTATAATATTCATATAAATCAAAGCCTTGCCTTTATGATAGCTGAGTTTTTCGTAAGCTAACAAGGCATCAATTTTTAACCATCGCACCATTCTTCCAATGGTGTTTGCTTTCACTAATAAAGTAAAATAAATGCTACCAATGGTGATGGCAATAATAAATTCTTTGATAGAAAAATCATAAGGCCAATCAGGCAGTGTCATATTATCAGGAATCAACAAGACCATGATTAATGCCAGCGACCCACGCAAACTCCCCCAAGCCATTAGATGTTGCCAATTTAAAGGGATTTTTTCTTCAGACTTAAATTGGTTATGAATTCCAATAGATAGGTAAATGGAGATGGCTCGTGCAATCACAACCACCAGAATTATCATTAAAATAGGTAGCCATGCAATATGTAAAGAAATAGTCAAACTGGTAAATAGCAAACCCATTAATAAAAAAACCAGAGAATTTGATACAAAAGCAAAATATCCCCAGAATTTGTCCATGTACTCTTCAACGCCTGAAGACATTTTAAAGCGACCATAGTTGCCTAATACCATAGATGAAATCAAAGTGGCAATAATTGAAGAAATGTGAATATTATGTCCATTGATAATCCAGTATTCAGAAATCACTTCTGACAATAAAAAAGTAAAGTGTGCAACCAGCAAGGTCAGGGTAATTTCTAAATTTTCATGGCCTTTGACCCGTGCTATCAATTTGGAGAATAAGCCTCCCATAAACAAGCCAAATAATGTACCCCCAACAATCATGGTGCTGAATGTAATAAAACCTTGTAAAACGGTCGAATAGCCATGAAAACCATGCACTATCACATCAAGTAGCACTATAAAAATGGCAAACGCTGTACCATCATTAAACAAACTTTCTCCTTCAAAAATCAGGGTTAAGCGACGCGGTGCACCAATTTCTTTAAATAAAGCCAAAACAGCAACGGGGTCAGTGGCTGAGATAATAGCGCCAAATAATAAGGTCACTAGCAACGGTATTTGAAAGCCCAACCATTGAAATCCCCAATATCCAACATAACCAATAAAAACAGTAGAAATTAATAAGCCAACTATCGCTAATAAACTAATAGCAATTTTGTTGTCCTTTATATTACGCACCTTAATGTTATAGGCTGATTCAAAGATTAACACTGGCAAAAAAACAAAAAACAATAATTCTGGGGTTAATTGGAAAGTAGTGATAAAAGAAAAGAATTCAATCTGGGAAAATGGAACCAAAAGAGAGCCAGCAATAACTAATAGTACGGTATAAGGAATACGAAGCTTTAAGGCGAGAACATTAACGCCTAGTGAGATAAACAGTAGAGTAAAAATAGCAAGATAAATATCAAGATTCATCGCTCAGCCTTATTTTAATGTCTGTAAAGCATTTGTTATTGTCAGTAAATCATCCATGATCCAAGTAGGTCGATATTCAACCTCTTTAAAATCTTCTACAGTGGAAATACCCGTTAAAACCATAATACTGCGAATCCCTGTATTAACAGCACCTAAAATATCAGTATCTAAACGGTCACCAATAGCAATGGTATTTTCTTTTTCTACCCCCAAAAACTTTATCGCTTGCTGATACATAATCGCTTGTGGTTTACCAATAACAATAGCACTAATATCTGATGATGCTTGTAATGCAGCTAAAATAGCACCATTGCCTAGTACGGTACCTACCTCAAGTGGTAAAGAAGTATCTCCATTACTGGCAATAAATTTTGCACCAGCACGCAGATATAAGGTGGCAATGGCCATTTTTTCCCAAGTGATTTCTCTATCAAGACCACAAACTACATAATCTGGGCTTACCTTTTTTGGATCACAATCTTTAAGTTTATCAATATTAATTAAGTTAAACCCTCGCTCAATAAATGGTAAACGCAAACCCTCTTCACCAATGATAAATAAGGAGGTTTCACTTGGAATAACTTGCTCATTCAAATAGTACGCTGTTGCCATACTGGATGTTAAAATTTCATCGTCACTCACAGCAATACCCATACTACGCAGTTTTGTTAGATATTGAGTTTGCGTTAAGCTGGAATTATTAGTGGCTAAAATAAAAGGTATTGCTTGTTTTCTAAGACACCGAAAAAAATCATCAAGCCCTGGTAAAGGGCAGTTTCCTTGCCACAACACACCATCCATATCAATAATAAGTGCTTTAATATCTGTAAAATTTTGAATAGTCATTGATTGTATTAAATTGAATGATTTTTTGACATTACCTATAAAAGTCTAAAGGTAGCAAGGTAGCAAGCAAGTATCCAGAAATACTTATGGGTTTGAGGCAAAGCCCCGATTAGGATAGATAGGAAGTTGCGTGGAACATGTTAAAAAATGTTGGGCTTGGGTTTGATTTTCAAAACGGTATTTTGTATTTTGACTAAAACCTGAAAAATTCTATCCCTTTTTTTGTCCGTCCAGAGTTATGCTGAGGTCTCTGATATTTATTATTCCTCAGTTTTTAAAAGTAATAATGATGCAAGCACTGCCGCCGCGATTGTTAATACATCAACATACAGCCAAAATTTTGGGTTTGACAGTATTACCCCAACATAAAAGCCACTCGCTACTATTAACATCACCCCGCCCATACCTGATGCGATTGGGTTAGATTTTTGTAGCATGGTCATGCCTAAAATCGTAAAAACAATGGTGTTATAAACATTGATTGCCACCCATGTATCGCTATCACCGTCAAAATTTAGCATACCAAATAATACGATGATAGCCCCGAGCAACAGGGCGCTAATGCTAAGTATTTTATTCATAACAGCCTCTTTTTTATAGTTAATTCAACACGATAATAAACTATTTCTCGACCTTGCTTAAGTATTTTATCTATTTTGTGCCGCCTTTTTTAAACCTCGTCAATTAAGCCAGTCCTATAGAAAACCTGCTCTGGTAGAATAATTGTCTGCAATCGGGGATAGGCTGTTTTTTTATGATAATACAGCCATTTTTATCCGTTCATAAATTATGCTGAGGTCTCTACTAGGCATTATAGTCCGTGTATGTATAATAATTACTGGGGACTCGTTCCCGTTAACAATAAGTTAGCCCCCCGACCTAAGCACGAAGGATATAAACAAACAAATGAAGGATACCCATGTTTGAACAAACTTTTAGAAACATAGATGACATACTCCACAAAGATGCAGGTTGTGGTAGCGAGCTGGATTATGTGGAGCAAACCTCATGGGTGTTGTTTCTAAAATATCTGGATGATCTGGAAAAAGACAAACAAACTGCCGCCGAACTTTCTGCTAAAAGCTACAGCAAAATTATTGCTGATGAATTTCAATGGACTCAATGGGCAGCCCCCAAGCTGAAAAACGCCAATGGGAAAACAAGCATTGACCATAACGCTTTAACGGGTGATGACCTTGCTGATTTTGTCAATACCAAATTATTTCCCTATCTTAAAAAATTTAAACTCAACGCTGATAACGCTAATAGTATTGAATATAAAATTGGCGAGATTTTTAATGAACTGAAAAATAGAATTCAAAGTGGTTACAACTTACGCGAAGTAGTCAACCTGATTGATGAACTGCGTTTTAGAACCCATGATGAAAAGCATGAGATGAGCCATTTGTATGAAGGCAAAATAAAAAACATGGGCAATGCAGGGCGTAATGGTGGTGAATATTACACCCCACGCCCCTTGATTAAAACTATTGTCAAAGTCGTTAACCCAAAAATTGGCAATACCATTTATGATGGTGCGGTAGGCTCAGCAGGTTTTTTGGTTGAAGCCTTTGAATATTTGCGAGCCAGCAAAAAACACTCTACCAAAGACAGCGAAACCCTACAAAACCATACCTTTTACGGCAAAGAGAAAAAATCACTCGCCTATATCATCGGCATTATGAATATGATTTTGCATGGTGTAGAAGCCCCAAACATTATCCACAGCAACACCCTTGCCGAAAACTTAGGCGATATTCAAGAAAAAGATCGCTATAACATCGTATTAGCCAATCCACCCTTTGGTGGCAAAGAAAGAGCCGAAGTACAACAAAATTTCCCCATCAAAACCGGTGAAACCGCTTTTCTGTTTTTACAGCATTTTATCAAGATCCTAAAAGCAGGCGGAAAAGCAGGCATTGTTATCAAAAATACCTTTTTGAGTAATACAGATAATGCGTCCATTGCCTTACGCAAAGAGCTATTAAGCAGTTGTAATCTGCACACAGTATTAGATTTACCCGGTGGCACTTTTACCGGTGCAGGGGTAAAAACCATTGTTTTGTTTTTTGAAAAAGGCAAAGCAACAACTAAAACTTGGTTTTATCAACTCAATCTGGACAGAAACCTAGGTAAAACCAATCCGCTCAATGAGCAAGACTTGGCTGAATTTATCCAATTACAAAAAACCAACGCTGAGAGTGAAAATTCATGGACACTGGACATCGCCAAACTTGATCAGGATAGCTTTGATTTATCCGTTAAAAATCCAAATACACCCGAAGAAGCACCCTTGAGAATGGCAGAAGAAATCTTAAAAAATATGACAAAATTAGACCATGAAAGTGAGGCTCTATTAAAAACAATCAAGGAATTATTATGACTGAAAAAAAAGACATTAGGTGGAAGCAAAGACTGCAAAACTACGCCAAAGCATTTACTTTATTGCGCGTTGTTATTGAGGAAAATGAAGATATTTTAACCTTGTCTGATTTAGAAAAAGAAGGGCTTATTAAACGCTTTGAGTTTACCCTTGATCTCGCTTGGAAAGTACTCAAAGATAAAATGCAAGATGATGGCATTATTGTTGACAGAATCAGCCCCAAATATGTCGTAAAATTGGCTTATAGTAGTAAATACATTGACAATGTAGATGTTTGGCTGGCAATGATAAATGATAGAAATTTGCTGAGTCATACTTATAATTTTGCCGATTTCAACAAAACTATAAAATCTTTAAAAGAAACTTATTTCTCTCATTTAGAAAAGTTTTATATTGACTTTATCGAACATGATTTAAACCAATGAGCTTTGGATTAAGTACCGCTCATATACGGATATTGCAAGCTATTTTTAAAAGTTATCTAACTACAGGCTCCGTCATTATTTACGGGTCAAGAGTAAAAAATAACTACACAAAATATAGTGATATAGACTTGGTTTTAAAAAATTCTAAACTCAATGCCCATCAGATTGAAGACTTAATTGACGAAATTATTGAAAGCGATTTACCTTATTTATGCGACATCCAGCTATTTGAGAATATCAAAAATGCAAGTTTTTTAGATCATATTGACAGGATGGGTGAGGTTTTTTATCGAATTGAAAGTTGAAAATGGAAAATGAAACAAAAATGAGCAAACAAAATAAAATTCAATTATTTCAAGATCAAAAAATAAGAACCCATTGGGATGAGAAAAAAGAACTTTGGTATTTTTCGGTTCAAGATGTGGTTCAGGTCTTGTCAGCAAGTAAAGATGTAAAGCAGTATATAAAAAAAATGAAGTCCAGAGATGCAGATCTGGATAGCAACTGGGGTACAATTTGTACCCCAGTTAAAATGATAGCTTCTGATGGGAAATTCAGAAAAATACAAACATCTGATACAGAAGGTATTTTTCGCATTATTCAATCCATCCCATCCCCCAAAGCAGAGCCATTTAAGCGATGGCTTGCAAAAGTTGGAGCAGAAAGAATAGAAGAGACCGAAGATCCAGAACTGGCTTTTGATAGAGCAATGGCAACTTATCTGAAAAAAGGCTATTCCAAAGCGTGGATCAATCAACGCTTAAAATCCATAGAAGTCAGAAAAGAATTAACCGATGAATGGCAAGAACGAGGCGTTAAAGAGGGTTTGGAATATGCCATTTTAAGCGATGAAATCACCAAAGCATGGACGGGAAAATCCATTAAAGACTATAAAAAACTCAAAGGCTTAAAAAAAGAAAACCTACGAGACAATATGAGCAATCTTGAATTAGTGCTTAATATGTTAGCAGAAGCCTCAACCACTGAAATCTCTAAACAAAAACAGCCAGACGGTTTGGATGAAAATAAAATTATTGCTAAAAAAGGCGGTGGCGTTGCTAAAAAAGCCCGCCTTGAAATTGAAAAGCAGACGGGTAAAAAAGTCATTAGTAGTAAAAATCCTCAGCACCTTTTAGGGAATAAATGATGGGTAAAGATAAGCCGTTGCCTGAGGGATGGGAGGTTAAGAAGTTGGGGGAGGTTTGTGATATTTTCAATGGTTCTACGCCTTTAAAAAGGAAGAAAGAATATTGGAAAAATGGAACTATCAATTGGTTTACAATTAATGATATTAGAATCCAAGGTAGAATTATTAATTATACAAATCAAAAAATAACAAATGAAGGATTCAAAAGCACCTCAATAAAACTTTTACCAAAAAAATCTATTTTACTTTGCTGTACTGCCTCAGTTGGCGAATTTGCAATTACAGAAATTGAATTAACAACAAATCAACAATTTAATGGCTTAGTCGTTAAAAACAACAACCAATTATTGTCTGAATATTTATTTTATTTTTCCTCAACTTTAAAGAAAAAGTTATTAAATGTCAGTGGAAAAACAACAATTGATTTTGTTTCAATGACAAAAGTTAGAAAAATACAAATCTCATTCCCACCCCTCCCCGAACAAAAACGCATAGTCGCCATTTTAGATAAAGCCTTCTCGGCTATAGACAAAGCCAAACAAAATACCGAACAAAACCTTAAAAATACCAAAGAACTGTTTGAAAGCTATTTGCAGAATATCTTTGACAATGGAAAATTGAAAATTGAAAATGGAGAATGGGGGGGAAAAACATTAAAACAAGTTTCAGC
>QPIL01000084.1 GCA_003666325.1 Methylococcales symbiont of Iophon sp. n. MRB-2018
GTAGGGAATTGCCAAGCTTTTAATAGCAGCCCAAGTCCAGCAATGGATTTGGGTTTTTTTTTGTAAGGACTAAAGTAACTGAAACCTCTGTTACCACACATCATTCCCGAAGACATGTAGGGGCGAGCGGTCGCTCGCCCTGCATTTCCACCATCCCTGACGGGCAGTAGAGATTGTTCCAGACAATCTTACTGCATTTCTACCATCCCTAGTGGTCCGCAGAGATTGTTCCAAACAATCTTACTGTATTTCCACCATCTCTGGGCAAACGCACCCTACCGCTCTTGATTAGAACATGCAGGAATAACGGAGGGAGTGAAGTAATTGGGAAGCGGACACGATGATGGGTAAAAATCACACAGGTGTTTTTGTTACATTGGACATGTAGGGGCGAGCGGCCGTTCGCCCCTCTTATCGGGAATCTAGTTTTAAACACCTAGATTCCTGCTTAGAACATGCAGGAATGACGGAGGGAGTGAAGCGGATCTTATACCATGTTCAACAAATAAATACACCAATCTAGCACTCATATTATACCAAATTCAAAAAATAATAACACTATAAGAAGATAGATAATGGGGACAGGCTTGGAATGTGGTATTTGACAAAAACCTTTGTTTTATCTGCTGCCATAGTTGCTCCACTGGATTAAGCTCTGGAGAATAAGGTGGTAATGGCAATAGCGTAATATTGCTAAAACAATGAATTGCTTTGGTTATATGCCATCCAGCCCTATCTATAATAACCAAAGCGTGTCTATCTTTTGCTGTGGCGTGAGATATTAACCTTAGATGTTCTAACCATGCCAGCAGTATTGGCGACTGCTAGCATTAGACCTAGTGCTTTATCCTTAGCTGGACATACAGCACCAAAAATGTATTCGTATTCAAACTGTTGCTGTCTTGTTGCTCTAGTGTCTAGTGCTTTTTTCTGCCCACATTCTGGTAATAGAGCCTTGTTGTCCAACGCTACTTTCATCTTGAAAGCAAATATCAACTTTGCTTAAGTCTATGCCCGCAGGCAAGACATCTATTGCCTTTTGTTTGAAGTTTTTTATCCGTTCATGGGTTATGCTGAGGTTTCAATAAGTAAGCTTAGATTTTTTATAAACACACAATGCACAAAAATAAGCACACCATTTATTCTTGAAAATAGTATAAGTTGCAATGCTCACCTTATAGCAAAAAAGTATAGCCGTATTTTTAGCTATAGAGTGTTTAAAATTCATTTTTATTTAAGGCATAAATTGACTTTTTTATAACAGCGTCCTTTGTTATAAGTGTGTTTTATACATTTAGTATATACTTTTTTTTCCGCGGGTTTTAATTGAGCAAACTTAAGGCATGCAACTTTTGTTGATTCTTTTTTAATGGCAGTTGTTTTTACACTATTGTCAGTTTCTTTTTCTGTAGCATTTGCCTGATTAATGCTGATGCTGAGCAAAAGAGTAAGTGTGATAAGGAAGGTGTTTAATATTTTATGATTTTGTGTGTTCATTGTATTTTATTAATGTTGGTAAAATGAGTCCTTAGCATAACTCATGAACGGATAAAAAAGGCTAGAAGTTTTCCATTTTTCAACCAAAATAGCGCACTATTACACTGTATTTTGACTAAAACCTGAAAAAATTTATCACTTTTTTTATTCGTTCCAGAGTTATGCTGAGGTCTCAAAATAGTTTAAATTTCAAAATTTGCAGAGATAATCCTCTGCATTAGATTAGATTTGTCATAATCAGCCCATAATGTCGCATATTTTATATGGCTTATAGGATGTAACAGCTTAGGTGCAATTTCTGCTAAAGGTTCAAGTACAAAAGCATATTTTTCAATTTCATCGCGTGGTATTTGCAAACGGCCATCGCTAATAATTTGATTGCCGTAAAGAATAAGGTCTAAGTCTAGTGTTCTGGCAGCATATTTTCTACTGTCACGGGTTCTTCCATTTTCCAGTTCAATTTTTCTGAGAATCTTGGCAATATTTTTTGCAGGAATATTTGAGTCAAATTGCACAATCAAATTATGGAAGTCATCGCCCTCAAAGCCAACGGCTTCAGTTTCGTAAAGACTGGAAATGACTAGCTGACCAAATTCTTTTTTTAGCGCAAGTAAACTGGAGGAGATATAGATCTCTTTGTCAATGTTGCTTCCTACGCTAATAAAACCAATAGGCATCAGTTATTTTTCTCCACGTTCGATAATAATACCAACATCTTTAGCACGGCTGATGGCCCCTCTTTTATTGAGGGTGATTTTTACCCAAGGGGTGTTGAATTCGGTCAATAAAATATTGGCTATTTCATTAATTAACTTTTCAACTAGAAAAAACTCGCTCTGTTCAACAAAAGAAACGACACGTTCGGAGACTGCTTTATAATCTAGTGTGTGTTGGATGTCATCTGTTTCAGCGGCTTTTGTTGTGTCAAAAGCCATTTCAATATTAAGCACAATAGTCTGTTTGGTTTCTCTTTCCCAGTCATAAATACCTATGATGGTGGCTGCTTCTAATGCGCCTAAAAAAATGATGTCCATTAAGTTTTCCAGTTAAAATGAAGTTCTGCGGTACAAGTATCGGGGAAATGTCGTTGTTATACAAGTCTGATTATTAGGAGGTAAAATGTTTGAGTGGTTATTAGTGCCTTTTGCATATTTGGTTGGGTCTGTTTCCAGCGCTATTATTGTATGTCGTTTAATGGGCTTGGATGATCCTCGAAAACAAGGTTCTGGTAATCCAGGTGCGACTAATGTGATGAGAATAGGCGGCAAAAAAGCAGCGTTAATCACATTCTTGGGAGATACCCTGAAAGGCTTGATACCTGTGCTAATAGCTCAATCTATGGGGGTGGGGATGCAAGTATTGGCATTGGTTTCTTTTGCGGCATTTTTAGGGCATTTATACCCACTGTTTTTTGCTTTTAAAGGCGGAAAAGGTGTTGCAACTACTTTAGGTGTTACCTTGGGTGTTAATTGGATATTGGGTATTGTTGTTGTAGGAACTTGGTTTTTGGTTTTTAAAATCAGCAAAATATCTTCTTTATCCGCTTTAGTTGCGGCTATTTTAACGCCAGTATATGTTTGGTTTATTATTGGAGATATGTCATTGTTGCTCGCTTTTATATTGATTTCGATCATATTGTTATGCCGACATAGATCTAATATTGAGCGACTAATTGCAGGGGAAGAAGAGTAGTATTTGGTTTAAGCGGAATGGAAAAATAGAAAATCAGCATCTTTTTAGAGTAGCAATAGACCAGCGTGGTTTGGCATATATTTCCAGATTTTCTTGCTGTCCTGCTAGCAGTCTTTGGCAGCCAGCAAAGGCGATCATGGCACCGTTATCAGTACAAAACTCTAATCTTGGAAAGAAAAGCTGGGCGTTTTCTTTTTTTGTCATTGTTAATAAGTCGTTGCGGATTTGTGTGTTTGCACTAACACCGCCGGCAATCACCAAGGTCTTTAAGTGAGTTTGTTGTAGGGCTCTGCGACACTTGATTACCAAGGTTTCAGCCGTTGCTTTTTGAAAGGCAAAGGCGATATCTGCCTTATCTTGTGCTGTTTTCTCAGTTTTATTCAGAGTGTTCATGGTGAATGTTTTTAATCCACTAAAGCTAAAATCCAGTCCGGGTCTATCTGTCATGGGTCTTGGGAATTTAAACCGATCATTGCCTTGTTTGGCTAGCTTTTCTACTTTAGCCCCGCCTGGGTAGCCAAGACCCAGCATTTTGGCTGTTTTATCAAAGGCTTCACCTGCTGCATCATCAAGAGACTCGCCAAGTTGTGTATATTGTCCAATGCCGTCAACTTGAATAAGTAGAGTGTGCCCACCTGAGACTAATAAAGCAACAAAAGGAAAGCTGGGAGGATTTTCTTCCAGCATCGGTGCGAGCAGGTGCCCTTCCATATGGTGGACGGCAATAGCTGGTATTTGCCATGTCCAGGCTAGGCTTCTTGCTGTCGTTGCTCCGACTAACAGCGCACCCATTAATCCAGGTCCTGCAGTATAGGCGATACCATTTATGTCAGATTTTATTAATCGACTGTCAGAAATGGTTTGTTTGATTAGTGGAATTAGTTTACGGATATGGTCTCTTGAAGCCAGTTCAGGGACAACGCCACCGTAGTCGTTATGCATACTGACTTGGCTATAAAGATGATGTGATATTAAGCCTTGTGTTGAGTGATATATGGCGACCCCAGTTTCATCACAAGAAGTTTCTATACCTAAAATATACATTGGACTTTGAATAAACTAAATTTTTGAGTATAATTGAGAGTTCACTTTTGAGTTTCACCTGCTTGGCTATGTTTAAGTAGGTAGCTCAAGAGCATGTTAACATACATAAGGTCATTATAATGCCATCAGTAAAAGTTAGAGAAAACGAACCTTTTGATATCGCTATCCGTCGTTTCAAGCGTGCGTGTGAGAAAGCAGGTGTATTGTCAGAAGTTCGTCGTCGTGGGTTTTATGAAAAACCAACAGCAGAACGCAAGCGTAAAGGTGCTGCTGCAGTAAAACGTCATTTAAAAAAATTAGCACGGGAGCGTTATGCACTTAAGAATTTACGTCGTGGTCGCCCACAGATTTAATAAAAGGTTGTGTAGATGGATGAATTAAAAACGCGCATCAAGGATGAGATGAAAGCAGCAATGCGGGCAAAGGATAAGGAACGTCTAGTTGTTATTCGCACGATTCTAGCCGCTTTTAAGCAAATTGAAGTGGATGAGCGCATAGAGCTTGATAATGCTCGAATGATTGTTATTTTGGATAAAATGCAAAAGCAGCGGCGTGAATCTATCAAGCAATTCAATGATGCGGGGCGTACAGATTTAAGCGAGATTGAAGAAGCTGAACTGCTAGTCATTCAAGATTATTTACCTAAAGCATTGGCTGAAAGTGAAATGAATGAGCTACTTGAAAAAGCAGTTTTAGAATCTGGCGCAGAATCCATTAAGGATATGGGTAAGGTGATGGCTATTTTAAAACCTCAAATGATAGGTCGTGCAGATATGTCTGTCGTTGCTAAGATCATTAAAGCTCGACTTGCACCTTAGCAGTCATGGCTGACCCGTAGTGGCAGGCAAGATCCCCCGCGAGTTTATTGATGAGCTTTTGCTCAGAGTTGATATTGTTGACTTAATAGACTTACATGTTCCTCTAAAAAAAGCGGGGAACAGTTTCAAGGCACGTTGTCCCTTTCATACTGAGAAATCCCCGAGTTTTTCTGTTAATCGTAACAAGCAGTTTTATCATTGCTTTGGTTGTGGTGTGGGAGGGAATGCCATTAGCTTTCTAATGGAGTTTAGCCATCTGGATTTTGTTGAGGCAATTGAGGATTTAGCGAGGTTCGTGGGTATTAAAGTGCCTAGGGAAGCGGGTCAATACCAAAGTAACAAACAAGATTATAGTGACTTATATTTAATACTTGAACGTGTAGCGATATTTTATGTTGAACAATTAAGACATCATGTTCAAGGTAATAAAGCGATTGAGTATTTGAAAAGCAGAGGTTTGAGCGGGGAAATAGCAAAACAATTCTCCTTGGGTTATGCACCAGATGACTGGAGTATTCTTGCTTCAAAATTTGATGTTGAATTACTGATAAATGCCGGAATGGTCGTCGCTAAAGATAATGGCGGGCGATATGATCGCTTTAGAGGGCGATTGGTTTTTCCCATTAGAGACAAGCGAAATAGAATTATCGGTTTTGGTGGAAGAGTGCTGGATGACTCTATGCCTAAATACTTGAATTCACCTGAAACAGCGATTTTTTCAAAAGGAAAAGAGCTGTATGGACTTTTTGAGCTATTAGAGAAGCAGTCAAAGCCAGAAAGAATTATTATCGTTGAAGGCTATATGGATGTGTTGGCTTTGGCGCAGTTTGGTATCCATTACTCAGTGGCTGCGTTAGGAACGGCTACGTCAAAAAACCATTTAGACTTATTATTTCGTTTTACGTCAGAAATTGTGTTTTGCTTTGATGGCGATACAGCGGGGCAAAATGCTACCTGGAAAGCTGTGCAAGAATCATTTCCTTGTTTGAAAGATGGTCGGCAAATCAGAATTATGCTGTTGCCTGATGGTCAAGACCCTGATTGCTTAGTTAGAGAGGAAGGAGTGACAGGTTTTGAGAAAAGATTGCACGACTCTCAAATGCTGTCGGATTATTTTATTGAATTTCTTGCTCAAGAGTTAAATTTAGCGACCCTAGAGGGTCAATCACAGATAATTTCACGAGCAAAACCGCATGTGGAAAAAATCCCTAACGGTATTTTTCGTGAAAAAATGATTACAAAACTAAATGAATTATCAGATAGCACAGGACTAGATGTTTTATCAATCCAAGCTACAATTGATAGGGAAATTACATCTAACACTGCCGCTTTTCAAATAAAGCCAATAAAACCAGAACATGTGGTCTTGGCATTATTAATACAAAACCCGGAAATGGCAGAAATAATTGAAGAGTTTGTTGATAAATGGGACGAGATAAGTTTTAACACAAAAAATGGATTATTGGCAGTTTTGGACGGCATTGAGACTAATCAGCCCAAAAATACGGGAAGCTTGTTAGAAGCCTATCGAGGTGACACAGAAAAGCATGAATGGCTAACAGGATTGGCAAACATGGAAGTCATTCCATCTGATAATGACGATTTTGACACCAAAGAAGCATTTGTAGGAGCTTTAAAACGAGTCATAGAGCTAGGTAAGAAACGATATATTAATGAATTATTAGAAAAAATTTGAACTAAAAGAGACCTCAGCATAACTCATGAACGGAGAAAAAAGCTAGAAGTTTTCCATCTTTCAGCCAAAATAACGCGCAATAGCGCACTATTACACTTGTATTTTGACTAAAACCTGAAAAGTTCTATCACTTTTCTTATCCGTTCCAGAGTTATGCTGAGGTCTCTAAAAGAAAGTCTAAGTCGGACTTAGACAAGGACTTCTAGGACAGCATATTTTATGTTATAATTGCTCGTTTGTCGGGGCTTCGAGTTGAATGTATTTGTGGGTAAAGAATGAATCAAGAGCATAAACAATCTCAAATCAAACAATTAATTGCAAAAGGTAAGTCGCAGGGTTATTTAACTTATGCGGAAGTAAACGATCTCTTGCCAAGAGATATTGTTGATCCTGAACAGATTGAAGATATCATCAGCATGATTTCAGATATGGGTATTCAGGTTAATGAAGTTGCCCCCGATGCTGATTCTTTATTAACAACAGATTCTGCGGTTACATCAGATGATGAAGAAGCAGCAGCCGAAGTAGTTGCACTTGCTTCAGTAGACAGTGAGTTTGGGAGAACGACTGATCCTGTGCGCATGTATATGCGAGAAATGGGTTCAGTTAAATTATTAACCCGAGGAGAAGAATTAAAAATTGCTAAACGGATTGAAGCAGGTCAACGTCAAATTGCCGAAGCAATAGCAAGATCAAAAATGGTAGTGGCTTCATTCATTGATTCATTTGACTCGGTGGTTGATGAAGAGTCGGATGTTCGTTTGAATAATCTGGTACTTGCGTTGATTGATCTAAACGAACCTGAGTTTGACCCAAAAACCGCTATAGCTAATGCGGCGATTGCAAAAGAAAAGAGTGATAATGATGAGAAACCTAAAGGATTAGATTACAGCGATGTTAAGGAAAGAGTTGATGAGCTAAGGGAGAAACTGAAAATTGCCACCAAAAGCATTGAAAAAAATGGTTACGGCTCAGAAAAATCTGAGCAGGCATTAGAGGCATTAGCACTTGTTTTTTCTGAATTTAAATGGGTGCTTCAGTATTTTAAAAAGATGCAGGCTATGATCAGGTCTGTTATTGAAGAGATTAGGAAAAGAGAAAAAATAATTTTAGGCATTTGTGTCAAGAAAGCAAAAATGCCTAGGAAAGAGTTTATTGATTCTTTTGTGGCAAATGAAACAAATCCAAAATGGCTAGATCAATATCTAAAAGGGCATGATTTCTCTGCTATTTTAAAACAACATAAAGCTGAAATAAGAAAAGCACAAAATGGTTTGCTAGAAATAGAAAAAGCACAGGGATTGAACATTGCAGACTTAAAAGATATACACAGACGTCTTTCTGCAGGTGAAGCTAAAGCAAAGCGTGCCAAAAGAGATATGATTGAAGCTAATCTGAGACTGGTTATTTCAATTGCTAAAAAATACACTAACCGTGGTTTACAATTTCTAGACCTGATTCAAGAAGGCAATATTGGCTTGATGAAAGCGGTGGACAAATTTGAATATAGACGGGGTTATAAGTTTTCAACCTATGCAACATGGTGGATTAGACAAGCGATAACACGTTCTATTGCAGATCAAGCTAGGACAATTCGTATTCCAGTACACATGATTGAAACGATTAATAAATTAAATCGTATTGCCCGACAAATCATTCAAGAAAAAGGAAGAGAAGCAACGCCTGAAGAATTATCAGAACGTATGGAAATGCCGGAAGATAAAGTGCGTAAAGTATTAAAAATTGCTAAAGAACCTATTTCAATGGAAACACCGATAGGTGATGATGAAGATTCACATTTAGGTGATTTTATTGAGGATGGAAAAGTGCTTTCCCCCATTGAATCAGCCACTATTTCTGGGCTACGTGAATCAACTCAAAATGTATTGAGCGGTTTGACAGAAAGAGAAGCAAAAGTCTTACGGATGCGTTTTGGTATTAATATGAATACCGACCATACATTGGAAGAGGTAGGCAAACAATTTGATGTGACGCGCGAGAGAATCCGTCAGATTGAAGCGAAAGCATTAAGAAAATTAAGACACCCTTCAAGGTCTGAACGGTTAAGATGTTTTCTGGAAGGTGAATAAATTTAATTGGTCAATTATAAGGGCCCTTAGCTCAGTTGGTTAGAGCATCCGACTCATAATCGGCAGGTCCCCAGTTCGAGTCTGGGAGGGCCCACCATCAATATAAGGGACACAAAAGCGGTCTTTTGTGTTTGTAAGCAGTATAAATACATTGTTTTTCATGACTCCAACAAATCACAGTATATAAATAGAAACAAACTAGATAGGTTGTTTGTTGCCAGTTGCCTTAGATAACAGCCCTGTTGTTTTTTGAATTATTGGTAGTATGAGACCTGTAAAGAAAGAAGAGAAGCTATGAGTAATAATTTTATTTTTACCTCTGAATCAGTATCAGAGGGGCATCCAGATAAACTGGCAGATCAAATATCAGATGCGGTAGTTGATGCATTATTAGCCCAGGATTCTAAATCAAGAATTGCCTGTGAAACTATGGTCAAAACCGGCATGGTCATACTGGCTGGAGAAGTGACTACTGATGCTTGGGTAGATACCGAAGAGTTAGTTAGAAACGTAGTCTGTGCGATTGGTTACGATAATGGCGAAGTGGGGTTTGATGGCAAAACCTGCGCTGTTATTAATGCGATAGGCAAACAATCTGCTGATATTGCAATGGGAGTCGATGATTCAGAAGATCATGAACAAGGTGCGGGTGACCAAGGTTTGATGTTTGGCTATGCAAGCAATGAAACAGATGTATTGATGCCAGCACCTATTACCTACTCACACAGACTGGTTGAGCGACATGCACAAATACGAAAAAATAATACATTAAGCTGGTTAAGACCTGATGCAAAAAGTCAGATAACCTTTCGCTATGAAAACCATAAACCTGTGGCAATTGATACTGTTGTATTATCGACACAGCATTCACCGGATATTGGTGGTAAAGAGCTGGAAGAAGCGGTTATGGAAGAAATTATCCTTCCTACTTTGCCTAAGGAATGGCTACATGCCGACACCAAATATTTTATCAATCCCACCGGTCAATTTATCATTGGCGGGCCAGTAGGTGATTGTGGATTGACAGGTCGTAAAATTATTGTAGATACTTACGGTGGTATGGCAAGACATGGTGGCGGTGCTTTCTCTGGTAAAGACCCTTCTAAAGTCGATAGATCAGCGGCTTATATGGCACGATATGTAGCAAAAAATATAGTCGCAGCAGGATTAGCAGAACGCTGTGAAATACAAGTTTCATATGCAATTGGCATTGCTGAACCTACTTCAATTGCGGTTGAAACCTTTGGTACTGGGAAAGTTGATGAAATTACACTGGTGTCTATTATCAGAGAACATTTTGATTTAAGACCGAAAGGCTTGATTGCTCAATTAGATCTTTTGAGGCCCATTTATCAAAAAACAGCGGTATATGGACATTTTGGTAGAACAGAAGATTCATTTAGTTGGGAAAAAACAGATAAAGTAGATGCATTGAAAGTCGCCGCAGGACTTTAAATTTAGTATATAGGATAGAGTATACAACCATGAGTTCAGAAGATTATAAAGTTGCAGATATTTCATTAGCTGATTGGGGTCGTAAAGAAACCAGTATTGCAGAAACAGAAATGCCAGGGCTAATGGCACTAAGAGAAGAGTTCGGCGCACAACAACCTTTAAAAGGAGCACGAATTGCAGGTTGTTTACACATGACTATACAAACTGCTGTATTGATAGAAACATTAACTGCAATAGGTGCTGAAGTTAGATGGTCATCATGTAATATATTTTCAACGCAGGATCATGCAGCAGCAGCGATGGCTGAATCTGGTATTCCAGTATTTGCCTGGAAAGGTGAAACTGAAGAAGAAGCCGAATGGTGTATGGAACAAACCATTATAGGCTCTGATGGCTGGCGTCCTAATATGATTCTGGATGATGGTGGTGATTTAACCATTATGATGCACGAAAAATTTCCAGAATTGATGTCCGATGTTAAAGGTTTATCAGAAGAGACTACAACGGGGGTATTGCGTTTATATGAAATGGTGACAAATGGAACATTAAAAGTCCCTGCTTTTAACGTGAATGACTCAGTCACTAAATCTAAATTCGATAACTTGTATGGCTGTCGTGAATCGTTGGTAGATGGTATTAAACGAGCAACAGATGTGATGATTGCTGGTAAAATTGCAGTAGTATGTGGCTATGGTGACGTAGGCAAAGGCTGTTCGCAATCTTTACGAGGATTAGGTGCAACAGTATGGGTCACAGAAATAGACCCTATTTGTGCATTACAAGCGGCTATGGAAGGATTCCGAGTGGTGACTATGGAAGCAGCAGCACCATTAGCTAATATTTTTGTCACGGCAACGGGCAACTTTAATATTATTAACCATGACCATATGGCAGCGATGAAAAATAATGCTATTGTTTGTAATATTGGTCATTTTGATTCAGAAATTGAAGTCGCAGCACTGAGAAAGTACAGATGGGAAAATATTAAACCCCAAGTTGATCATGTGATTTTTCCTGATGGTAAACGTTTAATTCTATTGGCAGAGGGACGTTTGGTTAACCTTGGTTGCGCAACAGGTCATCCAAGCTTTGTTATGTCTAATTCTTTCTGTAATCAAGTGTTAGCTCAAATGGAATTATGGGATAACGCCGCTGACTATAAAAATGAAGTGTATATATTACCGAAAAAACTGGATGAAAAAGTGGCAAGATCACATCTGCAACAATTAGGTGTCAATCTTACCGAATTGACAGTACAACAGGCGAAATATATTAATGTACCAGTTGATGGACCTTATAAGCCAGATCATTATCGATATTAAATCCAGTTCAAAAATGTGATGAATTAAAGGGACATTTTATGCCCCTTTTTTTTGCCATAAGCTTATGCGAATATCAAGATTATTTATACCTCACCCCTTAAATGTGGGACAGCAGATTGGGCTTCAAGAACACAGTGCCCATTATGTTCGGACTGTTTTACGCTTAAAAAAAGAAAATGCAATTACTTTGTTTAATGGGCAGGGAGGGGAGTATCTATGCACCATTACTGAAGTGAGTCGAAAAAGAGTTGTTATTAATATTAAACAAGCTATTGATCGAAGTGTTGAGTCGCCTTTGAGTATTACCCTGGGCTTGGGTATATCACGAGGTGACAGAATGGATTGGGCAGTACAAAAATCAGTGGAACTTGGCGTGAATAATATAACGCCATTAATGACAGAGCGTTGTGTTGTCAAATTTAAAGAAAACAAACAAAAACAAAAGCTTCAACACTGGAAAAATATCGTGCAACATGCAACGGAACAATGCAACAGGACGGTTTTACCGATAGTACATGAGATTGATGCATTAAAAAACTGGGTAGATAGGCAAAATGGGCTAAAAGTTTTCTTAGATCCTCAAGCAGAACAGTCATTGGTTGAGTTAACGCCTGTTGACCAGCATGTGACCCTGCTATCAGGGCCAGAAGGCGGGTTTTCAGATCAGGAAAGAGACATAGCTGTAGCTGCGGGTTTTATTTCAGTCCGACTAGGGAATCGAGTTTTACGCACAGAAACAGTAACATTAGCGGCGTTATCCGCGGTACAAATGCTGTGGGGTGATTTTTTGTAATGGATAACTCTAATAATAGGTACAGCAAAGTGATAAAAACAGCTTATTACGCATTAGTTCCTTTATTTATCTTGCTATTTTTTGCAGTGATTTCATCGCTTTTGAGTTACTTTTTTCTTGTACTTGCAGGCGATGTTATTACCCTGCGGAAAATAGTGAGTAAAGGCACTCAAATACTATTGCTATTCAGTATATTTCCATTAAGACATTACCTGAAGTTGACTTGGGCAGATATTGGTTTTGCATCGAAAACTGTTTTTATAAAACAAATTATGCAAGGACTGGTATTAGGATTAATAACTTTGTTACCCGTTATGCTGGTTTTATACGGTCTTGAAGTGAGTGTGTTTGATACAGACAAAGAATGGACGATAAGTAAAATAATTATCAGAGTTGGACTAGCATTATTATTAGCCATACTTATTTCATTAGCTGAAGAGTCTTTGTTTAGTGGTATTTTATTTGCAGGGCTAAAGAAAAAAATGATGGTTGTCTTAGCTACTGTAATCAGTGCAAGCTATTATGCGGCTTTTCATTTTGTAAAAACCAAAACCAAAATTCCACATGAAGAATTATCAATAAGTAGTGGTTTTCAATTAATGGCAGAGGCTTTTGCCAATGTTTTAAACCCAGAAATTACATCGGCATTTATTGGCTTATTTGTTGTCGGTATATTATTGGTGACAATTAGAAGCCAAATAAAAGAGAGCATAGGGATATGTATCGGTTGCCATGCGGCCTGGGTCTGGCAAATAAAAATAGGCAAGGACTTTTTTGACACCAATAAAAGCTCACCTTACTATTATCTAGTTAGTGATTATTATGATGGCGTAGTAGGGCCATTAGTTACCATTTGGCTATCGCTGGCATTAGTTAGTTATTTTGTATGGAAAAGGTATATAAAATAAATGGCTCAAGCTCTAAAGTTTTCAAATTGCAAAGGTAACTCAATGGAGTATTCAGACTTTAGAAAAGCAATTACTTGTTGTAGATCATCTCTTTTTTTACCGCTAACTCTGAGTTTTTCACCCTGAATGGCTGTTTGAACTTTTAGCTTTTTATCCTTAATTAATTTAACAATTTTTTTGGCGACAGGGGTTTCAATGCCTTGATTTAAAGTAATGGGTTGCTGAGCTGTTTTACCCGTATCTTGAATATTGCCAGACTCCATACAAGCAATATCAACACCGCGCTTGCTCATTTTAGAGAACAGTATAGGTAACATTTGTTGTAATTGAAATGTAGATTGGGCTTTCATCAGAATACTGTTATCTTGCAATTCAAATTTTGCATCAGAACCTTTAAAATCAAAACGAGTGGAGACCTCTTTATTAGCTTGGTCGACCGCATTATGCACTTCGTGTGCGTCAAATTCAGAAACAATATCAAATGATGGCATGAGTTTAGAGTCGATAATTAAAATAAAAAAAACTATAATTGTGTTGGATAGTTTATACCAAATACAAAAAATAATAACACTATAAAGAGGGTGTAATAATTATTTTTTTTGGGTCCATGCCAAACAGAGTGTAAACAATTATAATTACAGATTTTTTTACCCGATAAAATCATAAAGAGGAATAGCACCGAAATATTTTGACTAGCCTTAGGCTTGGAAAGTCCCTAGGAAATCAAAAATGTTGGAATGAAGGTAATACCGTATCCAACAAATAAACACACCAATCTAGCACCCATATTATCACCTTATTAGCTAACTAAAAATAGGGGGTATCAATAAGTAGTTAACATTTAAAAAAGATTCAGGACTCAGGACTCAGGACTAAAGACTAAAGACTAAAGACTAAAGACTAAAGACTAAAGACTAAAGACTAAAGACTAAAGACTAAAGACTCAAGACTAAAGACTAAAGACTCAAGACTCAAGACTCAAGACTCAAGACTCAAGACTCAAGACTCAA
>QPIL01000083.1 GCA_003666325.1 Methylococcales symbiont of Iophon sp. n. MRB-2018
ATTCCCCATTAAAAAGGGTAGCGTCCCCTTATTCCCCAAAGGTTTACCTTGCGGAGGTGATAATTTTATTAAAAATCTGAGTGATAAGATTGGTAGAGATTTGAGTTTTAAAGGGGTGGGTAGACCTAAAAAAGGGTAGCGTCCCCTTATTCACCCCAAAAAGGGTAGCGTCCCCTTATTCCCAGATTGGTAGAGATTTGAGTTTTAAAGGGGTGGTGGTGGGTAGACCTAAAAAAGGGTAGCGTCCCCTTATTCCCCTTATTCCCAAAAAAGGGTAGCGTCCCCTTATTCCCCAAAAGGGTAGCGTCCCCTTATTCCACAAAAAAGGGTAGCGTCCCCTTATTCCAGATTGTCTGGAACAATCTCTGCTGACCGCCAAGGATGGTGGAAATGCAGAACAAATTAGCCTTGATTGCTTGGAGTGTATATGCGGAATATTAGCAAAAATATATAAGGTTCAGGTACTATGTTGTTTTTTTAAATTCTAAGCAGATTGACTATGGATTTTTTTCAAGCCATTGTTTTGGCATTATTACAAGGCTTAACAGAATTTTTACCTGTTTCCAGTTCTGCACATTTGATTTTATTACCTATTTTAGTTGGCTGGGAAGATCAGGGTTTAGCGTTTGATGTGGCTGTTCATGTGGGTACATTAGCTGCAGTAGTGGCTTTTTATCGTCAAGATTTAATACAAATTATTACAGCTTGGAGTGTTTCAATTTGCGGCAAAGGCATGACAAACGATGCTAGACTTTGCTGGTATATCATATTAGGGACTATACCCGTTGGCTTGGTTGGTATAACACTGCCTGATTTTGTTGAAACGGTATTAAGGTCACCTTTGGTTATTGCCACCTCCACCATTGTTTTCGGCTTATTACTTTGGATTTCTGCAAGACAGGCAAAAGAGCAACGGTTAACGATTACCTTGGTTGATGCTGTCATTATTGGTTTGTTTCAAGCGATTGCTTTAATTCCTGGTACATCACGTTCGGGAATAACAATAACAGCAGGTTTAATCACAGGTTTAAACAGAGAAGTTGCGGCCAGGTTTTCTTTTTTGCTTTCCATTCCAGTTATTGCCTTAGCAGGGATGGTTAAAGGACTTGAACTTTATAAAACCACTGAGCCCTTAATCTGGGATATGGCTTTAATAGGCGCCCTAGTGTCAGCGATTATGGCTTATTTTTCTATAGGCTGGTTTTTACAGTTATTAAATAAAGTAGGTATGTTTCCTTTTGTAATCTATCGCTTAATACTGGGAGTTATCCTATTCTCCATATTTCTCTGATAATTTTAATAATACAAAAACCGCACCTGTGCCACCTTTTTTTTGAGGGGAGGAACAAAATGCTAATACTTCTTTATATTGTCGTAACCAAACATTGATATCATTTTTTAATATCGGCTGCTTATTTGCTGAACGATATCCTTTGCCATGAATAATGTGAATGCAACGACAGCCTGTTTCAATACTGCTTTGTAAAAAGCGAGATAATTGAATATTGGCTTCTCGGCTTGTTAATCCGTGTAAATCAATCGATGCATCTAAACCAAAAACCCCCTTTATTAATTTTTTTAGGACATTCTTTTGCAATCCTGGCGCGATAAAACAGACGCTATCTTCCTGTTCAAGTTTTTCTATTTCTGAATGATTAGGGTCTAAAAAATGGCTGTTGTTATTTTGAAACTGAGTTTGTGGATAGGGTTTTGGCTTGTTTGCAGGCTCTATCAATAGCTTATTATTTTTTACGGCTTTAACTTCGCCTATAGTGGATCGGAATAAATCGGAGTCTTTGCAACAGAATGTTTTTTTAACCATGATATATCTGCTGGATAAGCTGTTATTTGCTAAAATGCCCAATTTTATAGCGTTTTAATAATTTATGCACATTCTATTAAGTAATGATGATGGTTATTTGGCTACAGGCTTGTGTGCTTTGGCTGAATCGTTATCCAAAGTGGCAGATATTTCTGTCGTTGCTCCCGATAAAAATAGAAGTGCAGCCAGTAATTCACTGACATTGGAAATGCCATTAAGAGCACAGAAAGCTGACAATGGTTTTATTTATGTTGACGGGACACCAACAGATTGTGTGCATTTGGCTATTACCGGCTTATTAGATAATACACCGGACATGGTTTTTGCAGGTATAAATCATGGTGCAAATTTAGGGGATGATGTGTTTTATTCTGGCACAGTAGCCGCTGCAACAGAAGGTCGCTTTCTTGGTTTGCCCGCTGTGGCAATTTCTTTGGCATCAAATCAAGCAAGATATTTTGATTGTGCGGCACGGGTTGCTACATTTTTATTTGAAAAAATTGTTCAGCTGCCATTACCTAAAGATACAGTGTTAAATGTAAATGTGCCTGACCTTCCTTTTTCTGATTTAAAAGGATTTCAAGTAACACGGCTAGGACAAAGGCATAAAGCTGAATCTGTTATTAAATCAACCGATCCCCGTGGTAAAGAAATTTATTGGGTGGGGCCCCCAGGTAAAGAACAAGATGCAGGGCAAGGTACTGATTTTAATGCGATCAATCAAGGTTATGTATCAATCACACCGTTACAATTGGATTTAACACGATATGACAGAATGGATGATTTAAAACAATGGATGATTCAGGAGCTTAAGTAGTGAATCATAATTTACAAGGTATTGGCATGACATCGCGTAGAACACGCGAGAGAATGATCGATCGGTTAAAACAGCAAGGCATTAAAAATAATAATATTCTTCAGGTCATGAGTAATATTCCGCGACATATCTTTGTCGACGAAGCGTTGGCGAGTCGGTCTTATGAAGACACCGCATTACCTATTGGTTATAACCAGACTATTTCGCAACCTTATATTGTGGCAAGAATGACAGAATTATTGTTGGCAGAAGGCAACTTATCTAAAGTATTAGAAATAGGTACTGGGTGTGGTTACCAAACAGCGATATTAGCTCAATTAGTTGAAAAAGTGTATTCAGTAGAGAGGATTGGTTCCTTGTTAAAAAAAGCAAAAAACCATTTGTGGGATATAAAATTAAAAAACATCAGTTTTCAGCACAATGATGGCAGTTGGGGTTGGCCAGAGCAGGCACCTTATGATGGCATTCTGGTCGCAGCTGCTCCTGCTAAAATCCCTGAAACATTATTACAACAAATGGCTGTAGGGGGTGTAATGTTAATTCCTGTAGGTACTCGTCAACAAGAATTACATAAAATAATCAGAACGCAGACAGGCTATGAAGATGAAATTATAGAGTCAGTGAGTTTTGTGCCATTTTTAGCAGGAAGAGGGTAGTGTTTAAAAAATTATATGATAAAACACTGACTTGGGCTAAACATAAACATGCCAGCAAGTATTTGTATGCATTAAGTTTTGCCGAATCATCATTCTTTCCCATACCGCCAGACGTGATGTTGGCACCTATGGCTTTAGCTACGCCTGATAAAGCGTTCAGGCTGGCTTTTTTTACCACCATTTTTTCTGTATTAGGTGGAATGTTAGGGTATGGCATTGGTTTTTTTATGTTTGATTCAATTTCTCCCTGGCTACAGGAAACACATTACTGGAATAAGTATCTGATGGCTGAAAACTGGTTTAAAGACTGGGGTTTTTGGGCGATATTTATAGCTGGGTTTTCCCCCATACCCTATAAGGTTTTTACCCTTGCGGCGGGTGCATTGCAAATGATGTTTTTACCCTTTGTTGTGGCATCCTTTATTGGACGTGGCGCACGTTTTTTTCTGGTTTCACTTTTATTAGCGGTGGGTGGAGAAAAATTAGAATCCAAATTAAGACAGTATATGGATGTTTTAGGCTGGCTTATTGTTGTTTTAGTGGTTGTGGGCAGTATTGTTTATAAATATATGCTGTGATTTTTTATACCCTTTATTTTTGAAAATGGGTTTAGCTTCTAATGTTGACACTTTGGGCAAAAATAACTAGCGCGTTGTGTTATTTTTATTTGCTTTATCGTGCTTGAGCAACTTACACAGGCTTCACTATTTCTGCCGTAAACAGATAATGACTGTTGAAAGTAACCAGGTTTTCCTTGTTCATTAACAAAATCTCGTAATGTAGTTCCACCTTGATCTATCGCTTTTTGCAGGATAATTTTTATACACTCTGCCAGTTTTTGGTAGCGTTTTAAAGAAATTCTTCCCGCTTGCCTAGCAGGATGAATACCTGCCATAAATAATGATTCACTAGCATATATATTGCCAACGCCAACGACATTATGCCCGTTCATGATAAAACTTTTAACTGATGTGATTTTGTTCTTTGAAATAGAGTAAAGATGCTGTCCGTCAAACTGCTCAGACAGCGGTTCTGGCCCTAAGGCACTAATCAGTTTATGTTTGTCAACGGGGAGTGTTGTCAATAAAATTGAGCCAAATTTTCGGGGATCATTAAAACGTAGCAGGGTGTTATCTGTAAAAACAAAGTCTACATGATCATGTTTACCTGCTTTGTATTTGCTATCTGTGATGCGTAAACTGCCAGACATACCTAAGTGAATGATTATTGTCTGCCCTGAGCTTATTTTGAGTAATAAATATTTTGCCCGTCTGCTAACGCTTTTTATTGAATGGCCTTGGCATTGTGCATCAAGATTATCAGGTATAGCCCAGCGTAATTGTGCTTGTCGCACAATAATATGGGAAAAAGTTTTCCCTATAATATGGGGGCTAATACCTCGGCAGATGGTTTCGACTTCAGGTAATTCGGGCATGTAAAATTTATCGTTGTTTTATATTTTAAAACAGTCATATTGACTTTAATAGCTTAAACCTGAGATAGAAGAAACTTTATTTCATCCTGAATTTTTTTACGAAAGAATAAAAACTTTAAGCGACTGCCACCGCATTGTCGCCATAATAAAGTAGATCGGATTCCTGATAATAATAATGCTCTTATCTTGTTGACAATATTAGTTTGCGCCAGAAATTCTTGATTTCCATTGACCATGATACGAGGCTGTAGCGTACTAATAGTAGTGTGGTATAAATCCCCCAGGTTAGCTAAAACATTTTCATGCATGATGCCAAAACCTTGTGCTTGTGCTTGTGCTCTTTCAACCCCTATTTTTATTTGTTTTAGCATGTCTGGACGATTGGATAATTGCATTTCAAGGAAGACTAATTGTGCTGCATAGCGTCCTTGTTCTGGGTCTGCTATTTGTCGCCCTGTCATCTGTTGTTGTAACTGTTGCAAACCCGGTTTTAAAAATGGAAGTCCGCCATATATGTCAACGACACTGTCAGAATCAATTTTAAGTGTGCTGGCAATACTGGTTTCTACCACGGTAGAATTGGCTGTACCCTTGGTAGCCAGTTGTTGAACCAGCATACAAACCTGGGAAATAGCTGCCAGAGCAATGGTTTGGTTTGTTGTATTTTTTATGGACATCACAGTGTGATTAACAAGAAGATTGAGGGAGCATGTTTTTGCTATTTTATACCATTATTCAAGAATAAATGGGTGCTAGATTATATCATTTATTTTTAAAAATGGTATTACGACCAGATTTCATCCCGTTGGATGCTGTAAAAAAATAAATAGTCGAGGGTTAAAAAGACGAAAGACGAAAGACGAAAGACGAAAGACGAAAGACGAAAGACGAAAGACGAAAGACGAAAGACTCAAGACTCAAGACGAAAGACTCAAGATTCAAGACTCAAGACTCAAGACTTTGGGTGCTGTAAAAAATAAATAATAGCAATAAAAAGGGTGGTTTTTTTGTCATGCTATTTGTAAGAGATTTTAGAAAATCATCAAGCTGTTTATCTGTTGAACAAGAGTTCTGTTTACGCTGTAATAACTTTGGACTACTATGTATCAAAATAATAGCCTTATATCTAGCAGATGAATGAGATTGAGACGTTCTACATTTATAAAACTATAAAGAGGAAGTAAAGATGGCAGAATCAATTTCACTCGCGGTAACAGGTTTAAAATGTGCTGGCTGTGAATCTAATGTGAGCACACAATTAAACAATATAGAGGGTGTTATAACGGTAAATGCCTCAACTAAAGAGAGTAAAGTTGAGGTAACTTTTGATTCTTCAAAAACTAATAGTGCAGCAATTTCACAAGCCATTAGCGATGCGGGCTACGTTGTTGATTGATAATATTTTAAAGCAGCCATGAAGTCTACTAATCAAACGGATTCATTAAATAAGGTTTTGCGATTATCTATTCTAGGGATGAGTTGTGCTGGCTGTGTGGGTGCGGTAGAAACTGCTCTCAATGCAGTTGACGGTGTAGCTGAGGTCAATGTTAATTTTGCCGATCATTCGGCTGTGGTAAAAGGCGAAGTGCCCATTGAATTGTTAATCAAAGCGGTTCAGGGTGCTGGTTATGATGCGGCAGTGATGGAGCAAATGGAAGACCCAGAAAAGCAGGAAGCGATGGAGTTGCAGCGTTATTTAAGAGTGATGAATAAAGCAAAAGTAGCCGCTTTATTTGGTGTGCCTTTGATGTTGCTGGGGCATTTTGCCGTGTTGCCCCCCATCGGATCAGTGTCGGGGCAATGGTTTTGGCCTATTATTGCGGCAGCTACATTAGCCATATTATATTACTCAGGCAGTCATTTTTTTTCTGCTGCTATCAAATCATTAAAATTAGCGCAAGCCAATATGGATACCTTGATAGCACTAGGGACTGGCTCTGCTTGGTTGTACTCCTGTGTTGTTATTACTTATTCGAGTAATTTAACCAGTTTGGCACCGCATGCCTATTTTGAAGCCTCGGTGATTATACTGGCATTTATTAATTTCGGCACAGCATTAGAAACTAAAGCCAGAGGAAAAACCTCTTCTGCAATCAGGGAACTAATAGGTTTGCAACCTAGAACAGCGCGTGTAATAAGGGATGGGGTAGAACAGGATATTGCTATTGAAGAAGTGGGTTTAGATGATATTTTAAGAGTTAGACCGGGTGAAAAAATTGCAGTCGATGGCATTCTGATAGAAGGACATTCCAGCATAGATGAGTCAATGCTCACGGGTGAACCTATTGCTGTTGAAAAAACAGAAGGTTCGGAAATTATTGCCGGCACTATCAATCAAAAAGGCAGTTTTTTATTCAAAGCGACACGAATAGGGCGAGATACTGCATTAGCCCAAATCATTAATAGTGTGCGTAGCGCACAAAGTAGTAAACCTGCAATTGCAAAATTAGCCGATAAAATCTCTAGTATATTTGTACCCATTGTGGTCGTTATTTCTATCCTGACTTTTATTCTTTGGTATACATTCGGGCCTGATCCTTCCATTGCCTATGCCTTTGTTACCTCAATGACGGTATTGGTTATTGCTTGCCCTTGTGCCTTGGGGTTGGCTACTCCTATCTCTGTTATGGTTGCGGTAGGACGAGCGGCTCAATCAGGCATATTAATAAGAAATGGTGATGCCTTACAAAGTGCTGGAAAATTAAGTTGTTTGATTTTAGATAAAACAGGCACAGTGACCGAAGGTATGCCAGAAGTGTCTGAAATTATTGCACTGACTAATCACCAAGAGGCGACTGTTTTAAAATGGGCGGCGAGTATTGAATCAGGTTCAGAACACCCTTTAGCGACTGCTATTTTGAGTGCCGCAGAACAACAACAATTAAAACTAGAGAAAATAACTGCTTTTGAGGCGATTACAGGACATGGCATTATTGGCAAAATTGCGCAACAAAACGTGTTTTTTGGTAATCAAGCTTTAATGGATTTGAAAGGGGTAAAATATGCCCAGCATAAGAATAAAATAGAAACACTTTCGGCTCAAGGTCAAACAGTTATGTTGCTAGCGATTGATAATAAACTTGCGGGCATTATTGGGGTTTCTGATCCTATCAAAAAAGACTCTGCAGATGCTATAAAAAAACTACAGAATCAAGGTGTACGCATTATTATGCTGACCGGCGATAATGAAGTCACAGCATTGGCTATTGCAAAACAGGTAGGGATTGGTGAAGTGAGAGCAGAAGTATTGGCAGCAGATAAAGCCGCAGTTACAAGGCAACTACAGCAGCAAGGTGAAGTTGTCGGGATGGTTGGAGATGGTATTAATGATGCCCCTGCATTGGCTCAAGCCAATGTTGGTTTTGCCATTGGTACGGGAACCGATGTGGCTATTGAGAGTGCTGATATTGTTATTTTACAAGGCTCGTTGATGAAGGTACCTAAAGCTATGGCTTTGTCCAAAGCCACAGTAGCTAATATAAAGCAGAATTTACTGGGTGCTTTCTTTTTTAACAGCATTGGTATTCCTGTTGCTGCGGGTGTGCTTTATCCGTTTTTTGGAATCTTGTTAAGTCCAATGATTGCGGGAGCGGCTATGGCAATGTCATCAGTGACAGTAGTAACAAATGCCAACCGATTACGCAGGATTAAGCTACACTAATAACTTGCATACGGACTGATCTTGAAAACAATGTATTTGAAACCGAAAATTGACTTTGTTAACCTTACTGTCTAAATTTTTTATCGTTGCTTTTTCAAAAAGACTTCTACTCAGTTTTTTACTTTATGCTGTCTTGGTGCCTGTCGTTTTTTCAATAGATATAATTGTTAATATCTCTGTTCCTATACAAAGAAATTCCTTAAATAAAACCCGCGCCATTTTCGCACAGCAACTGAATTATTGGTCTAATGGCGAAAAAACAAGAGTGTTCATTCTCAAGGACGATCATCCACTGCATAAACAATTTACTAAAAATAAACTAAATATGTTTCCTCATCAGTTAAGGCGGGTGTGGGATCGCATGGTTTTTTCAGGTACAGGTCAAGCACCTGATCTGGTAGAAACAGAAGAAGAAATGTTAGAAAAAGTAGCAAGTACAAAGAATGCAATTGGGTATCTAACAAATGGATCAGGCTATGAAAACATACGGTTATTTGAATATGAATAGATGGGGGCTGTTGTTTTGTGCTTTGCTCATTTCTAGTAATGGGCAAGCTGAGTTATTACCTGAAGAAATACAAATTCATGGTTTTTTAACACAAGATTTTTTTCACTCATCTGATAATAATGTTAATGGATTGAGTGATGACGGCATTAGCCCAGGGCGAACAGAAATTGGTTTAAATATTTCTTACCAGGCTTTTGAGCGATTAACATTTTCAGCCCAAGGTTTATACAGGCGAGCAGGGTATATAGATAAAGGAAGTGTCGGACTGGATTATGCCCTAGCAGACTTGAATTTATTTAATTACCAGAAGGGTCATATTGGGATACGAGGTGGCAGAATAAAAATTCCTTTTGGTTTGTATAATGAAACCAGAGATGTGGCATTTACAAACCCTACTATCCTATTGCCGCAGGGGATTTATTTTGACAGGTCACGTTCTTTATTAACATCTGCTGATGGTGGATCACTGTATGCTCAACATCGTACAGCTTGGGGAAATTTTTCTTTTAAATTTAATTATGGATTACCGCTAGGAGATAATGAAGAAATAATGTCTACTATTCTAGCGCCTACTGCGAAAGGAGAATTTAAAGCTAATCCAGCCATTGCTACACAAATTATGTATGATTTGAATGGAGGCGAATACGTTTTTGCTGTGAGTTATTTGGATTTGAAACTTAAATATCATCCTGCTGACAATGAAGTATTTTCATCTGGATATAACACAATTCGGCCTTTATTATTTTCTGCACAATACAATGGTGAAAAACTGGGGTTAACCGCTGAGTATTTATATAGATGGAATCATTCTAAAAATTATGATGCTACTCCTGATAATCGTTCAATTACTGAAAGCTGGTTTGTTCAGGGAAGCTATCGCTTTATTTCCCGATTACAAGGTATCGCTCGTTATGAAACACTATCATTGTCAATAGAGGATAGAAGTGGAAATTATGCTGCCGCTTTTGGCTTGCCTAACCATATCGCTTATTCTAAAGACTGGATGCTGGGCTTGCGTTGGGATGTCACTTCATCGTTGATGATGAGAACGGAATATCATCGTATTCATGGTACTGCATGGCTGTCTCAATCTGATAATCAAGATCGTTCAAAAACTCGAGAAAACTGGGATTTGTATGCCTTACAAGTTTCCTATAGATTTTAATTTATAATGGATAAAAATGGCTTTTTTTTCAGTTTAAAATGGAAGATAGCCCTTTTGGCAGGTGGTGTTTTTTTACTGTTGCACGGTGTTTTTTCTTATCTTGTTTATCTTGATGCCAGAGATAATCTGGTTGAAAACAGACAAAACATTCAAAGCCGTTATAAGAATATCGCCCATGCTTTAACAAAGGACTCTTTTTTAGTGTTAGAGCAGTTTGCTGAACTATTTTCTGTTATTGACAGCAGTAAAGAGGAAGCGCCTACACAAATCATAAGCACATTAAATAAAAACTGGCAACAATGGCAGTTTATCTGGGGGTTTGAGAGTGTTGTATTTTATAATCAAAAAGGCGTACTTTTAAAGCAATGGGGTAGTTTATTAAAACCAGACTCTGCTCAGGTAACACAAGTGCTACGAGATGAATTACCTAATCATCATATTCTTTGTCCAGGATCGTGTTTTCAATTTGTATTAATTCCTCTGATGGCAAATACTGAGTTAATTGGCTCGCTTGGAGTGAGTCGATCTTTTGCAAATACTATCATTGAATATCAACGAGCAACGGATTCGGATTTAGGTATTTTAGTCAAGTCTGAGCATTCTTCTATTGATCGGTGGCCTTATAAAATATCAGTATTGACTCATGCTAAAGGTAATCATGCGATTGTTAATCAAGCAATGCAGCGTTATCCATTTGAACAACTTATTGACCAAATAATAAACATTACTGACAAGGGAAAAACTTTTGAAATGAGTATTTTTTCAATCAATGCAGGGAAAGAACAAATTGGGCAGTCTTTTTTCTTAGTGATGGATGATATTAGTGATGAGTTGCACGCCATAAACAAGCAGATACAAATGCTATGGATTTATAGTATTTTCGGTTTAATTTTATCGCTAACATTTTTGTTGACCATTGTGGTTTTTTCACTAAACAGAGTGACTCAATTATCTAATTCATTACCATTACTAGCTCAGCAAAAGTATAAAGAGTTTAGGCAGCAAGCATTTAAAGACAAGCCTCGTTTAACAAGCGGACATGATGAACTGGATGTATTAAATCACACAGCGATGATGTTGACAGATCAACTCGAAGGCTTGGGGAGGGGGATTAAAAGTAGTATTCAAAAACTTACTGAACAAGGAGATGAACTAACCGCAGAAAGAGATTTCATTCAACAGTTAATTGATGTGGCACCCATTTTAGTACTGACACAAGATACAAATGGCAGGATTTTATCCATTAATCCAGCGGGAATTGATGAGTTTTCACTCGATGAAAGTTTAATTGTGGGGAGTGTGTTTGACACTTTTATTGCTGATATAGAAGTGGAACATATAACGCAGTTAAAAAAAATACGTTGTGGAGAAAAAAAGGAATATTTGAAAATTGATGGCGTTATATTGCTTAATCCTAAGAAGAAACGCTATATTTCCTGGATACATTCGTGCATTAAATCTACTAACAGCTTGCAAGAACCCATTATCTTAACTTTGGGTGTCGATATTAGTGAGCGAAAGCAAGCAGAAATAGAAATGTATAAAATGGCAACAAAGGATCAATTGACAAAGCTGGGTAACAGGCATAACTTCCAGCAGGCGTTTAATAGAGAGTTGTCAATTGCTAAGCGTTATAACACGCCACTCGCTTTATTTTATCTGGACCTAGATCAATTTAAGATTGTAAATGACAATAGTGGGCATCAGGCTGGGGATAGATTATTAAATTTGGTGGCTAAAAACCTAAATAGTGTGATCAGGGAATCCGATATATTAAGTAGAATAGGGGGTGATGAATTTACCCTTATTATGCCCAATGCTAATGAGAAAGGAATAATACACATTGCTGATAAAATTAATAAAAAGTTAATGGCACTAGAGTTTGTGGTTGATGAAAAAATATATAAAACAAGTTGTAGTATTGGTATAGCACTATACCCTCAACATGGAAAAAATATACATGAGCTATTGTCTAATGCTGATTTAGCTATGTACCATGCTAAGAAAACAGGACGAGGGCAATACCACTTATTTTCTTTGGAAAACGATTATCAATCAGAATTAACTAATAAATTGCATTGGAAAGATATTATAGAAGAGGCATTAGCCAATGATCGATTTATGTTGCTTTATCAACCTATTTTGGATCTAAAAACATCAAAAATTAGTCATTATGAATGTTTAACTCGAATTAAAAGTAAAGAGGGGAACATTTTAATGCCTAGCGATTTTATTGCTGTTGCCGAAGATTTGGGGTTGATAGGGAAGATTGATAGAAGGGTACTTAAAAAAGCCATTGAGCAACATATTAAGTTTAAAAAACAAGGGAAAAGTATTAAGCTGGCTGTCAATTTATCTGGGCAATCATTTAATGATACCAGTATCTTTGACGATATATCAAAGCTACTTAGTGTGCCAGAAGTGGAACCCGAACAGATTATTTTTGAAATTACAGAGACAGCAGCGGTATCCAATTTTTCAGCAGCACAAGATTTAATCGAACAAATAAAGGGTTTAGGCTGTGCGCTGGCTTTGGATGATTTTGGTGTGGGTTTTTCTTCTTTTTATTACCTAAAACATTTGCCTGTTGATTATGTAAAAATTGATGGTTCGTTTATAAAAAATATAGCTAAAAGTTTTGAAGATAAAGTCTTTGTCAAAGCATTAACGGAAGTGTCTCAAGCACTCGGTAAAAAAACGGTAGCAGAGTTTGTTGAGAATGAAACTATTTTACAAGTGCTCAGAGAATTTGGTATTGATTATGCCCAAGGCTATCATATTGGTAAACCCAGTAAGATCGATTGATTTTTTGTTAAAACGGTGAAAAATTGGTTGGTTTATATTATTCAATGTGCTGATGAATCACTCTATACAGGGATCACAATAGATATAAAAAAACGTTTTCAACAACATAGCTCACAACAAGGAGCTAAATATTTTAGAGCTAGAAAACCCAAGAAGATAGTTTACTTGGAGTTAGACCATGACAGGTCATCGGCGAGTAAACGAGAATATGCAATTAAGCAACTCAGTCGTGCAGATAAAATTTGTTTAATTGCTTCAAATAAAAATCAAAAAAGCGGACTAAAGACTAAAGACTAAAGACTAAAGACTAAAGACTAAAGACTAAAGACTAAAGACTAAAGACGAAAGACGAAAGACGAAAGACGAAAGACTAAAGACTAGAGGGTAATGGAGACGGGCTACTTTTTATCAATTATTCCCACTTTTTGCAAAAGAAAAAAGATGTTACTAAAGAGCGGTAAGGTGCGTTTGCCCACCAGGGATGGTGGAAATGCAGAGCGGTAGGGTGCGTTCCAAGAGCAGTAGGGTGCGTTCCACGCACCAGCTCTAGTAGGGTGCGTTTGCCTACCAGAATGGTAATGGGGACAGGCTACTTTTCAGGTAATGGGGACAGGCTACTTTTTATCAATTATCCCCACTTTTTGCAAAAGAAAAAGGATGTTACATGTCAAGTTACATCATAAAAAGTAGCCTGTCCCCATTTTTTATTATATATTTATTCCAAAGCGTTTAGATGGC
>QPIL01000082.1 GCA_003666325.1 Methylococcales symbiont of Iophon sp. n. MRB-2018
CTAAAGACTAAAGACGAAAGACTAAAGACTAAAGACTAAAGACTAAAGACTAAAGACTAAAGACTAAAGACTAAAGACTAAAGACTAAAGACTAAAGACTAAAGACTAAAGACTAAAGACGAAAGACTAAAGACTAAAGACTCAAGACTCAAGACTCAAGACTCAAGACTCAAGACTCAAGACTCAAGACTCAGGACTCAGGACTCCTTGGTTTTTGATTGGTTTCGGTGCGTGAGCAGAGATTGTTCCAGACAATCTTACTGCATTTCCACCATCCTTGGCAGTCAGCAGAGATTGTTCCTGACAATCTTACTGCATTTCCACCATCCTTGGCAGTCAGCAGAGATTGTTCCAGACAATCTTACTGCATTTCCACCATCCTTGGCGGTCAGAGATTGTTCCTGACAATCTTACTGCATTTCCACCATCCTTGGCGGGCAAACGTACTCTACGGATCTGGTGCGTGGAACGCACCCTACGGATCTAAAGACTCAAGTCCTGAGTCCTTTATGAATAAAGCATAGCTTGTTGCCTTTCTTTGTTATTCAATATTTTCACTTCTAAAAGTAGAGACGGCGGTAGATGATTTATCAGGATAGCTGTCTGCAAACTTTGCTTCTGTCAGTCCTGGAATACTGGATAAGTCTTTGCGTCCTTTACCAATAACGAATTGAGCTTTCATGCCTTTTTCCATGTGCTGGGCAATGTCACAATGTACTAAATAAGTGTAATGGCTACTAGGTACAATAAAAGTGCCTGTTTTGCTAGTTAAGCCATTGGCTTCAATATGAAACATACCACCAGGATATAAATAACGAGGTAGCCCATGAATCATCCACTGATGTCTTATTTCGTCTTCATTTTTAAATTCAATGGTGATTCTGGCACAAGGTTTTGCATACCAGGAATGTGCGTCTAAACCAAAAACAGTGCCGGGATAAGGTTCAGAATATTTGACACCCGCTTTGACTTGAATGCTGATCTCTTCTGAAATTTGTTTGCAATCTTTAGGTAAATTATTGATGTTTTCATACATTACCATGCCATCTAAATCCATGCGCATACCGCTGCCACACATACCTTCTGCAATTTTATCCTTTGCCGCATGGCTGTGATTATGGTTTATATGGCTATGATCTTTTGCCTCATTTATGTTATCAGTTTCAGCAACAGCATATAAACTCTGGATACTTAAACCTAAAGCCACTAAAGTCCCTGTCGATATTTTGTTATGCTTCATGGCTGTTTCCTGTGTTTTTTTTAACTAAAATAACGGTGCTAATGAGTACTATTATTTGAGCTAATAAAATGAGTATCTGTGTTTTGTTTGTGGTTTCAGAGTCTTCTGCTGACAGGCTTTTATCTGTGGCTATAAAAGCATCCCCATAATGCTTTTTATCATCAGATAAAGTCCAGACTGGATATTGTTTTTTATAAAATTCAGCAGTAAAAAAAGGAGTCGGGTCAACACCTTGTAATTTTGGCATACCGTTTTCACCCAGAAATGATTCAAAAACTATACTGCTAATATGCCCTCCAGGATAGATTCCATCAGTAGTGACTCCCAATTCATTATGATCATGAAAAGTCCAGATACCAGCACCCATATTATTCAGCCCATCATTATGCGCATAAAGCTCTAGGTCAACACGCTGGGCTGGCCCTAAAGTAAACACGTCACGTTGAATGCGGGCACTCGGTTTTAATTCAACACCATCTAAATGGGTGGAAGTAGGTTTAAAACCGTGGGTATGTAAAGCAAGCAATTGATCTCCTGCATTAAAAACCCGTAGCTTTATTTTTTCTTCGGGCTTAATAATAATTAAAGATTCTCTTAATGTATAGGGGAATGATCGTCCGTTTAAAATAAAGTAATCAGGCGTTCTTTCTGTAATGTTGTAATCACGATTAAAGGCTTTGGCTAATAGCCTAGAGTCATTAGCTGTTTGAATGATATTGTGTAATTCTTTGTCAATATCTTGGTATTGCAGATCATATTCTCGGTCATATTTTTTAGTCACAGCTTTTGAAGAATGCCTGACAAAACCATTGCCAATATTAAATGTCTGTACCCAGTTATTTGCTTTGTTTTCTTCAACGATAAACATGCCGATGAGTCCCATCATAATATGAGTATGGGCTTGAACATGACAATGATAAACCATGGTTCCAGGTTGTCTGGGTGTTATCTCATAGGTAAATTGCTTACCCGGCATAATCAGTTTATTACTGGTTTGTGGTACGCCATCATTACCTTCTCCTTTTGCAGTCTGAAAAGGATGGTCTACACCGTGTAAATGTATTGTATGTGGAAAGTAATGTGAATTTTCTAAAGTAATAAATACTTTATCACCTTGTTCAACCCGAATGGCAGGTGATGGCAGTCGGATTAACGGGTTTGCGACTAAGGTTTCTGCGCTTTTATTAGACATGCCTCTGTGCTTAGGGACAAATGCCCAAAAGCCCGGTTGAATACCTGGTGCAATATCATAGGTTGTCACTGGGTCTGCAAGGTCGGGTGAAAAACCATTTAATTCTAATACTTCAAGACGAATATGAATTTCATCTGGGTCTCCGTCGCCATCAAGGTCTTTACCTTTTATTAAAGTGTCAGGTGCTAGATGGGTATTCATTAATGTAGCCATGGACACATTGTTTGTGCCTTTAACAAAGGCCGCTATATTGTAGGGGTTGTCTGGATTACATACCGGCGATGCGGCAATATCAATACCTTCAATTTGTTGTTGCTGCCTCCATGCGCTAATGCTTTTTTTAGGGCAGAAATCTTCAACTTTTCCTAAATAGGTTTCTGCTGTAGTGGGCGGCTGAAAAAGGGCTGATGAGGTATTGGACAAGCATAGCAAAGCAATAAAAAAACAAAATAAACTGGATTTTGACATCAGGGTAAAGAAACGGTGTGCTGAGTACAGTGGATAATTATACAAAAAAGTTCCAGTGGTTATTGACTTTAGAAAATTATAGTTCCCTATCAGGTGCAGATAAAAAACAAGCGGGTAAAGCAGTAGTAGGTGCAACAGGCTAGATGGTTTAATCTATTTAATCTTGAGCAGTTGTTATACCATTTATTCTTGAAAATGGTATAAAACCTGCAAAATTCTATCATTTTTTTTGTCCGTCCAGAGTTATGCTGTGGTCTCATTAAAAACAATAAAGAAATTGCTTTGTGTTTTAAAAGCACCGCATTTACTTCGCGTAAGTTCCGTTTTTCTGATGTTGCCGCAGACAGCTAGCCGTTAGCGGATAATGAGACTTTGTTCGGCTTTTTAGCTCCAGGTATCCCGTAAAGTGACAGTTCTATTAAATACTAGCTTGTCAGCTTTGCTATCAACTGCATCTACACAAAAATAACCAGTACGTTCAAATTGAAAGCGTTGACTTGCTTTAGCGTTGCCCAGACTGGCTTCTACTTTACAATGTGTAAGTGTTTGTAGAGAGTCTGGGTTGACTACGGTTAAAAAATCATCTTTAGATTCGGGGTTTGCTATAGTAAATAAGCGGTCATATAAACGTATTTCAGCATTGACGGCATGGTGTTCTGATACCCAGTGAATAACGCCTTTTACTTTTCTACCTTCTGGTTTTTTGCCTAGTGTATTGGCATCATAGCTACAACGTAGTTCAATTATTTTTCCATCCTCGGTTTTAATAATTTTATTGCATTTAATGACGTAAGCACTGCGTAGACGAACCTCTCCTCCTTCTACTAAGCGTTTATATTTTGCTGGAGGATTTTCTGCAAAATCATCTTTTTCAATCAGAATCACTTGTGAAAAGGGAATTTTGCGTGTACCTAGTTCTGGTTTTTGGGGATGATTGCTTACTTCTAATATTTCTTCTTGGTCATTAGGGTAATTTTCTATGACTATGCGCAGTGGATGCAAGACAGCCATTGCTCTGTGTGCATTATCATTTAAGTCTTCGCGAATACAATTTTCCAAAACCCCCATTTCTATCCATGAATCCTTTTTGGTGATGCCAATACGTTCACAAAAATCACGAATAGAAGCAGGTGTATAGCCTGCACGGCGAAGTCCTGCAATGGTAGGCATACGAGGATCATCCCAGCCATTAACAAAGTTTTCATTAACCAGTTGTGCCAATTTACGTTTACTAACTACGGTGTATTCCAGTTGTAAACGAGCAAACTCAATTTGTTGTGGTTGTGTAGTTGTTTGTAATTTTTCTAGTACCCAATCATAGAGTGGCCTATGTATTTCAAACTCAAGGGTACATAAAGAATGGGTAATGCCTTCAATAGCATCTGAAATACAATGGGTAAAGTCGTACATTGGGTAGATACACCAATCGTCACCTGTGCGTTGGTGATGCACTCTTTTAATACGATACAGTGCAGGGTCGCGCATATTGATATTAGGGGATGCCATATCAATTTTTGCTCTTAATACATAGTGTCCATCGGTAAATTCACCTTGACGCATGGCGGCAAACAAAGACAAGTTTTCTTCAATTGACCGGTTTCTGTCAGGACTCTCTTTTCCTGCTTCAGTTAAGGTACCTCTATACTCACGGATTTGTTCTGCCGATAAGCTATCAACGTAAGCATTGCCTTGTTTTATTAATTCAATAGCATATTCAAATAATTGCTCAAAATAGTCAGAAGAATGATATTTATAGCTCCAGTTAAAGCCTAGCCATGCTATGTCCTGCTCAATAGAGTGCATAAATTCAATGCTTTCTTTTTCTGGATTGGTATCATCAAAACGGAGATTACAACTGCCTTTATACTCAATAGCCATGCCAAAGTTTAAGCAAATGGATTTTGCATGTCCTATATGTAGATAGCCATTAGGTTCTGGTGGAAAGCGGGTAATTACTTTACCATTATGTTTATTATCTTTGATGTCTTGGCTGATAATATGGCGGATAAAGTTTGATGAAGAGGAGGTTTCTGAGATCATTAATTTATTTGAGAATGGGAACGAAAAATGCCATTTTAACTGTAAATACAGGCTTCCGCAAAGCCACGAATAAAGCGAGATAATGGGTTATACATAAATTAATAAAAATAGGCACTAATAAAGTTCATAACGGCGGCTGTTTTTGCCCTGTGCGTATAATGTGTACTTCACTTCCTATAGATAGCTCACCTGATTGGTCATGTAATACATTCTGTCCAAAATAAACTTGCTTATTCCATTTTCGTAATCTATTGAGTGTGCGAAGTGGTTCTTTGCCAGTGTTGGCTGTAGTCGGGTCAACAGTCGGTATAGCACACCTAGAACAGGGTTTTGGTAGTCTAAAATCAATATTATTGATGGATATTTTTCGCCAGCTATCTTCTGCGTAGGGTTTGCATTGGGAGATGACAAGGTTAGGTCTAAATCGCTCAATGCTCAATTCCAGATTCATTTCTTTATTTAAAGCAGTCATGGATGCTTCTGATGTTAACAAAAAAGGAAATCCATCCGAAAAATTAATGTGATCTGTTTTTTTTGAATAGTTAGGGTCAACAGGTCGAACAACATCATCGGGCTGATAAACTAATTGGCATTGAATGTTCAAAAAGTCACTAAGCCTTTGATTAACTTCTAAGGAAGTTTTTTTTGCCATACAGGTATCACCCCAAATAGTGATATTGCAACTGTTTCCAGTTGTTGCATTAATTGGCAATGAAATACTATCAGTTGAATCCGTACTTAGTATAAGCTCAGAGTGAGTGAGTTGGGTTTGTATTAATGCCATTTTTGGTAGCTGGCGTTGATTTAAGAATTGATTATTACTATCAATCAGCATCCATTTTCTATCATATAAAAGACCTTTAGCAGTAACCGGCCATTTTGAAACTTTAATTCCAGCGAGAGATTTTACTGGGTAGAGGTAAATGTCGCTTAAAATAGGGTAGGGCATGATTTATTTTATACCAGTAATCTTGGTTGGCAAGGCACAATCTGCTCTAGGATCATTATTTCAGTTTTCTGTTAATAATGAATACCGTTAAAATTGAACCTTAAATAAGCTTAGCAGGGAGAGCCTGTTGCAACGCTCTTTATTCAAGTGGGTGCATTTTAGACTATGTATCTAAAAAATAAAGGGCTTAAAAAAGACTAAGCCCTTGAAATATATAGTTTAATAAACTTTTGGAATGATTTTTGATGTGCGTTTTTGATAATCCATATACGTTTGACCTAATGATTTAGCCAAGCCTTTTTCTTCAAAGTGAATACCTATCAATACATAAACTGACATGCCGATTGAAAACACCAAATGCCCAACGGTCATTGTTGGAAGCGCCCAAAATGCAATCATAAAGCCTAACATCATTGGGTGACGTATCCAGCGATAAACTAATTTTTCAGCAAAAGTAACGTCTGTGTACGTTTTCTTAACGAAGTACAGCCACGTTTGACGTAAACCAAATAGGTCAAAATGATTGGTCAAGAATGTTGCTGCAAAGAGCAGTACCCAACCAAATGCAAACAAGCTCCACAGCACAGTAACTGCCATTGAGTCCTCTACTTGCCAGACAATTCCTTCCATTGGCTGCCAGTAATACATAAAAATAGCTAATGTAATGTCGGACACCAATACATAGGTACTACGTTCTACATGATGCGGCACAACTGAAACAATCATGTCTTTAAACCAACCACGAGCCATAATACTGTGTTGAATACCCCACATCAAAATCAAGCCAATGTTTATCATTAACGCATTGTCTGAATAGATTTCCATTTCTGTCGAAACGGTTATGGGTAAAAAGATGTCCCCCACAAAACCTATAAAATAAACAAATACAACGAAAAACAGTAAATAACTAACTGCCCCGTAAAGCATTACTAATAGTCTCATAATCTTTCCTTTTTATATTAAGATTCTTTATTTTTAATAACTGTAACGCAATAATGCATTAAAGACAAAAAGTTCATTATTAATTCTGCTGAGACGCAATCTGTATCTGAATTATAAATCTCCATTCGGTCGTTTTATACAAGCTATGGACTTCAGTTTATAGGGGTTGAGTTTATGAATTTAAAGTTTTCAATATACCTTGCATACTATCATTGGCATCACCAAACAACATCCGCGTGTTTTTGTGGATAAATAATGGATTACCTACACCTGCATAGCCAGTTGCCATACTGCGTTTTAGTACAATTGTAGTTGTACTTTTCCAGCATTCCAACACAGGCATACCAGCAATAGGGCTATCGGGGTCATCTAATGCTGAAGGGTTGACAATGTCGTTAGCACCAATGACGATAGAGACATCAACATTAGCAAAATCTTCATTGATCTCATCCATTTCAAATACAATATCGTAAGGGACTTTGGCTTCTGCTAGTAAGACATTCATGTGTCCTGGCATTCGACCTGCAACAGGGTGTATCCCAAAACGGACAGTTTTACCTTTTTCTCTAAGTAGTTTGGTTATTTCGTTGACTGTGTGTTGGGCTTGAGCAACTGCCATTCCATAACCAGGGATGATCATGATGTTTTTTGCCTCAGATAATAGGCGAACGGTCTCATCATTTTCTATTGAATTAACATCACCTTCCACTTTAGCGGCTTCGCCCCCAGATGTACCGAAACCACCGGCAATAACACTAAGAAAGTGTCGGTTCATAGCTTTACACATAATGTAGCTTAAAATGGCTCCACTACTGCCGACTAAGGCACCAGTGACGATAAGTAAATCATTACCAAGCATAAAACCTGTGGCAGCAGCAGCCCAACCCGAATAACTGTTTAGCATGGAAACTACCACAGGCATATCTGCACCACCAATAGCCATCACCATGTGTACACCAAAAGCTAATGCAATTAAAGTCATGAGTAATAATGGAATGGTACCGCCACCAGACTCTGTAGCTTCTAAAAAAACACCGCCTAGCCAAAAAGTAACAACAAATAAGCCTAAATTAAGCCAATGACGACCAGGTAGTAAAATCGGTTTACCATCCAGTTTTCCGCAAAGTTTAGCAAAAGCAATCACCGAGCCTGAGAATGTTACGGCACCGATAAAAATACCAATATAGATTTCTACTTCATGGATGGTTCGTTCTACATCTTCCAAACCATTTGAGCTGTCCATAAAACTGACATAACCCACTAAAACAGCAGCCATACCTACTAAACTGTGCATTAAAGCAACCAGTTCTGGCATTTGGGTCATTTCAACTTTTAATGCAGCTTTAGTGCCAATAAAACCACCAACTCCCAAAGCAATGATTAATACGATGTAAGAATCAACGGCATCACTAAACAGAGTAGCAACAATGGCAATTGACATGCCTAACATGCCAAAATAATTTCCGCGACGCGCTGTTTCTTGATGGCTTAAACCGCTTAAACTCAAAATAAAGAGTATAGAAGCGATGACATACGACATTATAACTAGACCTTGTGACATCATTATTTTTTCCTATCTTCTGAACATTTCAAGCATACGACGAGTAACCAAAAAACCACCAGCAATGTTAATGGATGCAATTAAAATTGCTAATCCTGAAAGCACGGTGATGAAGTATCCTGGCGATGATATTTGGACGATGGCACCAATAATAATGATGCCACTGATGGCATTAGTGACACTCATTAATGGCGTATGTAAAGAGGCCGATACACTCCAGATGACTTGATAGCCAATAAAACAAGCCAATACAAAGACGGTAAAGTGTGTCATAAACGACACGGGAGCCACAGATCCTAAGGCAAAAAGTCCTGCGCCAATTGCAGCAAAAATAAGTAATTGTTTACTAGCTTCAGAAATGAGTGGTGGCTTTTCCTTAGCTACATCCCTATCAATACTAGGCGGTTCTGTACTCACTTTAGCTGTCGCAGATAACTTGGCTGTGGGCGGTGGCCAGGTTATTTTTCCTTCTTTGATAACGGTCGTACCACGAATTACTTCGTCATCCATATTGACATTAATCTCGCCATTTTTTTCAGGACTCAGCTCGGTTAACAGATGTCTTAAATTAGTGGCATACAATTGACTGGATTGAGCAGCTAGACGGCTAGGTAAATCTGTATAACCAATCAGGGTGACACCATGTTTAACCACCACTTTGTTTTTTTCGGTGAGTGCGCAGTTCCCTCCTTGTTCGGCTGCCAAATCAACAATAACACTACCAGACTTCATGGTTTCTACCATGCCTTTGGTGATTAACTCAGGTGCTGGTCTTCCTGGAATCAGTGCGGTGGTGATAATAATATCTACTTCCATAGCTTGACGGGCAAACAAAGCCATTTCAGCTTCAATAAATTCTTTAGACATGGTTTTGGCATAACCCCCTTCACCCGAACCATCCTCTTTAAATTCAAGCATCAGAAATTCAGCATTCATACTTTCTATTTGCTCCTTAACCTCAGGACGGGTATCGAATGCTCTAACAATGGCTCCCATGCTTTTAGCGGCACCAATAGCAGCTAAACCAGCAACACCTGCACCAATAACCAGTACTTTAGCGGGCGGTACTTTACCAGCCGCTGTAATTTGTCCAGTAAAAAAACGCCCAAAATGCTGTGAAGCCTCAACTACGGCTCTATAACCCGCAATATTTGCCATAGAACTCAGAGCGTCCAGTTTTTGCGATCTTGATATTCGGGGGACACTATCCATTGCAAAAACAGTGGCATCTTTCGCTGCCAGTTTTTGCATTAAATCGTCGTTTTGAGCAGGCCAGATAAAACTAATTAAATATCCGCCGGTTAATAATAATTGAGTTTCGTCAATGGCTAGTTCGGGGTGTATTTCAGGGGGGCAGACTTTCATCACAATATCTGCATTCTTCCATAAAGTTTCAGCCGTTTTTCTTATTTTACAGCCAGCTTCTTTATAGGCTTCATCAGAAAAATTAGCGGCTAAACCAGCACCACTTTCAATATAAACCTCAAAACCCAGTTTGATGATTTGTTCAGCAACTTCTGGCGTGGTTGCAACACGTTTCTCACCTGTGTGAATTTCTTTAGGGATGCCGATTTTCATTTACCCTCCTAATTATTTTTGTTATTAAATCAAGCAAATATTCCAAGGTGAGCATAGGGGATAGTGATATTTATTTCAATATATATTTTAAAAGACTCGGGACTGAAGACTCAGGACTAAAGACTAAAGACTAAAGACTAAAGACTAAAGACTAAAGACTAAAGACTAAAGACTAAAGACTAAAGACTAAAGACTCCTTGGTTTTTGATTAGTTCTGGTGCGTTCCACGCACCAGATCTACTGACCGTTAGGGATGGTGGAAATGCAGTAAGATTGTCTGGAACAATCTCTGTCCACGCACCAGAACTACGGATCTTCGGGGGATAACCCTAAAAGTAGGGTGCGTTCCACGCACCAGAACTACTACGGATCTTCGGGGGATAACCCTAGAAGTAGGGTGCGTTTGCTCGCCAAGGATGGTGGAAATGCAGAACCCAGATTCCCACGTAGAACAAATAAAAACCGAGTAAGCCTTGACTGTATAATGGATTGCAACAAAACAGCCCATCACCTAAAAGCAACCGAGGTATACTTGCCTATTCATACCTAGAAACTCTTATCTTAATGCAACATGAAGGTTCTTTTCATCTAGAGGACAGTGAAAATCGTATTAAAGAACTCAAGTTAGATTTTGGTGGTGACATCTTACCCTGTAGTGATTTTGGTGCCAATGCTTTGTATTTCATGATTAGTACACTCTCATTCAATTTGTTGGCACTTCTGCGTTTATTTTTACCTGAAGAATTAGCGCATCATCGTGCGATAACAATACGCTGGAGGCTTTATGCTATTGCAGCCAAACTGGTCAAAACAGGCAGGCAGTTTTTTATAAAAATGAAAGAAAAACACCACGTTTACTTGAAGCAATATTGACCAGAATAAGAATGATTGAGCCTATTGTTATCTAGTTATCAACATCACTCTAGGATAGATTGACAAGATAGAGCCGTCTAAAAAATGATATTTTTAGGAGATGAAGTCAAAAAAACCAAACCTTATGTCATTGCGAGAAAATAGATCTCGAAAATTTAATTACCGCCGCTAAATCAACAAAAAAACGGGCATTTAATGGCTGAAAATCAAAATTGAGACTCTATGTGTGAATTTGGGATTCAGTTTGTATTCGTTTATTTTTGATTAGTATTCTAAAATACGGACATTTCCCATTTACTGACAAATCTTTTTCATCATCTCCTTTTCTAAATTTAATTATTTCAAATTGGTCGGGATTGAATTTATGTAAAAATGTTATTGGCACACCCATAAACCCCTTGTAGTCCAATGGAATGTCTTGTGTTTTATTAACATTAATTCCATCATAATTGTCATATTTTAAATATTCAATTTCGTTTCTAAAATATATTTTTGTGAGTGCGATATCTTCGTGCCGTTTGAAAGTATCTAAGTTAGTTAACCATAGGCAATTGTTTGGAGAAATTATTCTGTTTCCTAAGCTATCAATTCGAGCCTCTGTTCCATAAAGTTCATAGTGTTCGGGAACAATAAAACCAGAAATGCCTCTACCAAGATTTATTCCTAACCACGCCTTGTTTTCTTTAATTAGTTTAAAAATTTCTTTATAGGTTATTGCGTTAATATTACCAATTACCAAAAACTTTTTATCGTATTTAACTATTTGCGCTACATGCTCTCTGAATAATGAAAATGGGGGGTTAGTAACAACAATATCAGACTGCTTTAATAGTTCAATACTTTCTGCACTACGAAAATCCCCATCCCCTTTAAAGTAAACAATGTCAGTTGAACTAGGTTTGTTTTTTTCTCCCTCTGAGCCTGTATGTTCAAAAAATATACCATTTTCATATTCTTCTGTATTAAATAAATCTCTTACTTGCTCTCTATAACAAGCAGTTATTAATTTTTTAAGACCTAGTTCTTTGAAGTTTGAAACAAAATAATTAAAAAAATTACTAATTCGAGGGTCATCACAATTACAAAAAACCACCTTGTCTTTAAAATGACTTTTATAATATTGTAATTCACTTTCTATATCTGAAAGTTGTGTGTAGAACTCATCATTCTTATTGTTTTTTGCTTTTGTTAATAAAGCGTGCTGTACTTTTCTTGCCATTATCAGTCCGTGTTTATTTACTTTTGGTTATTTGATTAAATATTTCACTTCCTAATACTTTAAGAGAGATTTTAGAAATCTCAACCATAATGTCAAACATTTCTTTGATATTCCATTTTTCTCCATTTCCTTGTGTATATAGCGAAGTTGCTTGAAGCATAATTGTTTTATCGTTATGCTTGACAAACTTATTTTCACATAAATTGGTATTAACTGGCATGCCATAATTTGCAGAGGTTAATCTGTCTAATCTATTTAACATTCCTGAATTGTATTCAAGCCTTACAACCCTTCCATCAGGTCTTTTAAGTGAAATAGTTTTTGTTAAAAAATTTGAACCTTCCAAAAATAGGACATAAGGAAAATGAGATTCAGATAACATCAAATTAGCAATTTCGGATATATTTTTGTGAGACCTTTCTATTGCATTACCAGCAGCCATCAAGTCTTGATTATTATTTTTCCCAACTAATTTTCCTTTTTGAATATTTTCAATGTCTTTTCCTTGATGTTTAGCTTCTGACACTAACACTATTCTCCAATTGCCGTTGTCATCTTTTACTTCAATTATCCCTCCATCAGGTTTAATACTCGAATTTGACACAAAAAGTGTCTGCCCCAACTCTTTATTAATTTTTTGTAATGCTTCGTTTATTTCCTCTTTTCTTATGCTAGTTTTATGTTGGAAAGATAATTGAGGGAAATCCTTTTCAAGCTGTTCAATTACAAGATGTGCAATTTCCCCAACTGTTATATCGTGTAATTTTGCTTCACCCCCAAATATACCAACTACACCTTGAGACTTTTTATGTTGGCTCGTTAATCTTTTTGATTGATTCTTTTTAGGCATATTGTGTCTTTTCCTTACTTAAATTTTCTACTTTCTACTGCAGGTAATGTATGTATAACGCCTGCTGGAAGCATTTGTTAGATCCTTTTATAAAGTTTCATCAATTAAAAATTAAACTTCATTCCAACATAAATGTTATGGCTAGAGTTAGAGTACTCTATATCTCGAGGCCCATATTCAATATCTGAAGTTCCAAAATAACGGTATTTTATTCCAATATCCATATTGTCGTTTATAGCATAATCAAGTCCTCCTCCTACTTGATATGCAAA
>QPIL01000081.1 GCA_003666325.1 Methylococcales symbiont of Iophon sp. n. MRB-2018
TCTTTAGTCTTTAGTCTTTAGTCTTTAGTCTTGAGTCTTGAGTCTTGAGTCTTGAGTCTTGAGTCTTGAACCCTTTTTAAGCGTTGACTAACAACTCACATCCACCTGATAGCCAAGACACCTTAAACTATCAGCAAACAAATTCATCTGTTCACAAGCCGTCTTTGTTATCTCTTCAGCCTCTGGCTGTAGTGATGGTCTAGCAATAGTATAAAGCATGATTTTATTAACCTTTTTGACCCTTTGTTTTATCTTTTTTAACAACGCAATATATGCTTCTTTTTCTTTAAGCATCTCTTTATGGGATAAAAAATCCAGCACACAAGTTTGCACCCGAGTATCACACACTGCTGAACATTTACTCAAATTATCAACCATTTTTTTATTGCTTTGCCTGCTATTATTTATTTTATTCCTGCCTTCTTGAGTCGCACTATCCAGCTTAAACCAGACTTGTCCATTATAATGATTTAAAATTTTCAAGCCTCGTTGCACTTGCGAATGATGCATTAAACTGCCATTACTTATCAGCACAAAATCACTTGAAGGTAACACCCCTTGCTCCAAAGCAATCTGCCCAATCAACTCTATTGCTTTATCAAAGCCGTTTAAACTCGTTGGCTCACCATTTCCCGAAATTGCAATATCTTTAATTACCCTTTGTTTTTCAGGGACACTAAACTGCTCATAAAAACCTCCCTTTAGCACTCTATCAAGAAAAAAAAGGAATTCCTCCTCTAATAATTTAAAGTCCATTTCAGGTGCAGAACCTCTAATTAAATCAGGCACCTGACAATAAACACAGCGCCAGTTACAGGCATTATTAGGATTAAAATTTATGCCTATAGATAAGCCACCTGCTCTTCTGGAAAGCACGGGGTAAATATACTTTAACCCTGCAATATCCCTACTATGATCTGCTGTAGTTAACTTATAATTCATAATTCCTTAAATCTCTGCTCGGCGCAACAACATCTGCGCCAATCAAAGAACCTGTAATAAATAGTATTAAACCCATGCCAGATAAAAATAAGTCAAATTTGTGTATAATTAAGAGTTAAGCAACGGGAAACAAACAACCCACGTCTTTTTATCCATATTAGGCGTTGCAACTTAGTCCACATAGGCTGCTATGTTCCCTTCGTTGTGACTTAAAGATGAATAAAAATTCTGCACAACTTGGTAGTTTATTTATTGCACGTTACCTTATCTCAAACCTTACTATCAATAACTTAACTCTTAAATGTTCCATTTTTCCATAAAACAATATGCTTTCTAACATAATAATCGCTGCTATTTTTATGGCTGTACTAGGTGTTGTTTTAGCCATTATATTAGCGATTGCTAATAAAAAACTATTTGTTTACGAAGATCCTCGGATTGACCAAGTAGATGAAATGTTACCTCAGGCTCAGTGTGGCGCATGTGGAGTGCCAGGTTGCAGGCCTTTTGCCGAAGCTGTAGTTGATGGCATAAAGCCACCCTCTGCATGTACTGTGAATACGCCCGAAGGTAATGAAGAAATTGCTGCATTTATGGGGGTAGATATGGGTGAGACAGAAAAAGTCGTGGCGCGTCTTGCTTGTGCTGGTGGTACGCATGTGGCATATACTCGTGCGAAGTATCAGGGTTTACAGACTTGCCAAGCCGCAGCTGTTGTTTCAGGTGGCGGTAAAGGTTGCAACTGGGGTTGTTTAGGACTGGCTGATTGTGCCGATGTTTGTGATTTTGATGCTATTTTCATGGATGAATATGGGCTACCTATTGTTATTGAAGATAAATGTACCGCTTGTAATGACTGTATAGTGGTTTGTCCAAAAGATTTATTCTCTCTGCAACCAGTGAGTCATCAGCTTTTTGTCGCCTGTAAAAGTCTTGACGAAGGTGATAAAGCAGAAGCAGAATGCGAAGTGGCTTGTACTGCGTGTGAAAAATGCGTGATAGATGCACCAGAAGGTTTGATAGAAATTAAAAACAACCTAGCAGTGATTGATTTTAAAAAATACGATGAAATGACAGTAGACCGCTCGCCAATTGAACGCTGTCCCACAGGTGCTATTGTCTGGATAGACAGTAAATTGGGTACAACTCGATCCAGTGTTGGCAAAGCGGCTAATCAGTCTCGCCGAACAGAAACCCTGCCCCAAGTTTAAATAAACATAGGTTAATAATGGCTCTTTTTGCTAAGAAAAAACAAAAAACAATCGTTAAATACCCTGGTATCCGACAATTAATGAACGGTCAATCTGCCGTTATTCATTGTGATAAAGAAGCCAGCGATGCGGCAGCAAGTCATTTATCTGGGGCTGCGGTTGAAATGGCAGAACTCTGGGAACAGCAAAAAAGCAACAATCATCTTAATATTGCTGGGCGCTCACTAATTGCTGTTGATTGTGAAGATAATGCCTCTGCAGCTACTGCAACCGCTGGCTTATCTTTATCAGGTTTGCGTGCTAGTCTTTTTAGTTCTAGCGCACAAAGCATCACTTCCATGCAAGCATCATTGCATGTAGCGGTAGGTAAGAGACTGCCCTATTTATTAAATATGAGTTGCAGATCCATTACCAAGGCAGCGACTAATAGCCATTGTAGCCACGATGATTATCACAGTTTGAATAATACTGGCTTTGTTCAATTGTTCGCTCGTAATAATCAAAGTGCTGCTGATTTAACCCTTATTGGTAGAAAAATAGCGGAACTCAGTTTAAATCCTGTTGCCATTGCCCAAGACGGCATTTTAACCTCACATTTAATCGAAGCTGTTAACGCACCCGAACGAGAGTTAATCGCTGAATTTGTCGGCTTAGCCGCTGATATTATTGACACACCCACACCAGCGCAAACTATTCTATACGGCAAAACACGGAGACGTGTGCCTGAAACCTGGAGCGTGGATCAAGCCGTTCAAGCAGGAGGCAATCGGGATTGCGATAGTTATATGCAAACTATTGCAGGACAACGGCCTTTTTTCTTTGACCATGTCGCAAAAATTACCGATCAATGCATGGATGAATGGTTTAAGCTGACAGGTCGCCGTTATCAACGTATTAACCAGTATTTATGTAAAGATGCTGAGTATTTGATTTTTGCGCAAGGCAGTGTTTTAAGCACCGCAGAAGCAAGCGCAGACATTTTACGCACGCAACAAATTAAAGTCGGCGTGGTTGATATGACACTGTTCCGTCCTTTTCCTGGAGATTTAATCAGCCAGCTTTGCAAAGGGTTAAAAGGTATTCTGGTTTTGGAAAGAACGGATCAATCTTTATCAGAAGACCTACCCATTATCGCTGATATTCGTAGCTGCATGAGTAAAGCCATTGACAATGGCAAAAGCAATGGCTCAGCTTTTTCTGACTATGCCAGCTATAACAAAACTACAGATATTGCGCCCTTATATTCCGCCTGTTTTGGCTTGGGCGGTCATGCCATTCAAACGGTTGATATTATTGCAGCCGTTGAAAATATGTTACCCAAAGGCAAACAACAGAAAACATTTTATTTGGGTATTAATTTTGTTAATGAGCAAGCACCCTCACCTCAGCAGGAAATTCAGCAACAAACTGTGTTGGAAGCTTATCCAGAAATCAAACAATTATCGTTAAAAACAAAACTTGTTAAAAATCCAGGTTTATCGAATACATTTTCTATCCGTATTCATTCTTTAGCAGGTTGGAAAAGTACAGAGGCAGGTACAAATCTAGCGCAAACACTATTTGATAAGTTTGGTTTTGATATCAAAGCCAACACGCAGCAAAGCATAGAAAAAAAAGGACTACCGACTACTTTTTATTTAGCGGCAGATACTGAATCTGTTAACTTTGATCCTCAATACAACTTAATCAATACTGTCATCGCTATCGACCCCAATGTTTTTGCTTATTGCAATCCACTAGAGGCTTTAGTTGACAATGGCTGGTTTATTATCCAAAGCCCTTTGGCTGATGCCACTGCCGTTTGGCAGCAATTTCCAGCCAACGCACAACAAACCATTATTAGCAAACAGATTAAGGTGTTTTTTATTGATTCCATAGCTATTGCAGAAAATGCACTTAATCAACAAAGCAACACAGACCTATCTTTTCGGTTTGATTTGCAAAACAGCGTATTTAACGCTGCATTTTTTAAAGCGACACAGTTTGCCGCTTTAGTTGGTAAAACAGACGAAGACATACAATCCATTATTGATAGCAATTCCGCATTGCTTGCACTTAGTTTTACTAAGCTCACTGAACTTAATGTAGAACAAATGGGCAATGCTACAGCAGCAGCCCAGCAACTTGCAGCTACAAGCCCTTTATTGCTACAACAAAAACCCGCCAATGGTAATGCCATTGCAGATATTCATCGTTTCTGGAATCAAACCGGAAGCCTATACAGCGACAATTATTCAGCAAAAAACCTAGCTGACCCTTTTATAGCATCTGGCATAGTCCCTGCATCCAGTAGTATTTTTGCCGATATGACAGCCAACCGCACACAACACCCGATATGGATCGCTGAAAATTGTACGGCTTGTGGTAATTGCTATAGTGTTTGCCCTGATAGTGCTATTCCAGGCTTAATTAATACAGTTAATGAAGTCTTTGAAACCAATATTAAACGCATTGAAAAATCAGGGCGTAAGGTTAAACATCTACGCCGTGCTATTCGCACGGCAGAGAAAAAATATCACGCCCTCACTGCCGATAAATCAGTAGGTACTGTTTTAGATCCCCTATTCGCCAAGGCCATTGGCGACACGGTTAAAGAATATGCCGAACCTGAGCGTGAAGAAGTTGCCCAGGAATTTGAATGGTTTAAAGAAGTCAGCGACACCTTCAAATTCGCCCTGACAGAACCTTACCATGATGAGATGAATAACCGTATGCCAAGAAACGGTGGTTTATTTTCTATCACCATTAATCCAAACAGTTGTAAAGGCTGTATGGAATGTGTCTCAGTATGTGATACCGATGCGTTAGTGGTAGTCGAACAAACACAACAATCCAATGATAAATTGCGTAAAAACTGGGATTATTGGATGGATTTACCGACATCCAATAAAAAATATAATCGCATTGATGACCTACAGGCTAAAAAAGGCGTACTAGATACCCTATTGCTTGATAAGAAAAATTATCATTCTCTGTTCAGTAACAGCAACAGTCGTTCAGGCAGTGGTGAGAAAATAGCGATTCATTTGTTTACCAGTACCGTGACCGCATTAATGCAACCACGTATTGAACAACATCTTAAACATATCAATCAATTAATTATTGATATGCAAAAACGCATTCGACTGCAACTGGTAGAAACACTAGATATTAGTGATATTGATGCCCTAGAAACTGCCATTGATGAAAACCATAATGTCGACCTGACCTTATCGCGGTTAAGTGGCGCGTTGGATAAAGACAAAGCCACTCAGCCGATTGACCCAGCTTGGTTAAGGTTTTCCTTACAACTGGTGGCTAAACTCAAAAATTTAAAATGGAGCTATAAGCAAGGTTTATCAGGAGAAGGGCGTGCCGCTTTGGGTTTAAGCCAAAGTGGAAAACAAACTGCCTGGAATGAATCATTTCCTTATAATCCCTACCCTTTTCCGTGGGCGAGCCATTTATCGCAAGATGCACCCGCTTTAGCCTTAGGTCTGTTTGAAGGTCAGATGGTAAAAATGGCAGAAGGCTTTAAAGCCATTCGCACTGCTGAACTGGAAATAAAAGGTAAATACGATAAAACTGAACACGATAAATTCTTTGCTCATTTTGACTGGCAGCAATTTAGTGAAGAAGAATATTTACTTTGCCCACCCATCGTTTCTTTAGCAGCAGAAGGCGTTGGCTTTACATCTGGTTTGCAGAATATATCCAACAGTTTATTATCTGGCACACCGATTAAAATTTTAGTTTTGGATAATCAACGCTCCCAACCTTCCGCTAATTTACCTAAAGAATTAGGGCTGATTGCAGTGGCACACCAAACTGCTTATGTGCACCAAGGTTCTGTCGCTAATACCGCGCATTTATTAGAAAATTACATTGATGGTTTAAATTATCGTGGCCCAGCTCTTTGGAGTATTTATGCCTCAAATCAACCTGAACATGGTTTAGCCAATAACTCATTGACCGCACAAAGCAAATTGGCAGTTGAATCACGCGCCTACCCATTAATGACTTTTGACCCTAGGTCAGGAAAAACCTGGGAGCAATGCATCAACTTATCGGCTAACCCTCAACTGGATCAGGACTGGATTACTTATACACTGGATTACACCGATGAATATGGCAATAAGTTTGATATAGATGTGCCTTTAACCTTTGCTGATTGGGCATTGACAGAAGCAAACTTTAGTTCGCATTTTAAATCTGTTGCAGCAGATGCTCATACAGACAACATGGTTTTGCTAACTGACTATATTGAGTCTAGTGCCGATGACCAAGTGGAGAGCCTGCCGTTTATTTGGGCAGTACATCCACAAAGCAATTACCTGCTTAAAGTGATTGTCTCAGCAGACATGGTTGCAGCCACCCAACAACGTCGAGATTTTTGGCATACTTTAAAAGGCTTGAGTGGTAATAATAGAGTAGAAGTGGATATCCAAGCCATTGCTGATCAAGCCAAAGCCGAAATGGCACAGACTATTACCGAAGGTTTGATGAGTATGATTGGCGGAGATGCCAGTGCATTAACACATATTCTTGCTGACACGGCAAAAATGGCAACTGCTCCCATTATTAAAACTGCACCGGTTCTTGAAAAAAAAGCTGAAAAAAAACCTGAGCCAAAAAAAGAAGCGCTGGTAAACACAAAAAAAGCAGACAACCCTAAAAAGGAATCTGCTGTAGAACCCCATGAACCAGTCTGGATAGAAACACCCGATTGCACCACCTGTGATGAATGTGTAGATATTGCACCCGCTATATTTCAATATAACGCAGAGAAAAAAGCCATTGTTATTGACCCGACAAAAGGCACCTTTGAGGATATTGTCCGCTCTGCCGAAAAATGTACGGCAGTAATTATCCATCCAGGTACACCGTGGAATCCAGATGAACCTAATCTGGATAAACTCATCAAACGCGCTGAGTCATTTCAATAACAACATAACAGCGACCATATATGGCAAAAATTACTCAATTATCTCAGTTAGATCTCAATGCCAGCTATAGCTATGCTGATTATTTAAACTGGCAATTGGATAAAACAGTCGAGCTTATCAAAGGTAAAATTATGCGGATGTCGCCTGTGCCTAATGTAAAGCATCAAAGTGTTTCTTGGCAATTGAGTGGATTACTGTTTAATCATTTTAAAAAACAATCTTGTCATGTATTTGCAGCACCTTTTGATGTACGTTTATATGATCATCAAAAATCATTCAATGCCGACAAAGAAATACATACGGTGATACAACCTGATTTATCCGTGATTTGTGATAAAAATAAACTCACCGAGCAGGGTTGCTTAGGCTCGCCCGACTGGATTATAGAAATTCTGTCCAAAGGTAATTCAAAAAAAGAAATGCAAATAAAGTATCAACTCTATCAGCAAAGTGGGGTAAAAGAATATTGGATGGTTTACCCTTATGAGCAAGCGGTACACCAATTCGTATTAGATGAATCCAGTCAACAATATCAACTCATCAATATGTTTGCAGAAGAAGATATTGCCAGCCCTCATCTATTCCCAGATTTAAGCATTGATTTGCAAGAAGTTTTCGCTGAATAAAACGCCATGAATCTATTTAATTTATTGGGTAAAAAAACCTTCCCCAAAGGTATTCATCCAGAAGGCTTTAAAGAAGAAACCCACGATCATCAGGCGCGTCGCCTGCCATTTGCACATCAAATAACCTTACCTTTATCGCAAAATATTGGAAAACCTGCCATACCTATCGTCCATGTCGGTCAACAAGTGCAACGCGGTGAAGTGATTGCCAAAGCCGATGGTTTTATGTCCGTGCCCCTACATGCCTCTGTGTCGGGTAGCATAAAAAAAATTGATTTAGTGCCTAATGCGCGGGGCAATAAAGAACAAGCCATTATCATTAATACGGCATTAAGCTCAGCACAAACACATATAATTGGCAACTCAAATGACTTTACAAGTATGTCGCGTAAAGATTTGATTCAAGCCGTACAAAACACCGGTATGGTAGGACTTGGCGGGGCTTCGTTCCCCACCCATGTAAAAATGCATATTCCTGATGATTGTGATATTCATACTATCCTAATCAATGGTTGTGAATGCGAGCCTTTTCTGACTACAGACCATCGTATTATGCTTGAACAAATCGAGTTTTTAATGCGCGGAATTCATATTGCCATGAAAGCGGTAAATGCACCCAAAGCAATTATTGGTGTTGAAGATAACAAGCTGAATGTATTGGAAGCCATTCAACCACATTTACCCGCAGATGGTAGCATCAGCATAGAAGCGGTAGTTACCAAATACCCACAAGGTGCTGAGAAAATGCTGGTTTATTCGCTATTGGGCATGGAAATTCCCTCAGGGAAATTGCCTTCATCTATTGGCGTAGCTATTTTTAATGTTGCAACATTAGCGGCAATTGGTGAATTATTACCGCATAGTCAAGGCTTAATAGAGCGCATCGTTACCATTACTGGTGATGACTTAAATAAACCAGGTAATTATAGGGTGCCTTTAGGTACACCTTTAAGTCATATTTTAGAATATGCTGAATTTACTGGTAATGAAGCGGAACTGATTTTAGGTGGCCCGATGATGGGTATGCCCGTTGGTTTTCTGGATACTCCCGTTAAAAAAGGCACTGGTGCAGTTTTAGTATTAAACAAACGCGCCACCAAGCACGATGACATTTTGCCGTGTATAAAATGCGCACAATGCTTACAGGCTTGTCCTATTAATCTAAATCCTTCTGAATTAGGGATGTTGGCAACTAAACGCAAGTACGATGTTATGGAAGAACACTATCACCTGAATGATTGCTTTGAATGTGGCTGTTGCAGTTATGTTTGCCCGTCTAATATTCCATTGGTGCAATATTTTAGAATTGCCAAAACACTTAACCACGAACGACACATAATGGAAACTAACTAACAGATGGCTATTCAACCCAAAATAGGCATTCGTACTTCACCCTATATTCATAAAGCACCGACAGTTGCTGAAATTATGCGCAATGTAGTTTATGCCTTATTGCCTTTAGCGGCTTATGCTGTCTATCAATTTGGGATTAGTGCCTTAGTATTGATGATTGTCACCGTACTGTCCTGCATTACAACGGAACATATTTTCTGTAAATTATCAGATAAAAAAACCACTATTACTGATGCCAGTGCGATTATCACCGGGCTATTATTAGCGATGACATTACCCCCTGGCTTTCCTTTATGGATGAGTGCAGTTGCTGGCTTTAGCGCAATTGCCATGGGTAAAACCTTATTTGGAGGCATTGGTTTTAATGTCTTTAACCCAGCTTTAGTCGGCAGGGCTTTTGTACAAGCCGCTTTCCCCGTATCTATCACCACTTGGACACCTGCTTTAGCGGTTGACCGCTTTGTGCAATTCATTCCTTCCAGTTTAGCCTTGCCTTTTATGAAGCCAGTAGAAACAGCGGAATGGACAACACAAGTGGCTATTGATGGTTTTAGCGGTGCAACCCCTTTAGCACTAATGAAGTTTCAGCAGATATTCACTGACAGTTATGATCTGTTTATCGGGTTTAGCACAGGTTCAACAGGTGAAACATCCAGTTTATTGATTCTTATTTGCGGAGCCTATCTAGTATTTAAAAAAATGTTGGATTGGCGAATCCCAGCCGCAGTTATATTAGGTACTGTCATTGCAGCCGAATGCTTTTACTTACTAGATGCTACAAAATACCCTAGCCCTGCATTTATGGTATTTTCTGGTGGTTTAATGTTTGCCGCTGTCTTTATGGCCAGTGATATGGTTGCCTCACCAGTGACCCCTGTTAGTATATTTATTTTTGGCTTATTAGTTGGTTTTTTAACGGTAATTATTCGCTTATTTGGCGGCCTTACCGAAGCCGTGATGTATGCCATTTTATTTGGAAATGCTGCAACACCACTCATTGAATCTTATACCCAGCCACATATTTATGGCAGGAACAAATAATCATGAGCGATTCATCTAAAAACAAATCCAATGAGCTGCCGCCATTACCCACCAGCTTTTCACTGATTTCTACATTAGGCACAGTAGCCATGATTTCTGGATTTTTAGTGGTATTAGTACATCAATACACCCAACCCATTATTGCTGAAAACCAAAGACTAGCAACAGAGCGTGCTATTTTTAAAGTATTACCTAGAGCATCAAGCCGTCTCACTTTTACGATAAATGAAGACACAATAGAACTAGCTAATGATAATACTAAAGGTGAACTACTTTATGCTGGCTATGATAAAGAGAATAATTTTGTAGGTATGGCACTTAATGCCGCAGAACAAGGGTATCAAGATATTGTCAAATTACTCTATGGATATAAACCATCAACGGGTTGTATAACGGGGTATGACGTTTTAAAAAGTACAGAAACCCCTGGTTTTGGCACAAAAATAACTACCGATGTAGCATTTTTGGCTAACTTTAACTGTCTTGATGCAAAAGTCAATCAGGAACAAACCCGCTTAATTAATGTCATTAAAACAGTACGCCACGGCACTAAAAATAACCCATGGGAAATTGATGCTATTTCAGGAGCAACCATCACCTCAAATGCTGTAGGTCGTATGCTTAACAAAAGTGGACATAAACTGCACCCTGTTATCGCCAAAAACTTAACTTTTTTGAGATCCGCTAAACAAACAAAAGAAATCATTCATGGCCAACTCGACTAAACAAGAAACCCCCCTTACCCTAGAGGTATTTACTGCAGGTATCTGGAAAGAAAACCCTGTTTTTGTGATGATGCTAGGCTTATGCCCCGTACTAGCCGTAACCAATAGCGTAGAAAATTCTTTAGCCATGGGGCTTGCCAGTGTCTTTGTTTTAGTTTGCTCCAATGCCTTGATTTCTGCATTAAGAAATTTTATTCCCAAGCAAGTCCGCATCACCACTTATATTATTATCATTGCCACCTTTGTTACCTTAGTGGACTATATTATTCAAGCGATCAGTCTGGACTTATATAATAAATTAGGTGCATTTATTCAACTGATTGTGGTCAATTGTCTGATTTTAGGTCGTGCAGAAGCCTACGCATCCAAAAATTCATTTGCTAAGTCTGTGATCAGTGCTTTAGGGATGGGGCTGGGTTTCACCTTGGCTTTAGTTATGTTGGGTGGAGTTAGAGAATTACTTGGTGTCGGTCAATTAATGGGCTATCAGATATTTAGCACTAATTTTCAACCTTGGATCATAATGATTTTACCGCCAGGTGGCTTTATTGTGTTAGGTTCTTGGCTACTACTAATCAATTATATAGAGCAACGTAGAACAGGAAAATTGATTGCCGAAGACTTAGCCTCGCATTGTTCTGTTAATAATCATTAGGTCAGTGTTATGAATCCAGAATCACTCAGCTTTATCTTTTTAAATGCTTTTTTAATCAACAATTTTGTACTGGCTCTATTTTTAGGTTTATGTCCTTTTGTTGGTGTATCAGCAAAACGTGATACTGCATTTAACATGGCATTAGCAACTGCCTTTGTCATGTTTGTCAGCTCAACCTGCTCTTATGCCATCAACCAAATTCTTATCAAATTTGATCTGGAATTTTTACGTTTAATCAGCTATATCGCGTTGATTGCATCATCAGTACAACTGGTTGAAATGATATTAAAAAAATTCAGCCCTGTACTGTTTAGAGCACTCGGTATTTTCTTACCCTTAATCACCACCAATTGTGCTATTTTAGGCGTTGCTTTGTTTCAAACTTCCAGAGGCTATGATTTTTTACAATCCGTTTCCTTTAGTTTAGGCGGCGGAGCTGGTTTTGGTTTAGCCATTGTATTAATGGCAGGATTACGAGAAAAGCTAGAATTATCTAATTTACCTAATATCACTCAAGCAGCGGCTTTAAGTATGATGTTAGCCGGCATTTTATCCTTAACCTTTATGGGGTTTGCAGGTTTAGGTACAACAGTTTAGGACTAAGGACTAAGGACTCAGGACTCAGGACTCAGGACTCAGGACTAAGGACTCAGGACTCAGGACTCAGGACTCAAGACTCAAGACTCAAGACTCAAGACTAAAGACTAAAGACCCCTTGATTTTTGATTAGTTCTGGTGCGTGGAACGCACCCTACGGATCTTCTGGGGATAACCCTAGAAGTAGGGTGCGTTTGCCCACCAGGGATGGTGGAAATGCAGTAAGATTGTCTGGAACAATCTCTGCTGACCGCTAAGGATGGTGGAAATGCAGTAAGATTGTCTGGAACAATCTCTGCTGACC
>QPIL01000080.1 GCA_003666325.1 Methylococcales symbiont of Iophon sp. n. MRB-2018
TTACCTTTAAGTGTTAATATTTTTATGCGGATGGCTTTTTCTTCTTGTTGTTTAGCATGCCAATTTCCGACCCATTTAAAAAACATTTGATGCAATTTTTCAGGTAACCATTTATCACCTGATTGCATTGACTTATCATTAAAATATTTTCGTAATACTCTTAGCTGTAGATTGCTAATATTGCCAATTAAATAAGCTAGTTTTTTAGCAGTTAAACTATTATTTAATAATGGTTTTAGTTCTACCTTTATATCGTTTTGGATATTCTCTAAGTAGTCTTTTCTATGTAAATGCCCTGTTACATAGTTGTCTATTTGTTTTTCAATCGTCTTTTTGATTGCTGTAAATGCTTTTGATAACTCGGCAACTTCGTCTTTGTCTTTTTTATATTTGTCTTCAACATGTTTTTTAAATTCTGAATTTTTATTTCCTGACATAGAAAATATTTTATTTTTTAAAACATTTTCCCATTTTGTTTTGTCTTTATCATTTTTTATGGTTAATTCTTTTAATAGCTCATCTAAAATATTATTATTGTTAGGATTATTAAAAACAATGGGTGAAAAAAAATCACTAACTAACTTTGATTGTAATATGCCTTTCTGCTCTTCTGTGATTTCAATACGGTTATAACCACGGCGATTAAGTAATCCACTTAAATACTCATTTTGCACCTGATTTGGTTTAATATCGTATTCATCTAAAATAAGTTTTAATAAACGCTTAGATAATTTACGGCGTTTACTGGTTCTAATTTGGTGACGTTTTCCCGTTCTATCAGCTTGTGACCAAGTAATACTAGCACTATCTATAACAATGGTTTTACCTTGCTTATTGCCACTGGTTGTTGGGTCTTCTCCTTGCTCAAAATGGTTGAGATAAACCCCAGTATTCTTTGCCCCCATATCAATGGCGATGGGTGAGATAATTTTGCTCATTGTTTTAATTCCTCGCTGTTTATTTTTTCTCAAATTTTACCTTAATTGCTTAACGTATTACTTGAATATATTGCTGTGCTACTCAAAGTTGTAAAACAGCAAAGTTCCTTGTCTAGTTTTTTTGTGTATAGGGGTAAAACCGTGGGGGGATGTAGGTGCCTAGAGTATGGTGGCTGTGTTTTGTTTTGCTTATTGGCATTCTTATTCCTCAGTTTTTGAGGTGCATTATTATAGGAATGACTTGAATGACTTGAGCAATTAGCAAAAGTCTATGGAATATTAGGAGGTAGTCGGTTTAATATAATTTAACCATTGCCTAGCTGCTTTTTTACTTTTGCTGTATTTTGACGCTTTTAAAAATAATTCCTTTGCTTGCTTTATTTGCTTTAATTCATAATGGCTTATGCCTAACAATAAATAGCATGTGCCTATATTTTTTAAGCCGCCTTTATTCAGTGCTTTGTTTAAAGAGGTAATGGCTTGGTTCCATTTTTCTTTCTCAACATATACTTGTCCGAGTTGTTGATAAAGAGTGCCTTTTTGCTTTAAGTTGGATGCAATTTCTAGGGCTTTAATTGCATTATCAAATTCTTTAGCCATGGACCAGGCATTGGCTAAAGTTTCCCAATTTTTTGCGTTACTTTTTATGCGTTTATGCTCAATTTCTTTTTTAATGAGTTTGGCTGCTTTAAAAGGTGAGTCTATAAATAAAAGTAATTTTGCAAAAACCAGTAAATCTTTTTCTGAACTAATAAGGCCTTTTTGATAGGCAAGATATTTAACGGATACTGCTTTTTTGTATTGTTTTAATTGTTGATAAATTGATGATAATTGGTTCCAGTATGTTTTTTTCTCAGGGTAAATATGAATTATTTTTTCTAATATATTTGCTACAGACGAATAATCTTTTAATTCAAAATAGATAGCCAAGTTTAATTGATACCAGGATTCTTTTGGTTTTTTTGAGGCGGATAGTGCTTCCTTAATATAGGGTAAGGCTTTTTGGTATTGCTTTAGTTGTGTGTGTGCATTAGCAATCATCACATTAATTTCTATATCTGGTTTTTCTTGGGCAGACAGGTAGGGTTTTATGGTGCGAATGGCTTTAGCATATTGCTCTGTAGCCATATACAATTGAGCTAAATTTAAAATGGCATTTTGTCTCTGATTATCGGGTAGCAGATTAAGACTCAGGCATTGTGATAGTGTTTCCGCTGCTTTTTTATATTGCCCTTTGAGTGCATAAACAGAAGACAGGCTTCTTAATACAATGGCATGTCCATAGCTTTTTTGCCTAATATTAGCTAGTAAGTCTTTTAGTTTTTGCTCGGCTTGTTGATAGTTTTTTTTTAAAATTAATGCTTCTGTCTTTTTTAGCCTTTTATATATTTTGGGCGATATTGTTTTTTCTTGATTCGCTGCTTTTGCATTTGCAGGCAAAAGTAGGCAAAGACAGAGAGCAAAGAGTAGAGATCGTGTCATTTTGATAGTTTAAATTTTAAGACTTGTATAGCACGTTGTTCAAAAACCTCACCATCCAGAACTTTAGCTTTAAACTTCCAACGGCCGATTGCTTTTAATGCAGCTTTGTTAAATATTTTTTTTGGTTTAGCATCAATGACAACAGCGTCTTTAACGGTGCCTTCTTTAGTAATAGTAAATTCAATTTTAACCCAGCCTTCAATTCGTCGGTTAGCTGCTCGCATAGGGTATCTAGGGGGAATGCGAAACAAGGGAATAACATTGGTACTTATTTGTACTCCTATTTGTTTTTGTTCTATTTGTCCTTGTCCTATTTGTACATCACCTATGAGTGATTCTTTAAACCAGTCATAAGGAATGTCTAAACGAGGAATGTCTATGCGAGGTATATTATGGTTGACAGGTACCTTTTGCTCTTGCATCTCAGGTGGCTGTGGACGTTTTTTGGGCGGTGGCTTTTTAGGTACTACTCTGTCTTTGGTTAATAACTTTGTGTCTCGTTTTAATCTTACAAACTCTGTCATTTGCAGACTTTTAGATTGTTTAAGTTCATGCTGGTTATTACTAATCATGGCTTGCATGCACCAAAACAAGACTAGGGAAATAACAATACCTGAAATAATTGAAATCAGGTATTGCATTTCATACAAAGGTTTAATCAGGCTACTCACTTTTATTCTGTTTCAGTCGCGATAGATGCATTCACAATACCTGCTAAACGGATTTGATCCATGACTTGAGTTAATACTCTGACTGTAGTTTCTTTATCAGCCGCAATAACCACAGATCCTAGGGGTTGTTCAGCATGCAAACGAGAAACATTGGCGCGTACTGCTCTAATGTCCACCTGTCTTTTGTCAATCCAGACATCGCCATTGGGTTTTATGGCGACAATAATATTGCCTTTTTCTTTTCGTGTTGCTGTTTGTGCGGTCGGACGATTAACATCAATGCCTGATTCTTTAACAAAAGAAGTGGTGACGATAAAGAAAATTAACATAATGAATACGATGTCTAGCATCGGAGTCATATCTATATCAGATGTTTGTTCACTATTGGATCGGTTACTTCTACGGCGCATAATCTTTATGTCTTCGGCTAGGGTGTTAGTGAGCGATAAGCTAATTTAATGGTATTGTAATAAATCGGTTAAGTGATGGGTTTCTTTGTTCACCTTCTGCTCAATCAATTTGCTAAAATAAAGTCCAGAAATGGCAATGACCATGCCTGCCATGGTGGGAATAGTGGCTTGAGAAACACCTGATGCCATTGCCCGAGCATTGCCTGTGCCAGTGACAGCCATGACATCAAATACATGAATCATGCCGGTAACGGTTCCCAATAGTCCTAATAAAGGACATAAAGCAACTAGCATAGAAATAATGGGGATTGTTTTTGTCATACTGATTTTTGCTTCAGAAATAATACATTCCCGAATAGATAAAGCATCTGCAGAGTTTTTGTCAGTGCGACATTGCCATTGCTGTAACCAACGCTCACGCTGTATAGGGTAGGTTTGTCTAAAATACAATAGTCTTTCAATAATTAAACACCATAAGCCCATTGATACCCAAAGGATAACCCAAAGGACATTGCCACCTGAATTTAAAAACTGTTGTATTGAATCAAAAAAAGACATTTGCACTATTTCTCAGAGCGTTGGCTAATTAGTCCCGTGCTTTGCTCATCCAAAATCTGTACTAAAATTCGACTTTTGGAAGCCAGTAAACTGTGTAAAAAAAGTAATGGAATAGCAACGCATAAACCTAACATTGTGGTCACCAATGCCTGAGAAATGCCTCCTGCCATTAATTTTGGATCACCGGTACCAAACAAACTAATAGATTGGAAGGTGGCAATCATTCCTGTTACTGTTCCCAACAGACCTAGTAAAGGAGCTACAGCCGCTAAGAGTTTGATCATGGGTAGACCTTTTTCTAAAGCAGGGATTTCTCGGGTAATAGCTTCATCTAAAATCAGTTCTAAATTTTCCGTATCGCTTGACTTATCTTGTTCTGCCATAGCAAATATTCTACCTAACGGGTTATCTGTTGATGTAACTGATGTACTCATTTGAGCTGTCATTTTTTGACTGGTAATGGATAAATTGACTAGGCGGAAAATGCCATACATAAAACCTGTAATACCTAGAATTAAAATGATGAAGCCAATAACGCCTCCTTGATTAATACGTTCAACGGTATCAGGTGCTTGAATTAGCATACTGAGGATGACACCTCGTGTAGGGTCAATACCAACAGTTACTGTTCCTGTTGTTGCGGTAGCCATGTCTTCGGCTAGTGATAAATAATGACTATCTGGTTGTCTGGAAAGATGTGTGAGCCTACCTGTGTCTGGCGAAAACTGTAAATAGTTCCCTTCTGATAAGGCGTTAAAAGCGCCTATGCGAATCACTTTGGCTACAACTGGTTTTCCTGAAGTCTGCTCAATTTCACTATTAAAATAGACTACTTTGCCCGATTCGGTCATCTCGTGTTGTAAGGTGTACCAGAGCGTTTCAAGTTGTTCGATGGTTGGTAGCACTTTACTATTGGCTAAAGAATCCAGTTTGTTAATACGGTCGCCAAATTGAGCTGATACTAATGAATGACGTAAGTCGGCCTTCAAATCACCTGCGGCTTGTCTTGCCACACCAAATAATTCACCTAGTATCCCACTGCGATTTTTTAATTTAGTTTCAAGTTTGCTTAATAGTATTTCACCTTCCTCAAGGTGTTTTTTTAATTGTAAACTTAAACGCTCCTGCTGGGCTAGTTTTGCTCGTGTAGATTGTAATAACCGTTGTTGTTGGTTTTTTTCGGCAAGAAACTGAGTTTCTCTGACTTTATTGATTCTGGCATCTAGCCCTTGTGATTTTTTAACGTCGCGTAATAATTGGTCTAAACCAAGGTGTTTGGCAAAAACAGTTTGTGTGCAAGAAATGAGTAAAAAGGCAAAGATAACTTTTTTCATTGACCTGCCTCCGCAGCGGGAATAGGAAGCGTTAATAAATCAGGTGCTGTTTCTTTACGCGCAATACGCAATCCGTTTCTAATAGCATTGTAATAATCGTTAGATAAAATTTGCCACTGGTTTTGTTCTTTATTCCAAAACCCTGTTTCACTGCCATCAAAGCGTTGATAATACAAGGCGACACGACCCAAACGCAAAAAATCCACCGAACTTGTTTCACCTTCTAGTGTTAGCCCTGCTCGATAGGCTTCAATGGTATTGCCGTATTCATTTTCAATTTGGTAGGCTTCAATAATACGTCTAAATTTTTCTGCATTGCTTACATCCGCCCTGGTGATCATTGCTTTGAGTTTGCTTAGTCGTTGTTTTCGTTCTTCAGGTAAGAAGGGTAAATCCAGTGCAATAAATTTTTCTAAATTATCGAGCATGCGGAGAATTAAAGGCACAATTTCTCGTTGTGTTACTTCAATTTCTCTTAATTGTTGTTCTAAAGACGCTTTTTCTTTTTTTTGCGATGCCACTAAATCTTGTAAATGTTTGTTGTAGCTTAGCAAGGTTTTAGTTTGGTAGTTTACAGAACGGTATTGCTCTAATATTTTTTGGGTTTTACTGCTGAGTCCATCTATTTTTTTCTGTGACTGGATGGCTGCATTTTGAGTGGATTCTTCGGTTTTAATTGCATCATGTAAGTGTCCTGAATTAACGGGCATAGAAAGCAAGACAAAGAATCCTAGAACAAAGTACTGAAGCAGGTGACGGGTTATGCTCATATCTCTTTAAGAAGTTAGTAGGTGAATTTAAGTTTTAGTTGTATTGAGTTTATTTACTGCTTTTCTAGCCAATCTGCGAGTTCTTTTTCTTTATCTGACCCATTTTTTATTGCTTTAAACTGCCACTTTATGAAATGGCAGGCTATAAAGAGGTCTCATAAAGAAGTCTCATAAAGTTATTATGATTGAAGTGACATGGAATAATCATAACGTAAATATATTACTGCAATACGGTTATTTTTTAAATACCACTCTTTTTATACTCCTTAGAAAGACTCAAGACTCAAGACTCAAGACTAAAGACTAAAGACTAAAGACTAAAGACTAAAGACTCAAGACTCAAGACTCAAGACTCAAGACTAAAGACTAAAGACTAAAGACTAAAGACTAAAGACTAAAGACTAAAGACTAAAGACTAAAGACTAAAGACTAAAGACTAAAGACTCAAGACTCAAGACTCAAGACTAAAGACTAAAGTAATTGGAACCTCTGTTACTACATGTCATTCCTGAGGTCTGTTGTCGGGGATCTAGTTTTAAACATCTGGATTTCTGCTTAGAACGTGCAGGAATGACGGAGGGAGTGAAGCGGATCTTATACCCTATTCAACAAATAACTCTGAATGAAAGAGGTTTAGTTGCTCTGTTTGGGGTTGATTTTGTTAGTCTATTTTATCAGCAAAACGACCAATAAATAGCTGTTATTTTACCAAATACTGCTTGTTTTTTCTATGGTTTTTGTTTAATTTATTGTTATAAATCAGATGGTTGTTGTTTTTTTAAGGGTTGACTATTTATTATCAATTTCATTGCCAAAAACAGGATGTAGTTGACGTTTGTGAGGCGGTAAATAATTAAACCATGTTAATTAACTTAATTTGTATGTGCTATATCACCCATTAATTGTATATTTTTTGTCATTAACTATGAAAATAGCCTATAGATAACGGTTTTTTAGTAATGGTACGGTTTGTGCTTAATATTTGTTTTCTTATTACAATCTGTTGTTAATTTGCACTTACACTTTTAGGGTTTTTTATGAAATTTAAAGCGTTACACTTTTTATCCTGCATACTTTTAAGCGTGCCGTTATTTGCTGACGAGGATACACCTCAAGCAGTTCAATCTAAAATGTCAGAAGAAGTTCATCACGGTGAAGATATGATCATCACCACTGGGCATAAATTATTTCCAAATACCACGGTTGCAACTCCTAGTTTTAATATTTCCAAAGAAGATATGGATAAAACCAATGTAACCGGTGCCGAAGATGCAATTAGAATGGCACCGAGTGTACATGTTAGAAGACGGTTTTACGGCGATACTAACGGTGTTACGGCTATCAGGGGGTCTACTAATTTCCAGACTGGTCACTTTAATATGTATGTGGATGGACTGCCGTTGCATAATCCCGTACAAACTAAGTGGAATGGTGGACCAAAATGGAATTTGATTGCCCCAAATGCGATTGCAGAAACTACTGTTTTTTATGGCCCATACTCAGCGGAACATAGAGGTGCTTTTGGTGGTACCTTTGATTTAAAAACACGTTTACCAGAAGAATTTGAAATGAGCATGGAAGTGACGGGTATTGTTCAGCAATCTCATCGCAATGGACAAAAAGAAGAAGTTTTAACAGGACATAAAGAGTTTATTTCTGCTGGCAACCGTTTTGGAGACTGGACTTTTTTTGGTTTTTATAATCATCTGGAAAATGAAGGGCAAGCACAATCTTTTGCTGCCAGCACTCCATCAGCAGGTAATGGCGGAACAACAGTGAGCGGTGAATATCACACTAAAACCATTATAGGGGAAGACAGGGTAATTACAGGCGACCTGGGGCTTAATGAAAACCTGACAGATTTATATGAGTTAAAAGTCAGTTATGACTTTAACCCTGATTTGAGAGCTTTGTTTACTATAGCTTTTGAGGATACTGAACGTAATAGTCAGGCAAGAACTTACCTTAAAGACGCTAATGGAAACGATTTTTGGGAAGCTGGTGCGACGGTTAATAATAATGGGCAAACATTTACTTCTAATCCTAGTTCGTTTGGAAATCCTGCTTTAAGAGGTAGTGAAAATGAGAGAAAAACACTGGCTTATGGTTTTAACTTATCTGGGAAACTAGCAGATGACTGGGGTATTGATACTACCGCAAGCTTTTTTAATGCATTCAAAGATAGAACACTTCAGTTTAAACGCAGTCGTAATGACCCCGCTTATCAAGCAGATAAAAGCGGTCGAATTAGAGATATTGAAGTTTGGTGGGTAGATTACAGCGTTAAGTTAGCGACACAAAATTTGTTTGGGCGTGATGATTTAGGTTTTATGTACGGTTATCAGTTTAATCATTCTTTCTTAGATATTAATCAATATAATTCTGACTATGTAAGTAAAGGTCAAAAAGGTAATTTACGCGATGCCGATGGGGGTTCTACACAGACGCATAGTGCTTTTATGCAAGCTGATTGGGATTTTATAGAAAACTGGAATATTATGGCGGGCCTACGCTATGACCATTGGGAGGCATTAAGGGGTCATATTAACGATTTACCCGGCACCAATGGGAAGTTAAGTGACCGTGATGCATCAAGAGTTTCACCGAAAGCATCCTTATCTTTTACCCCGACTGATGCTTTAAGTTTTCGCTACTCTTTTTCTAAAGCTTATCGTTTTGCTGTTGCCGAAGAGCTATTTGATAGTTCCAGTAATACAAATTCTATTAATATATCTGATCCAAACCTAGCTCCTGAAGCGGGTTATTTCCATGATTTTAAAATTCAATATAAATTAGATCAGGGCTATACTAGCCTCTCATTTTTCTACAATGAGATTGAAGATGAAATTATGCGAATTACAACGCTTGAAACTGGTGGTGGTACACAGAACCGAACCCGAGGTGTTGATGAAACAGAAACGATTGGCATTGAATTTGTATACCAGCAAGATCACATCATGGGGCTTCCATTTGCTTTGAATATGAATGGAACATGGATTAATAAGGAAATTAAAAAAGATACAAATAACCCAGATTTAGCAGGTAAAGAATGGGTGAGAATTCCACAATGGCGTGCCAACGGTACTTTGACTTATCACAGCATGCAAAATTGGGATAACATCATTGCTGTTCAATATAGAGGCAAACAGCATACTAACCCAGATAATTCAGATTATTACGGCGAGGTATACGGATCATCAGATGAATATGTGTTAGTCAATTTCAAATCTTCTATCAAAATGGATGTTGGCAACGATATGACAGCAAAATTCTCTGTCGGCGTGGATAATATTTTAGACCTTAATTACTATGATCATCACCCCTATCCACAAAGAACTTATTTTGCAACGATTGGTTTAGATATTTAATAGATAGATAAACTACTCAGCGTACTCCGTAACTGCTTAGATTGTCCTCTATTTTGTTCAAGAGCATAAAGTTTACAGGTGTAAATGCGCACTTTTAACGTGGCTATTGAACAAAATAGAGGGTAAGCTGAGCAGTTGCGATAGATTATAGATTCCTGACCAAACCCGCTTGGTTGTTGCAAGAGGGTCTTTTTTGTAAGTGGTATTAGAAACAAGTTATTTTTTTATGATACATAAACCATTATTATTAATTCCATTTTTGTTGGCAGGCTTTGTAGCATGTTCAACAAACCCTGAAACTGAAAGCCCCATCTCCCAAACGGCTGAAGAGTTAAAAACTTCACACAATAAACCCGCTAAATCTCGACATAAACATCATCCAGAAGGGGTGATCAGTGTTGATGTTGCCAATTTTGATAATCGGCTACATCTGTTAACAGGGAAAAATCAGCAAGGGAAAAAAACACTGTGGTACCAGCAATCTGATGATGGGGGAGAAACATGGACATTAGCCCATAAAATTCTTGGTGATAATCTTCCCGTTAAAATGACGCGAGGAAATGATGCTCAAATAACAGCACAAGGGGAAAATATTGTTGTAACCTGGACAAAGTTTGATAAAACCAGGCGTTTTAAAGCAGGTGTTATGTTGGCTGCACGATCAAGTGATAATGGTAAAACTTGGCAATATTCAGCGGCTCCACCAGATTGGGAAAAAGGCCCTCATGGTTATATTGATCTGGCAGCCGACACCCATGCCATGCACGCAGTTTGGCTAGATAGTCGCAATGGCAAAGCGAGTGTAAAGGCTTCACAGGGCTTACGTTATGCTAAGTCTACAGATGCTGGTTTGAGTTGGTCAACTAACCAAAGTTTGGATGAATTAAGCTGCTCCTGTTGCTGGAATACGATTAGTACTGACGAAAAAGGTAATGCCTATGTACTATACCGAGATAAACAACCCTCTGATTTATCTATCGGTGTAATTAATACGAAACAACAATGGCAGTGGTTAAATCATGTTGGTGCCTTTAATTGGCAATTTGACGGTTGTCCTCATATTGGTGGTGGCTTTGATTTTCAAACGACAGCAGGAAAAGATCGTATACATGCCGTGGTTGGCACTGGACATCCAGAATATCTTGGGATTCATTACTCCTATTCAGATGATGCAGGTAAAAACTGGTCTTCCGCTAAGTCATTAGGCGATGAATCGGCAACCCACTCAGATATTGCTGCCCATGACAAAGGTCATGTTGTTACTGTATGGGATATGATGACTGAATATGGTCTGGCAGTATTTTATGCAAAATCAACAGACCAAGGTAATAACTGGTCAAAACCTAATCAAATTTCAAAATCAGGGATGAGAGCAACCCATCCAAATATTGTCAAAACAGAAAAAGGCTTTTTAATTGTCTGGACTGAAAATGATGGTAAAAAGCAAACTTTGGCGACAAAAATATTATAAAAGATGAAAAATTATCGTTGTCTACTATTTTGTACTTTCATATTACTTACTATCAGTACTGTAAAAGCAGATTTGACTATTTTGCCTTTTAGCAAAGATAGTTATACAGAAATAAAAAATCAACGACAGGATAAAGCTTTTATTTTGATATTTTGGTCAGAGAGTTGCAATTACTGTATGCAAGAGCTGGCTATGTTTGGAAAACTCTATAAACAATACCCCGATATTGAGTTGCTTGTTGTGGCAACAGATTCATTTCTGCAAGATGATATTGTAAGGGAGGTATTGGCGCGTAGCCAGCTTGAACTAGAACAAACTTGGGTGTTTGCTGAGCAATTTCCTGAGACAATTTATTATAAAGTCAATAAAAGTTGGCGGGGTGAACTACCCGCTACGCATTTCTTTGGGAAAGATAATAAAGAAATTCGTCATCTGGGTATTGTCAAAGAAGATGAGCTTATTGCATGGCTAGTTAAACAATCGGCAGCTCAGAATGGTAAGCTTTAGTGTACGTCCTGCACTGTTTTAGTCAAAATATTTACCCAGCATAATTTATCTGCTTTGGAATGGGGGGGATACCTCGTTCTCACTAACGTTTCAGATATAGCATTCCAGTCCTCTTCAGACACTAAAATAGCATTACTGGTTTTCATCTAAAAAATCACCTATCTTTTTTGCCGATTTTTCTAAAGTTTTTATGCACTGTATATCGTGCTTTTTTTGTAAGTCTGTTTCTTCATCTTGGCTTTGTGTTTGATCAATCTGTTGGTGTTTTTTGATTGTCAAGTTTCACCACGTTGTACCATGATTTTTTAAAAGTTCAGCTCGAAACATATCGGGTGGTTTTCTAAAAATTTGTGGATTTATTCTATACCAACATTGGACGGCTTCAAAGGGCGTTCTAACC
>QPIL01000079.1 GCA_003666325.1 Methylococcales symbiont of Iophon sp. n. MRB-2018
CTATTTCTCGGCTAATGGTCGTGTGGCTGCGTCCCATATCCCTGCCAATTTGTCTCATTGACTCTCCTTTTTTAAGGCTAATTGCGATATAATGCCTCTCTTCAGAGGCTAGTTGTGCGTACATAATCCACTCCGTTTTTGTAAGAATCGGAGATTATATACCCGACCAGCCTCTGTTTTAACAAAAGAAGCTGATGGCTTTTTGTATTAGATATAAAATCTAACACAAAAAAACCATCTTGTTTTCAAATGTAAGTGGTGCACTTATTATGCGAATCTAGGAACCTTTAAGGAAAAATATCAAAGCAATCCATTCACACTTGAGGTATTGCCTGATTATATTCAATATTTAACAGATGCTGATACCGCAAATGATGCCATGCATAGACTACCAAAAGACCATCAAAATCGTGATCAATTTTATCAGCAATGTACGCCACATATTGCCGTATTAAAAAAGGTGGTGGATAATTTAGACCGAGCAATGCCATTCATTGAAACAAAGACACAAACAAAAGAATATACAGACAAAAAGACATCAAGGCGTTTTCAGATTCAAATTTTAATCGGTATTTTTGCAATTATAGTAGCAATAGCAATAGCGACAATTGTTAAATCATAGACCAAATTTAGCATAATGAATTTTATTAACAACTGGCTTCGCTCCGATATTCAATCTATTAACGCTTATCACGTTCCTGTGTCTGCTAATACGGTGAAGTAGGATGCGATGGAGTCGCCTTTTCCCTTGCCAGATGAATTAATTGGGCAGTATTTGGCGTATCTTGCAGATGCACAACTGAATCGCTATCCAAGTGCTAGTGCTGAGGAATTACAGCAAACGCTACGTCAACTAATGGGCATTCCTGAGAATTTCGGCGTATTGCTCGGCAATGGTTCTGATGAATTAATTCAACTATTGGCGCTTGCCTGTCAGGCGGACGACGCTATTTTGAGTGTTGAGCCAAGTTTTGTGATGTATCAGATGATTGCCAAATCCACGCATTTGAATTATCAAGGTGTTGATTTAGATGAAAATAATGAGTTATTTGAGTTTCTCAAGCAAAAAGGCGTGTTGATTAAGAATTTAGCCAATGCACCAAAATTAACAGATTATTTACGAGTAACCGTGGAAAGTAGCGAACAAAACGTGCAGTTTATGAATATTATTGAGGCATTTTATGGTTGATCAAAAAACACTGGCTGAATATTGTGAAAAGTATCTAAAAGTTTCTAACTTCTCCGATTATTGTCCTAATGGCTTGCAAATTGAAGGAAAATCTGAAATACATAATATCATTTCAGGGGTTAGTGCCAATCAAGATTTAATTGATAGAGCGATTGACGAAAAAGCCGATGCCTTATTTGTGCATCATGGTTTTTTCTGGAAAAATGAGCCTGCGCCCATTCTCGGCATTAAGAAAAATCGCATCAAAGCTTTATTGGATAATGATATTAATTTATTTGCCTACCATCTGCCGCTCGATGCCCATCCAGAAGTAGGTAATAACGTCCAGCTCGCCCAACGTCTTGGCATTCAAAATCCCACGCCAATTGGTGATACTCTGGTTTGGCAGGGGGAGATTAACACTACATTAGCGCAGTTTTCACAAACGCTTGAACAAGCGCTCAATCAAAAGCCTTTGACCTTTGGTGCAGATGACAAATCGTTAAAAACCATTGCTTGGTGTACGGGTGGTGCGCAAACCTACATTGATCACGCCATTAATATTAACGCAGATTGTTTTATCACTGGCGAAGTCTCTGAGCAAATCCCTGCCATTGCCAAAGAAAATAATATCGCCTTTATCTCCGCTGGACACCACGCCACCGAGCGCTACGGCGTACAAGCACTCTGTCAACATCTTAGTGATAAATTTGAACTAAAACACCAGTTTATTGATATTGAAAATCTGGTGTAGGTAAAAGGAATAAGGGGACGCTATGAAGTTTCCCCATTTAACTGGACACTTTTTTACAAACAAAAGGAGCCCTTAATCTATGCTTGAATTGTCAAGCATAGCAATTTTAAGCAACATTGCTAATATGTCCCTTTCTTAACAACATCAGAAATTTTTCTATTCAACAAAAGGTATAATTAACAAGGATTTTCAAGGTTTATTTTGTCACCTTGGGCGTAATGCAGTGAAGCAATAAAGCCTGTTCTTTAGGCTTTATTTGACAAAATAAACCTTGAAAATATAATACTTTCCTTCCTTTTGTTGAATAGAAAAATTGATCAAATTAGTGTCCAGTTTATTGGGGGAACTTCAATGTGACGTATTTGCCTAAGCTGGAAGGTATCAAATACTACCTTTACGTTGCGATTGATAGAGCCACACGACTGATGTATTTTAAGGTTTATGAAAATAAAACAGTGCACATAGAATAAATCCACAAATTTTTAGAAAATCACCCGATATGTTTCGAGCTGAACTTTTAAAAAATCATGGTACAACGTGGCGAAACTTGACACTAAACCCTTGCTTTTTCATTAGATAAATATGGTATCTTTGTGCTTCGGTTAAATGGGTACATTTTCATCTTTCACACCTTTTTCTTGTCGGATTAAAGAGTGGTTAATATAACCTTTTGACCGATTACGAGTGTTGCACTTATGATGTGAAGTATTTTATAAAATCAGCTATTGAGAAAAATGATTAGTTTTACAAAAATGCACGGATTAGGAATGATTTTGAAAGAGTGGTTAATATAACCTTTTGACCGACTACGAGTGTTGCACTTATGATGTGAAGTGTTTTATAAAATCAGCTATTGAGAAAAATGATTAGTTTTACAAAAATGCACGGATTAGGTAATGATTTTGTGGTTATTGATGCGATTAACCAGCAAATATCACTCAGTTCAGAACAAATCCGACGCATTGCTGATAGACACTTTGGTGTGGGTTGCGATCAACTATTATTAGTAGAGCCTCCCGATACTGCAAATGCGGATTTTAAATATCGAATATTTAATGCCGATGGCAGTGAAGTAGAGCAATGTGGTAATGGGGCTAGATGCTTTGCTCGCTTTGTTCGGGATAAAAAATTGTCTGACAAAAGTGAAATTATTGTAGATACGCATTCTGGACAATTAGTATTAGATTTTGGTCAGGATGGATTCATTAGCGTTAATATGGGGATACCAAGGCATTCACCTAAAGAAATTCCATTAAACACAGAAAAAGAAGTGCTTTTTTATAGTATTCCTATTAATACCGAGAATATACGTTTTGGTGCTGTATCCATGGGTAATCCTCATGCTGTAATTGAAGTAGATAATATTGACCTAGTGGCTGTTTCAGAACTAGGGATTGTTTTAGAAAGTCATGCTTTTTTCCCGAAACACGCTAATATTGGATTCATGCAAGTGATAAACCGGCAACATATTAAACTGAGAGTCTATGAACGTGGAGCAGAAGAAACATTAGCCTGTGGTAGTGGAGCATGTGCAGCAACAGTGATTGGAATAGAACAACAACTTTTGGATAAACAAGATATACAAGTAGACCTGCCTGGCGGAAGTTTAATTATCAATTGGCAAGGTCGTGGTCAGCCCGTTATTATGAAAGGATCAGCAGATTCTGTATTTGAAGGAAAAATTGAAGTATGAGCAATGAAAAGCAAGCACTAGAACCCGTTGAAACAGAAATGAATAATGCGTTTAAAGTAGAACTTAACTCAGAACAGGTTGAGAACTATTTGCAAAAACACCCTGAATTTTTTCATCACCATTTAGCCCTATTAGAAAACTTAAGTATTCCGCATCCCAGTGGTAATGCTGTTTCTTTGATTTCTAAGCAATTAGAATTATTTCGCAGCAAGCATCACGAGCTAGAAAGTCAACTCAATACCTTAATTGATATAGCTAGAGAAAATGATATTTCATTTAATCGCATGCATGAATTAACACTGGCATTAATGGAAGCGACAAATATAGAAGAAGTCGCTACAAATCTTGAAAAAGTCTTTGCCGACTGTTTTTTAACGGATTTTATAGCACTTCGTGTTATTAAGGAAAATGATGGCGAAAGTCCTTTTTTTATTAATCCTGATGATGACTGTTTGCAAAATTTTAGAGAAGAACTAGCCTCCAATAAATCAACTTGTGGCAGACCGACATTAGCGCAAGCAAAAATTCTTTTTGCTGAACAGGCTCTGGAAGTTAAATCCTGTGCCATTATTCCCATGGTATTCACTAGGCTGGAAGGTCTTATTGTGATTGGAAGTAAAGATGAATCCCGTTTTCACTACAGTATGGGCGATTTATTTTTAACTCAAATGGGCGAAGTGATAGGAACACGATTAATCTCTCTTTTAGAAAAAGAATAAAAGATATTGGTCTTGTTATTTTGAGCCTATTTTTATGCATAATAATACAGAACAACAACTGAATGATTTCTTTCAGTATTTACAGATTCAAAAAAGATCCTCTCAGCATACGCTAAGCAGTTATCGGCGTGATTTATCGCAATTAAGTCTTTTTTGTACGCATGGCGAGATACAACAATGGGCTGAAGTACAAGTTTCAGATATTCGTCATCATATTGCAAACCGGCACAGAAAAGGAATCAGTAGCAAATCATTACAGCGTGAGCTATCCGCTATCCGCAGTTTTTATAATTACCTGTTAAAACAAGGGCTGGTCAAAAACAACCCTGCCACGCATATAAAAGCACCTAAACAAGCACGGAAACTGCCTAAGTTACTGGATGTGGATCAGTTATCGGGAATGTTGGACACGCCAGCAGATTCAGTATTAGAAATAAGAGACTTGGCGATGTTTGAATTGTTCTATTCATCAGGATTACGTTTAAGTGAATTGTCTGCGATAAACAGAGATGATATAGATTTATCGGAACGGTCTTTGCGTGTTCAGTCGGGTAAAGGCGGAAAACAAAGAGATTTACCAATAGGTCGGAAAGCAATTACAGCCATTAAAAAATGGCTATCTTACCGTATCAATATGGAGAGTAAAAACCATGAAACCGCACTTTTTATCTCCAACAAAGGATGCCGCCTAGGACAAAGGAGTATTCAGCTTCGTTTAGATAAATGGTGTAAAAAACTGGGATTGCCCGAACATGTACACCCCCACATGTTGCGACATTCTTTTGCCAGCCATCTATTAGAATCCAGTCAGGATATAAGAGCTGTACAAGAATTATTAGGTCATAGCAATATCAGTACAACACAGATATATACCCATCTGGATTTTCAACATTTAGCGGAAGTCTATGACCAAACGCATCCACGGGCAAAAAAGAAAGTTAATAAATAAAACTATCACTAAAAACCTGTTACCATTGAAAGAATTTTCAATAAAAATGTAAAATTATTAACATGTTAAACAAAGGTTAAAACAATGGCTAATTCTGTAGATGATAAATCTAAAGGAATACTCTGGTTTTTTGGGAGTCTGCTGTTGACAACAGCTATAGTACTGATTGTGCTTGGTGGATGGTGGGGAATAGAACCTGATGTTTTTAATGTCAATGACGAAGCTGTTATTCGGATGGAATCAACCGATAGCAATAGCAATACCATGCCAATTGGTTTTGTTTACACCAATACACTGGCTCATATGGCAGAAGTGTTGATGGAAAAACCAGGGGGATATATTTCTAATGATGTGGCACCACCGGGCTTGTTTTTAGATAATATTCGTAGCTGGGAATATGGTGCATTGGTTATGCTACGAGATGGCACCACTGCATTAAGAAACCATTTTTCCAGGGATCAATCACAGTCTATAGAAGATAAAGATTTGAGTCTGGCTGAGCCTTATTTTTATTATGAGCCAAACTCTTGGGCTTTACCGTCTACAGAGTCAGAATATGACAAAGGGGTAAAATACTTACATCGATACATGCAACGTTTACAAACCCCCTTAGAGGATCAACGGCGTTCTCAATTTTATTCTCGTGCCGATAACCTATGGACTTATCTGGAAGTGGTCATTAAACGCTTAGGTAGTTTATCTACACGATTAACTGCCAGTAGTGACCGTTTTGCCGGTGCCGCAGGTATACTTTATGACCCTAGCGGTCAAGTCGCCCCGACTAATATGGAAGAAAAAACCAAAGGTGTGGGTAAAACGCCGTGGCTATTAATTGACAATATCTTTTATGAAGCACGCGGTGAAAGTTGGGCTTTACTACATATTCTACAAGCTATAAAAATAGATTTTGGTGACATCATTCTTGATAAACGAGCGATGAATACCTTGGATAATATGATCCATGCTTTAGACAATGCTTTAACACCCGTTTTAAGCCCTATGATCTTAAGTGGTGATGGCTTTGGTATATTTGCTAATTATTCTTTGTCTATGGCTAACTATATTGCCAGAGCAAATGCAGCAGCACTTGATTTACGTGATTTAATGAACAAAGGTTAAAAAAAACAATGCAACAAGAAATAAATGATAATTTAAAAAAAATCAGTAGCTGGAAACGCATCTTTTTTATGCTAGTTTTTTCAGTCATTGTCGGTTTAGTTAGAATTCTTCTATGGGCCGTTATTTTGTTACAAGTGGGATCTACATTGTTAACTGGATCAGCCAATGAAAACATTTTAGGGTTTGGCAGTAAGCTATCTGCCTATCTTTATCACATCCTATTATTTTTGACTTATAACACAGATAAACTACCCTTTCCCTTTTCTGGCTGGGATTTAATTGAAGACCCAGATGTGCCAACAATAGAATAATAATTGTAACTACACATCCAATAACCGCGTTGAAAGCGTGCATTTACACCTGTAAACCCCGCACTTTCGCTTATATTCTTGAGCAAAACAGAGAGCAATCTAAACAGTTACGGAGTACGCTGAGTAGTTACAAAACATGTATATTGATTATCACTGATAGCGTTGAACATTAAAAACACTTTAAATAAATGATGATATTTTCTTAATTTTCAATAGGGAGGGAATTGTGTCAAAGTTAGTTAAAATAATAGTGCTATTTTTAGTGCTTACAACAACAAACTGTGCGGTAACCAAAGCAGTTGACCAACGGATTACTGTTATTGATAATTTTTTAGCGACAAAAATTACAATAACTAATGTGATCGTAGTTGATAATAAAAGTGACTTTATGGAAATACAAGTCACAGGTATAAATAAAACGCAATTTTACAAACAACTTGAATACAAAATTGATTGGCTATATCAAAATGGACTTAAAATACCAACTATTATGTCTCGTTGGACAAAATTTCCAGTCTATAAAAACTCAGAATTTAGTTTTAAAGCAATTGCTCCTAAAGTAACAGCTACAGACTTTAGAATTATAATCAGAAATGAAGAACAATAATGACTTTAACATCCTTTAAAAAGAACCCTTTTTTACTTTGTCACCAGACAAAACTTTTTCGTCTTACTGGTATCGTTTTATTGCTTTTTCTGGTAAATGGTTGTGCAACTTCAGCGCGCAATATTGATATGAACAATGATATTGCACCAGCCGTCTTGGGAATTGATTATCGCGACTTTCAAAAAGCAGCAAGCGAAGCCGTAAGCTCCTTATTGCAATCAGGAGCCGTTAGTAAACCCACTGGTGGACGTTATGTATTGGCAATATCAAGAATTGTGAATGACACTACGCAACGTATTGATACCGATCAATTGATTAAAAAAATCAGAGTCGCATTATTGAGAAGTGGCAAAGTTGTTGTAACAACCGCTGTTGGTATAGATGGTGCAGAAGATAAATTAGCAATGCAAGTGAGAACATTAAGAAAATCAGATGAATTTAACCAGGCAACCGTAGCGAAAAAGGGACAAATGGTAGCGCCTGAATTGAGTCTTTCCGGAAAAATAATTCAACGTAATGTGAGAGTAGATAGTAGTACGCAACAGGTAGAATACTATTTTCAATTGTCCCTTACTGACATTAATACAGGGTTAGCATTTTGGGAAGGTGAAACGGTAATAGGAAAAAGAGGCAGTAATAATTCTGTTTCTTGGTAAGCTACTAAAGATGAAATAAGCAATAAACCATACAATACAAGGAGATAATTATGAATCCCCCCCAAAATATTTTTTTATGTATATCAACTTGTTTAATCCTGTTTAGTGCTAATATTTCAGCAGAAGAAGCCATTAATAATAAATTAGCAGAATCTTCTTCCATGGAATCCGAAATGACCATCAGCCAAGATGATGTCAATGCACTTAATTCTATGTCTGACCCAAAATCCATTCAATCATCCTCTGATAGCATGGATGATTGGTTTGACACTATTCCCCAACAATTTAATTTTCAAGATTATGGTGAATATAAAGGTAAATTTTTTGTAAACGCTTCACAAGCTGTATCACTAAAACCTACAGACCCACAATATGGCGATGCTCTGGTTAATGCTTTTGACAAGGCAATGATGAAGCTACAAGAAAAATACTTAATGCATCGGTTTGGAAAAATAACCACCGAGAAAATTAAATCTTTCTATTCAGATAGATCAACTTACGCAAAAGATATTGCTTTACCTTCAAGCACTGAACCAGGTTACTTGAATACAGTGCTTGCTATTTTTAAAAAAGGGTTAGATGTCACAGAAAAAAAATTAGACCAAGAATTAGTTGAGTTAGGGGTATCCCCTCAAGAATTAACCCAATTATCTCCCAAGAAAAAGAAAGATATATTTCGTGACAAATTCGTGAAAAATACAATACGCAAAGCCTCTGGGAGTATTGCCGGACTTTTTCCCATTCAAACCAATGTAATTACTGATGAAAAGGGGCAAACTGTTGTTGGTGTAGTAGCCATTGCTTCACAAAAAACCATTCAGATTGCCAAAGATATTAGGCTGCAACGTCAAACGGTTATTACTGGTAAAGGCAAGATAATCACCTCTTTATTGCCCAATAATAAAAAACAATTTCTTTCTACACTTGGGGTGCGTTTAACATACGACATAGACGGAACACCTGCGATTATTTCTTATGGAATAGCATCGTATCAGTCAGATACGGGCGATGACTATATCAATGATGAACTGAAAGAAGAAGCTAAGGCTGAGGCAATATCCAACGCCGATGCGCAAATTGCCGAAATTATAAATGGCAGGATGAGCGCCAAAGAGGAAAGGAAAAGAGGAGAAGAAATAAAAACATTTGTTGAAAGAGAGATGAAACCAGATAGCGATACCATAGAAAAAACCATCAAAAATATAATTAAAATCACCAATAGAAATGTAAAAAGCTCTGCACGGGCAAAGCTACAGGGAATTTCTACCATAAAAGCTTGGCGACACACAGTGGAAAGTGGACAAAAATTTGTTGGTGCAGTTAGAGTATGGAAATATTCTACATTAGCCTCTATAAATGATTTTAATAATCCGCAACGTCGGACAAAAAAAGCCACTAAAAAGAATGGGTCATATTCTACATTTCAACAAAGTAGCGAACCTGTAAATACAATGGATGATTTTTAAACCCACCTATAGAGGTACAAGTAATGAGTAAATGCCACCTGTTTTTTTTGAGCATTTTTCTTTTACCAAACACCTTATTAGCCGCCGAGAAAGTAACAATTCTTGAGGTAAAAGGTTTTGGTGTCACTATGAGTGCAGCGATACAAGATGGTTTAATTGAGGCTGTAAAACAAACCACAGGTATTGAGATTGATTCGCAAAAAGAATTTATAAAAAAAATTAGTGAAACCAATGTTTCAACGGATCAATCAAATTCTCACGCAGTAAAAATAGACACACAAAGTCAAAATGTTGTTAAGGAGGCGACTAATGGATTGATTCGTGAATATAGAATTATAGATTCAGATGAGATAAAAGTGGGGCAATGGGAAGTTAATTTAGCGGTGAAGATGATCCGTTATAAAACCCCAGGTATTGATCCACATAGCCGAAGAAAAATTGCTGTTATTCCTTTTCAATCAACAAAACCATCATTTACCTTGCATGGAACATCTATTCATTCCAGTGAAATTTCTAAGCAGTTTGCCCAAAAATTAGTGACAGAATTAACCCAAAGCAGAAGATTTGCTGTCCTTGACAGAGAGCATATAAAAGAATTTCTTGCAGAAAAAAAACTTATTTTGTCATCTGACACCCCAACTTCTGAATTGATGAAAATTGGCGAAGTGCTTGGAGTAGATTATTTGCTTATTGGTACAATCTCAAATGTTAATCAGAAACAAACTCCATACACAATTCAAGTAACAGGAGAAACTGGCACTAATTATAGTGTTTCATTTTTTGCCGATTATCGCATTATTGTTATGGCAACACGGCAAATAAAATGGGCGGATTCGGTAGCATTAACAATAGATGATGCTGGAGTGCAAAAAATGACATCCAGTCTTGATGCTAACCAAATACAACAAAATCTCTTGGGTTTAGCCGCTAAAGAAATCATCCAGAAAGCCGTTGCTAATATTTATCCTCTAAAAGTTGTAAAAGTTCAAGATAACGGTGAAATTGTTTTAAATCAAGGTGGGGTTACAATATCAAATGGCGAGGAGCTAAATATTTTCCATTTGGGAGAGCAGTTAGTTGACCCTTACACAGGAGAATCACTTGGATCGTATGAAACGTGGGTTGCTACAATTAAAATTAATCGGGTAATACCTAAAATGTCTTTTGGTTCCGTCATTAAAGGAGATTTGGCTTCTATCAAAAAGGGGAATATTTGTCGGCGTACTATCAATGCAAAAAAGATCTCTCCGCATAAACAAACAGGTCGCACAAATGTAAAAAATACAGCTAATGGAGGAGTGATATTACCCTTCGATTAGCATGTTGATTATGTTTAAAAAACTGCCGAATAAAGCATTTAATCTTAACCGCAAGTAGTGCGGTTTTTTTTCAAATAACCTTAGTAGCCTAGCCATGTTTCACCGCTTTGTATCAAGTGTATCGGTAAAATACTTGCGGTAGGTCAATTGAGCTGTTAGACTTCAAATACGATTATTCTATTAGAAATTTAATTATCAATTGGCAAGACCGAGGTCAAGATTTCACCATTAAAGGATCAGCAGATTCTGTATTTGAATAGAAAATTGAAGTATGAGCAATAAAAAGCAAGCACTAGAACCAGTCGAAATAGAAACAAATAATGGGCTTAAAGCAAAACTTAACTCCGAACAGATTGAGATCTATTTGCAAAAATACCCACTGCTGCCAATCTCGGCATCATAACAATAACAATAAAAGGGTGGATTCGACTCATAAGTGCACCACATCTAATTTACTGGCATCAACGCCCGTGTTTTCATAAAATACCTCGTAAGGAGTTTTAAATCCCAAGCACTTTCTAGGTCTAGAATTTAACTTATGAACG
>QPIL01000078.1 GCA_003666325.1 Methylococcales symbiont of Iophon sp. n. MRB-2018
AATCTTACTGCATTTCCACCATCCTTGGCGGTCAGCAGAGATTGTTCCAGACAATCTTACTGCATTTCCACCATCCTTGGCGGTCAGCAGAGATTGTTCCAGACAATCTTACTGCATTTCCACCATCCCTGGTGGGCAAACGCACCCTACGGACTATTCTACAAATAACTCTGAATGAAAGTGGTTTAGTTGCTCTGGGGTTGGGGTTGATTTTGTTAGTATGTTTTATCAGCAAAACGGCCAAGAAATAGCCGTTATTTTACCAAATACTGCTTGTTTTTTCTATGGTTTTTGTTTTATTTATTGTTATAAATCAGATGCTTGTTGTATTTTTAAGGGTTGACTTCTTATTGATAACTCACTATTTTTAGTGTGTTCATAAGGGGATAATAGGGTGCTATATTGGTGTGTTTATTTTTTGAATACGGTATAAACCCCTATTACAACAAGAAATGATGCAATAGGGATTTTGACTTTAATTTAAGGGGTAATAGTTTCAAGTGTTTTTGTGGCTGGATCAGCCTCAGTGTCTGTTTGTTGTATTTCTTCTGCGTCACTTTTTGTGTCGATTACCGTTTCTGTTGTTTTGTTGGCAGATTCAGTCATGTTTTTATCATCTGTAGCAGTATCAGTAGGCGCTTTTACTTCAGCCTCTTTAGCTAATAAAATTTCAACTTCTGCTAGTTTGCGTAGACTGCCCATAAATCCTTGTATTTTTTCGCGTTGTACAGTGGAGCGGATTTTTTCTTTTACCGATTCGAATGAAGGCGGCGTTAAATCTCTGCTATCCTCTTTTAAGATAATATGCCAGCCAAACTGAGTTTGAACAGGTTCAGTGCTAAATTTACCATATTCTAATGCAATAGTCGCTTCAGAAAAAGGGACTACCATTTGTGCCGCTGAAAACCAGCCCAAGTCACCACCTTGTGATGCTGACGAACCGATAGACTTTGCTTTTGCCAATGCTATAAAATCAGCACCTGCTACTAATTCTTTGATTATTGCTTGGGCTTCTTCTTCGCTTTTAAGCAAAATGTGACGGGCCTTGTATTCTTTGCCTGCTGCCATTGAAATATTTTTATCATATTCAGCTTCTAACTCGGCATCAGTCACGGGGTTTGATTTTAAAAAATTCTGGATGGCAGCTTGTGATAATAATGAGTTCTTAATAGTCTGTAAGCGCTCAGTGTATTCGGCATCTTTATCTAATTGTTTATTGAGTGCTTCTTGAATTAATAATTCACGTTGAATTAACTCTTCAATCAGTTTTTCTTTTGAGAAAGTATGGTTAGAAGAGCCTTGGTTAATCTCTTGTTCTAGTTGTACCAGTGAGGCTTTGCTGATGTATTTGTCATTGACAATAGCGATAGCATCTTTTTTAGTTATATTACTTTTTGTCGGAAAGTCTTCTGCGGTACAGGCTGATAAAATACAGCTACTGATAATAATAAGAGAGATAATTATTTTTTTCATTTTGTTAGATCCTTATGTGTTTTCAGAGGGGGTTAATGCATTAATACCCAGTGCATGAATGTCTTTTTTCATGAGTCCACTGAGAGCTTGGTAAATAAGTTGGTGTCTTTGTAGCAGAGATTTTCCATCGAATATTTGCGCAACAATAGTGACGTTATAATGTCCCCCACCTTTTGCTCCAGTATGCCCTGCATGGGCGGCACTATCATCAATCAGTTCAATGGAATCTGGTTTAAGAGCAGTCGTTAATTGTTGTTTAATAAGATCGGCTATCATTGTGGGAATACCTGCTTAAAAGGTTTAACAGAAACTTTAGCATAAACGCCTGCTTTTACATAGGGATCCACATCAGCCCATTGCTGTGCTGCGCTCAGATCGGTAAATTCGGCAATTATCAGGCTTCCAGTAAAACCCGCCTCAGCAGGTGTATTGCTATCTATAGCTGGGTGTGGCCCTGCAATAATTAATTTGCCACCATCTTGTAGCTGTTGCAAACGCTTTAAATGAGCGGCACGGACTGATTTTCTTTTTTCAAGGCTATTGGGAACATCTTCACTAAGAATGGCATATAACACGATCTTATTCCTCTGTTGTAGGGATATATTTATAAATAAAAATCATTTGAACAAAAACAAAAACAAGCATGAGACCCGGTACACCAAAGGTTTTAAAGGTAACCCAGTCACTGGTATTATAATTTTCTATCACATAGATATTAATAAATCCGACGCTAATAAAGAAAGTCGCCCAAATTAAATTTAATCTTTTCCAAACCAAACTTGGCAACTCAAGACTAGACCCCATCATGCGTTCAACAAAGGTTTTTTTGCCTAGGAATTGACTGCCTAAGAAAGCAATACCAAACAACCATTCGAGAATAGTCAATTTCCACTTAATAAATTGCTCGTCTTGTAAATATAAAGTAAGACCGCCCATGACTAAAATAAGCCCTAAAGTGATCAACTGCATGGTTTCTACTTTTTTGTATTTAAACCAAGTAAAAATAACTTGAATGGTTGTAACAACGATAACCACAGCAGTTGCAGTATAAATATCATACAGTTTATAGGTGATGAAAAATAAAATAACAGGGATAAATTCAATGAGTTTTTTCATATATAAGGGGCTTACTATTTTACTTAAATAAAGAAATCAATTGTAGATATAGGGTCGGAACCTTGTTTTTGCAATGGCTGAGTGACTGCCTTTGTATAAACAACAACAACGCACGAGTTGCGTATGTTTGTTGCTGTATTGTTTTCATCACTTATTCTAAAATAGAAACCTATTTTAAAATAAGTGATTTTAGCTTATCTGCTAAGATAATAATTTTTATGGGGTTATGGTATGGACAAAGCATTACAAACTGAGCTTGAGGCGGCAGCCTTCAGGCGCTTGACTTCGCATTTGCAGAAAAACACAGATGTTCAAAATATAGATCTGATGATTCTGGCAGGTTTTTGTCGAAATTGTTTGGCTAAATGGTTGACCGCATCTGCGTTGGAACTGAAAATAGATTTTGATTATGAATATGCAAGAAAGCATGTTTATGGTATGCCTTATAATGAATGGAAGGAGCAATATCAACAAAAAGCAACGCCAGAACAGTTGGCAGCCTACGAGGAAAAAGAAAAAAAGGGCTAGTTATTTTGTTTAAAACTCTGAACATAAATCAAAGGGGTCAAATCAACAGGGTTGTCGCTTTGTTGAATAATTGACCAAGAAAAATCCTAGATTAGCAAACACATAAGGTGCAAATATAAGCACTAATGACTATGGTTATAAACGAAAAAGCGCCTAACAAATGCTTGCACGCGGACTGCCGTAAGCGTCCTCACGGTTTTTGCTATTCGCAAAAAACCGTGCCACTTCAAATGGCATCTGATTTAGGCGTTAGCACCACAAAATAGAATCACTCAAATAATTTCAGCGATTACATCCGCAATAGCTTTTCCTAGTAGAGGCGGCACAGCATTTCCTATTTGTTTAGTAATTTGTGTTCGACTACCAAAAAACTCAAAATCGTCATCAAAAGATTGAATGCGCGCACCTTCCCTTGGAGTTAAAGCCCTGTTTAACTTTGGATGTATACATCTATTTGATGCTGGATGGACAAAATTCACAGTTATTGTTACGGCTGGCTCATCAGCATCTAGACGACTATAGCAACTACTAAATCCACTGGTTATTAGGTGCTTGGGTATGGAATTAATATTCTTCCCAGAGTGTTTAATAATATTCATCATTTTTTCTGAGTGATTAGTTGCTATATGTAGTTTTAAACTTTTAGTGTTTTTTCTTCTGTCCTTTTGATATTGCGTTATTGGAGCAACAGTGTATTGGTTAGTAGTTTCTCCTGAGCCAATAGAAGGTAAATCACCAATTGCTTCCATAGTTGAAACAGGAGGCATCAAATTGTTATTTATAAAAAGGTCATTTTCAAGAGGCTCCAACAATTTTGAACGGTCTTTATAGCCAATAGTAGCACCATGATATGAATGAGTAGGCTTTGGGAAAGCAATTATTCCTCCTTTTTCTACACCTATCATTACAAAACGCTGACGTTTTTGTGGCACACCAAAATGAGCAGCATTGAGTAATTTCCAATCAGTTTCATAACCAATTGCTTTAAAGCATTCCAGCATAATTTCAAGTGTTAAGCCATTTTTATGAGTGGCAAGACCTACGACATTTTCTAGAATAAAAACTTTTGGACGAAAATAATTTACAAAAGAAGCATACTCTTCAAACAGAGTATTTCGCGGATCATCATCATTTGAAGATCTAAATGGCCTAATAGATGAAAAGCCTTGACACGGCGGACCGCCAATAAGCACATCAAGGCTGCCTTTTTTGACTCCAGTAAGTTTTTCTACCTCATTTCTGCGTACTAAACGAATATCTTTGCTTAATCCAATTGCATTTTTATGATTTAATTTGAATGTTTCTACAGACGTATCTAAAAGGTCAATACCGAATGCAACGTCGAATTCTGCTTTATGAGAATTTTCTAAACCCTTTGAAAAACCGCCTGTTCCACAAAATAAATCAAAGACCTTCATTTTTATTTCCTTAATTGATGCTCCGGTGGAGACTATAGTCTCGTGGAAGTTCTAAGTCAAGAACAATAAAATAAGCTAACTTTATATCGAGAATATGTATGGCAAAGGAAACAGGAATAACTTCTGCCTTTATTGGCTTAGTAAAAAAATTAAGAGAAAAAAAAGGGCTAACTATAGAGCAATTATCTGAATTGGCAGGTGTTCATCGCACAACTATTGGCTTACTTGAAAGAAATGAAAGAACTCCAACGCTTCAAGTCTCAACACAAATAGCAAATGCACTACAAATACCTCTTAGCGAAATGCTACAAGAAGCTGAATTAATAGAAAAAGGCCAAACATGTCTTGATGCAGTTGCTGATTTCTATGAAAAAAGAAAACCATCCATTTCAAATATTAGAAATGAATACAAGTTAATTAAAACCATCGGTATAAATGGTAGTGCATTACTTGGCGCCATTAATTCTTGCTATAAAACACTAGATACAATTGATGAGCAGTTAGTTGGAAAAGGCTCTTTGCCAATGGCTCATTTGGTGGAGCTTGCAAATTTATCCTCAATGGTAGGAAACATGGTTGGTGGCGGTATCGCTGACTGTTCAGATGGACTCTACAAAAGAAACAAGCCACATACATACCCAGATCTTTTGCCTCAATCCAAGCCTGCTGTAAATTTAGAGCTGAAAATGGCATTAGAAACAAATAAACCTAAGGGACATATTCCCAAAGCAGGAACATATATTACTTTTCGTTATGTACTCTGCGATAAATTAGGTAACTACAACAGAGGCAAAGAAAATCGCGGTGATACTGTATGGATTTGGGAAGTAAAAGTAGGGCATATAAAAGAAGAAGATTTTTCATGTGGCAATACAGCTGGTGATTCTGGAAAAACAGCTGTAATAAAAACAGATATATTTAACAAAATGCATCTAGTTTATTACGTATCTGAGCATCTACCATATACACAAAAGGTAAACGGTGGTTATGTAGGCTTTAACTAGTGCTAACAAATAGCTCCAGCAGACAGTTTAAAGCGTCACTTATTTTGCTTTCGCAAAAACGCACCACTTTGAATTGCCGCTGAGCAAGGCGTTATACTTTTAATGAAAACATGTATTGCTTACGCAAGAAAGTGTAAAATATTGAAACATAATTTATCAAGAAAAAAACGTGCCAGAATATCCAGTACCTACTGAAATTTATCACTTTACTCATATTGATAACTTATCGGGGTTAATTAATACTGGTGCTATTCTATGTAAAAACGAAATGACGAAGGATAATGTTGTTTATAAAAGTTCAGCATTTAACAGTGTTCAAGAGCAACGACAAACCCACCCTGTTCCAGTGTCACCAAATGGAACTATCCACGATTACGTCCCCTTTTATTTTAATAGTCTTTCGCCTATGCTTTATATAATCAAGGATAGAAATATTGATGGTGTAGAAATGCAGGATTTAGTATTTTTCAAATCAACAGCTCAGACAGTTGAAAATTCTAGTTGTAAATTTGTATTTACTGATGGTCATGGAATTATGATGCTTTCAGAATATTATAATGATTTAGCAAGCCTTGATAAAATACCTTGGAATGTTGTTAACGCTAGATATTGGAATGTTTTCCCTGATGGTAGAAGATTGAGACAATCAGAATTTTTAGTTTATAACAAATTTGCCTGGAGTCTTGTTCAAACTATCGGAGTGTATAACAGCAATATTCTTAATAAAATAAAGATCTTGGTTAACGGATTAACACATCAACCAGATGTTGAAATTAAAGGTAACTGGTTTTTTTAGTGGAGAGTAATGTGATTAAATTCAAAACTGGAAATATATTAAAAGACGAGTCAGATGCGATAGTTAATACCGTTAATTGTGTAGGTGTTATGGGGAAAGGATTGGCATTACAATTTAAAAAGGCTTACCCAAGTAATTTTATACAATATAAATCTGCTTGTAATAAAGGACTGGTTAACCTAGGAAAAATGTTTATAACTCAACATTCAGACCTAGTAAGCACTCAATGGATAATTAATTTTCCTACTAAAAAACATTGGAAAGGCAATTCAAAAATTGATTATATTGAACAGGGGTTAATAGATTTAGTTGAGCAAATTAAAGAGTTAAAAATAAGAAGTATTGCTATTCCTCCTTTAGGGTCTGGACTAGGTGGGCTTGATTGGAATATTGTTAAAGATAAAATTATTAAATCACTCCGTAGTATTGATAATATTGAAGTAACGGTTTATGAGCCAAAGGGTAGCCCTAAAGCTCAATCCATGTTAATAAATACTAGCCGACCAGAGATGACAAGAGGGAGAGCCCTTTTAATTAAACTCTTAGTGTTTTATTTCAATAAAGGGTATGAATGTTCAAAAATAGAAGTCCAAAAACTAGCCTATTTTTTACAAGAATCGGGAATTGATTTAAAACTTAACTATGTAGCTCATAATTTTGGTCCATACGCTGATAATTTGAATCATGTTCTTGAGAGAATTGATGGGCATTTCATTACTGGGTTTGGTGATCGTGTCAATATATCAGAAATTAAATTAATTAAGTCGTCCATAAAAGAGGCTGATAATTTTTTAAAGAATGATGATGAAGCCAAAGAATGTTTAGTTAAAGTAGAAAAATTAATATCCGGTTACGAAACCCCGTTAAGCATGGAGGTTTTAGCGACTACACATTGGATAATAAAGTATGAAAACTATGAAATTAATAACTATGAAGGCATAAAAACCTTTATACAGGGATGGAATGAACATAAAGCCTCTTGGAAAGAATCATATATTAAGAAAGCTATTTCAAGACTAGAGTCTTATAGTTGGGTGTAGCATAACAAATGCTTCCAACTGACCGTAAAAAGCGTCACAGTGTTCTTATCCGTGGCATTCCTACTTTTTAAGGGTATTTGAAACGGTTGGGGGCGGTAGTAACGAGGCAGTATTTTTTGTTACATGGTAGCTGTGTTTTTTAACACCTTGCTTTTTAAAACCTTATCGTTTTAAAGTAATGTTCTGGAAAACATTGAAAGGAATAGAGTTTAAGCAACCAAGCCCTGTTACAGCAAGAGCATTTGAAAGCGGGTAAATCGAATGTTCATCCTATATACAAGCACCATGTTCCATCGTCGTGCTAACAAAAAAATTAAGAGCGACCAGCTAACGCAAGCATTATCTGGGACGACAGTGGTACAAAAAAATAAATACATTTTTAGGGTTTCATCGCGTTCAAACCGCTTACCCCTTATTTTGGTCGTTATACAAGCTATAAAACTAGAGCAACTTTAAAAAATCATATCCATTATAATAATTTTATTATAAACTACACTTCATGCAATCTACTGCACAATTCACTTTATACGACTATCTCAATGAAAATGGTAACAATAAATTTAAAGAATGGACAAAAAAGTTGCAAAAAACTGAGCGTGCAAAACTTAACGTACGGCTTGATATGCTTGCATTGCACGGTTCTGAGTTATTCCCAGAAATACTAACTGGTACGCCTACAGCAGGTATTTTAAAGCTTAGAGTGAAAGGCAAAGTCCAGCTTAGACCTATGCTGTGCAAAGGCCCTATCAATAATGAACATGAATTTACATTGCTTATCGGTGCAACAGAACGTGATTCTAAATTTGTACCTCATAAAGCTGATGAAAAAGCTAACGATAGAAAAAAGATAATCATTGAAACCCCTAATAGGAGATGCTCTCATGAAAGAGTTAGTTAAAACATTAGTTACAGAATTCGATGATAAAGAATATGCTCATGCTTATATGGAAGAATTTTCTAATATGGGCATTGCAGCACAAATAAAGGTATTACGAGAACAACGCGGATGGACACAAAAAGAACTTGCTGATGCCTCTGGCATGAAACAAGAGCGAATTTGTGCGCTTGAAGATATAGATTATGACGCTTGGACAATTAAAACATTGCGTAAATTCTCTAAAGCCTTTGATTTGACTGTAAAATTATCCTTTGAATCATTCAGCAGTGGTATTTTAGATGTTGCAAAAATCAATGCTAAAACATTAGAAAGAACTTCACGCCAAGAAGATTTAGATAAATTCTGTTGTGCTGAATTTGGAGCTAAAGAAATTTTATGGAGTGCGCCAGTTACAACTACACAACCTAGATTATATTTAGTTCCAACAAATCATATAGCTGTTAATACAAAGCATTCTGAACATAAAAAAACAGCATGAACAAAGAAGCATTGCAAAAGGCTGTAGATAATCTATCAATTCAAATGGTATATCTGCATTCCTCAGAAGCAAAAATACACAATAATTTTGACCCTTTAATTCCTAATCAAGAATTGATTGGGCAGTTCAATATAAATACTAAATCTCATAGCAAAAAAGAACTTCTTGATGAAAATGGTGTTACACATAATTTTTTAGTCTATCAAACCGAAGCGCGAATGCGTTATTTAAAAGGTTCTATTCAAGAGGAACTGAAAGATAGCTTAGAAAATGAAGAGTTGCTTGAAAAATTAGTTGCAGCTGAGATAATTGCCGTCTTTACTGCTGAATATGCAATTAAATGTGATGAAGAATTACCCCATGATGCAATTTTAGAGTTTGGTAGAATAAATCTGCCCCACCAAATATGGCCCTACTGGAGAGAGTATTCTCACTCAACCTGTGCACGAATGTCCCTTCCTGTATCTATTCTTCCAATGTTTTCTATAAACAAATCAACAGAAGCTCAATAGCTATTTTTGTTGAACGATGTATAACCAAAAAATCAACCCGACCGCAAAAAGTGCGGTGGGTTATTTTGGCGTTAGCACTATTAATTTCCCTTAATAAACAATCATTCTACAAAGTTTGGTTAATATTAAAAAACCTCACAGTGTTCTTATCCGTGGCATTCCTACTTTTTAAGGGTATTTGAAACGGTTGGGGCAGTAGTAATGGGGCAGTATTTTTTGTTATAAGTTTGTAGAGAGTGGAGTTGTTTGGTTTAGTTATTTATTGAATATGGTATTACTCCTTATTACTCTCAAGTATATTTTTTATCTCTTTCCAATTGGGTATATGTACGCTCAAATAATTATAAAAATACTTACTATGGTTTGGGTAAATCAAATGCGTAAGCTCATGGAGTACCACGTACTCAATACACTTTGTAGGTGCTTTAATTAATTCAGAATTCAAGTTAATATAAGACTTTACAGGATTACAACTTCCCCATCTTGTTTGCATTTTTCTAATTCTAACTTTTTTTACTTCCCTTTTAACAATCGGCTGATATTTGGCGAGTGCTTTATTAATATGATTTTTTGCTTTTTGTAGATACCACTCTTTAAGTAAACGCTCTTTCTTTTTAAAATCACCCTTGTCTTTAATGGATAAATACAAATATCCCCCTTTTAATTTAACCGATTCCTCGCTGCTTTCAATCACTTTAAGGCGATAATTACGCCCTAAAAATCGACAATTTTCACCACTGACATACTCCTTTTCGATTTTTTTGGGTGCTTCTGTATAAAAAGATAATTTAGCCTTAATCCAATCACTTCTCTTGTTAAGAACATACTGGATATGGCTATCAGTGGTTTTTCTAGGTACGCTCATCATCACTTCGCCAGTGGGTTTTACTCGCAAATTGATGTTTTTAATATCTTTTCTGATAATAGAAATAACTGGATTCATATTTATTGATTAATACTAATGCTTCTAATAAGGTTAAGTATTTCAACCTCATTAAAAGTAACGCTAAATTCATCTTCAATTTTCCATAGTAAATCTTGAATTGCACCATTGATTTTATTCTTAATATCTATGCTATTTTTCCAATCTGGTCGCTGGTTATACTTTTTTAAGATTGCTTCAACTTTCAGTGAAAACTCAGCATTAATATCATCAACCTTGTCGTTTGATACATTTACAAAGTACTCGCCTGCATTCTCATAAACCGCCCTGGCAAAGCCACTATCTTGGATAATATCAGGATATTTTATGCTGTCGATCTTGTCATTAGATTTTAGAAGCATTTTTTGAATTTCTTGAGCGTTGGCTAACTTCTCTACCTCGCTTAACACTTGGTCTTTATAATCCTGAATAATCTGCTCAATCTTTTTGGATAATTTTTCATAATAAGCAGGGTTTGAGCGCATCTTTTCAACAATAACAGCGGTGCTTGCACTCAAAATTGCATCCGCCTTGGCATTATCACTGCCTAATCTAGCAACCTCATCATTAAAACCATCATCAAATATATTCACTATTTTAGTGAGTTGATTAACCTCATCAGCACTAATAAAGGTATCCATTAATTTTTGCATTTGTTGCTCAAACTGAGCAAAATCTACTACTTCGTGATAACGAATTTTTACCGCTTTTCTGAGCTCGGCATAAAACTGCATTTTTTGCTTAAAATCTCGCACCTCCGCATCACTTAACACCTCGTATAATTTATCAGAAGAAAGTGCAATTTTTAATGCTCTGGCATATTGAGAAAGATAATCATAAAATTGCTTTCGTTTGTCTTCATCCGCTAAATAAACCTCATAACTTTCTTGGTCTTGCTGATAATTAACAGCAGTAAATAATTCAGCTAAATTGGTATAGTGGGTCTTAACTTTGGCAATTTCTTCTTTAATATCAATCACCGCTGCAATAATATCTACCTCATTAAAGTCGCTTAATCCTGAATAAGCGGTTAGTGCTTGGTCTAAATCCCCTAACAAGCCCCGATAATCAATAATAAAACCAAAGTCTTT
>QPIL01000077.1 GCA_003666325.1 Methylococcales symbiont of Iophon sp. n. MRB-2018
TTGATTATAAACACTCAAGTGCAAGTCATCATTTAGGCGTATCTCATGATAAGTTAATAACGGATTATGATATTGGTGTTTTACAGAATGAATATCAAGATTACTTACAGTCTATGATAAGGCAAAAACATATTGAAATCTTGCAAAGAAATACGCACAAAGGTTTTACCCGTGCGGAGGTGATAATTTTATTAAAAATCTGAGTGATAAGATTGGTAGAGATTTGAGTTTTAAAGGGGTGGGTAGACCTAAAAAAGGGTAGCGTCCCCTTATTTAAAAAAAGGGTAGCGTCCCCTTATTTACCCTTATTTATTAAGACAGTATCTGAATTCACCTGACGCGTTAGCGGTCAGGCGGAATGATTTGTTAGGTGTTTTTATTGTTTTGCTAATTGCTTTGATATTTCTATATCTTTCTTTATCAATGAGTTAACAGTTGCATTTAGTGAAAAATTATCTTGTTTAATATTTTTCATAAAAAACCGTTTAATATCATCATCAAGATAAACAGGGATATTTAACTCTTCAATTGGTCTGTAAAATTTACCTTGCTCTGCATTTGTAAAATCGTATTCTTTTTTCATATTAAGCACCTTTTGTGATAAATTTGTTTTTCTTTACTTGTTGCTTTTCTTGCACTAATTATTCGCACTAACTCTTCTTTTTCATCTTTGAATGTATGGATAACTAATAATAAGTTTTCATTTAAAGATTTCCCCAACATAATCCATCTATCTTCAATATTAGAATGTTCACTGTCATACATACTAAGTGCAAATTGGTCTGAGAATACATAAGATGCTTGCTCAAATGTTACGCCATGTTTTTTAATATTGAGTTTTTCTTTATTTATATCCCATTCAAAATTCATAATTAAATTTTAACATATTTTCTATTCTTTATTTTTCGGTGTGATAAAGCACCAAACAAATAATACAAGCATCATAATAATAGAAATTACGAATAACAAATTAGCACTGTTTATATCATTAGCATTTTTCATCATTCCAGCTGGCGCACAAGTGCAAAACATTTATCATATTACTCAAGACATCATCCAAAATTTCCAAGTAGCGATTAACCCACAGCAAATCAAAGACTGGCACAAAGTGCTAATGCGCGGGTTGCTTGATAATGCTGGCAGGTTTTCCACCAAGCAAAGAGTTTTGCCAAATGTTGATACGCAACTCACCCATCCAGACGATATTGCCGAGGAATTGCAAAATTGGACTAGCAAACACGCCAATATTAAGTATTTGATCGATCTTGCTAATGCCCATTATCATTTTAAAATAATTCACCCATTTAGCGATGGCAACGGTCGTATCGGGCGTTTAATTATTCTCGCCCAATGCCTGCAAATCGGCATTAAACCCCCAACTATTAACAACAACAATAAAGCACTGTATTATATTTTGCTAGACCACGCAAAAATCAACCCAACACCATTGGCGTATTTTTTACAGGCTTGTGCGAGGTAAAAAAACCGTAAAAAGAAATTGCTTAAGAGCCGACCTGATGGCTCAGATGCTTAACAAAGAAGGAGTCTTATAATAATGAGATTGTCGAATGCTTATCAAAAAGCCATTGTAAACATAACGCAGCAATATTTTGATAAAGGCGCAGAAGTTTATCTATTTGGATCACGAGTGGATGACGATAAAAAAGGTGGGGATATAGACTTATATATCATCCCTGAGCATACAAGTAGTGCTCGAGAACTCTACGAAAGAAAAATTAAATTCTTGGTGGCTTTGCAGTTAGCCATTGGTGAACAACAAGTTGATGTCATTCTTGCCAAAGATAGAAATAGACCGATAGAAAAAGAAGCAATAAGAACGGGAGTGAAGCTATGAGTATTTATCAGCTAAAATTACAAAAAATCATCAATGAATGTGACAAACATATTCTAAGGATGAACAGTGCACATAAAAAAATAGCAGCGACATTGCCCTTAGACGGGAATAAATATAAAAATCTTAATGAAGATCAAGTCGAGCATATCGACCAATATTTATTTCGGTTTACAAAGTTGCAAGATGCAATAGAAAAACGACTTTTTAGAGTAATAGCCATGGCGTTAGAAGAAGGCTTAGAAGACGTTCCCTTTATTGACTTGTTAAATCGGTTAGAAAAACTTACTATTTTAGAAAGTGCTAAACAATGGATTGAACTAAGACAGATTAGAAACGCCTGGTCTCATACTTAATGAATATGAACCCGAAGAAATGAGTATTGCAATCAATGCTGTTTTTAATAAAAAAACAAACCATAGAAAAAATTTATCAAAAATTGATTCACTTCAATAACAAGGTGAAACATAAATAATGAAGATAGTCTTCCGTGCAGATGCCTCCCTTCAAATAGGCACAGGACATATTATGCGCTGTCTGACTTTGGCAGAAGCGTTAAAAAAGCAAGGTGCAGAGATTGAATTTATTTGCCGAGCGCATAAAAGCAGTTTGATTGGGCGTATTGAGCAAAAATTGAGTCAATGCGGAGTACAAAATAAGAGATAATATTTTTGCTGATGGTTAAAAAAATCAGGTGTGATTTGAAAAAAAATTATTTATCCGAGACCTTTACCGTCATTCCCGCGAACGCGGGAATGACGGTAGTACAAACCAAGTAGTTACGATGCCATTAACGTAATAATTTAAAACACCATAATGAATAGTGAAATCCTTGAAAAACGCCTAAATAAGTTAGAAAAACATTATTTGGCGTTAAAAGATTACAGTCAAGCAATTAATAAACTGGTTGCAAATATTGATATATATGACGAGGTGGTTTTTAACACGCTATTAGTAGAGCAAAAGGCGGTGTTAGAGGCTTATTTAAAAAGATTTTCTGCTTTGCAAGATTTGTTAGGTAGTAAAATATTTCCATCACTATTAGATGTTGCTGGCATTGGTGTAACTGCTATGAGCGAGGTGTTATCCTTGATAGAAAAAGAAGGTATTATTGATAGTTTTGATAATTGGATGGCGTTAAGAGAAGCAAGAAATGAATTAGAACACGATTATCCAGAGCAATTATCACAAGCATTAATTAACTTAAAATTTTGTATTGATAATTTCACTACGCTAGAAAAATATTATTTTAATTGCCTAGCGTTTGCTACAAAATATAATGTCTATGAAAAACATAATGCGACTATCTAAGCAAATTATTAACATCCTTAATCACTGCGTTCAGCAAAGTTTTGGCGATATTGAGGTATATTTATTTGGCAGTAGAGTGGATGACAATAAACGCGGTGGTGATATTGATCTTGCCATAAAAACTAATTTAACAACGATCGAATTTAGGCGTAAAAAAATACTATTATTATCACAACTATTAAAAAAAGATTTTCCTTTAAAGGTTGATATAGTGGCTTATAACAATCAAGATCCCTTGTTGAAACAAGAAATACACAATAATGCGATTAAATTATTTTAACATTTAAAAAATCCGCATGTATCCAACCACAAGAATAAACAATATCGTCCTTATGAATATAAACCCGAAGAAGTGAGTATTGCAATCAATGCTGTTTTTAATAAAAAACAAACCATAGAAAAAATTTGGGTCTATGCCATTTTATATAGGCACTCAAATTCCAGTTTTCTATTATTTGGCATAAACCCAAAAATTTATCAAAAATTGATTCACTTCAATAACAAGGTGAAGCATAAATAATGAAGATAGTCTTCCGTGCAGATGCCTCCTTTCAAATAGGCACAGGGCATGTGATGCGTTGCCTCATACTGGCAGAAGCGTTAATAAAGCAAGCCACTATGGGTATTTTAATTGGTAATAAAAATTAACGTGGTAAAGGTGTTGCAGATGAAGTTATTGTTGCTAGTAGCAATCATCTCAAACAATATACAAACTATTTTATTAGGCGTTGATGTAAATACTCCTGCTATTGTTTCGTATAAAAAATTGGTTTTCAAATTGATACGCAAAACAGTAATGGTATAAAAATGGCTTGGCATTTGTGAATATATTATTCAGAGTTGATTCATCCTCAACAATTGGCTTAGGGCATTTAATGCGGTGCTTGGTGTTGGCTGGGCAATATAAGACTGATAATATTATCTTTGCGGCTCAAGATTTAGGTGGCAATGTTAATCAAAAAATAATTGCTACTGGATATCAATTAAATACCCTAGCCAGCAATAAAGCAGATGAATTAATAACTATCATTAAAAATTTATCGATTGATATGGTGGTTTTTGATCATTACCAGATTGATTATAAATTTGAAAAAAACATTAAAGACAAAACAGCAGTAAAAATTTTAAGTTTTGATGATGTTTATGATAGGCATTATTGCGATATTTTGCTAAACCATAATATTTATGCAAAAAAAGAACAATATAAAAACCTAGTGCCTGATTTTTGTGAAATAAGATGCGGTGCAAAATACACTCTAATTCGTGATGAGTTTAGAAAAATACAACCAAAAAACCGCCAAATTAATAAAATTAATCCCAGTGTATTTGTAGCAATGGGTGGTTCTGATACTGCTAATATAAGCCTAAAAGTGCTAAAAGTATTAATCAAATTTAGTCAAATAACTGTTAATTTAGCCACCACTAACGCCAACCCTAATATTAACACACTGCTTGATTTTGCCAAACAACATAAAAAAATCAATATACATATCAACCACTCAAGCATTGCTGAATTAATGGATAATAGCGATTTTGCTGTGATTACCCCGAGTGTTACCTCTCAAGAAATTATATATTTAAATTTACCATTTATCGCCATTAAAACTGCTGATAATCAGCTATATTTACACCAATATTTACAGGAAAAATCGTATCATTCACTTGGTGTATTTAATGAAAACAAACTTATATCAGCCATAGAGAAAATATTATGAAATACAATATCATTAAAAATAAATACAATTATTACGAAGTAGAAAACAAGCCATCTAGCGAAGAACTGCAAGAATATTACTCTAAAAAATACTATCAAGAAGGTGCTGGGTCTTATGAAATATCCTATGATAACGATGAAAAAATATATTTTTTAAATAAAATTGAGCAAAAACATCAGGTGGTTAAATCCATGCTGAAAAAAGAAATTGGAAAATTATTAGATATTGGCTCTGGAGAAGGGTTTTCACTTAAATATTTTGATGAATTAGGTTGGGACTGCACTGGTTTAGATTTTTCAGATTATGGCATTAGTCAACAAAACCCTAGGCAAAAAAAATTACTTATAGCGGGCGATATATCCAATAACATTCAAACCATTATCTCTAAAGGTAAAAAATTTGATTTAATTTGGCTGGACAACGTTTTAGAGCATGTGATTAATCCATTTCAACTATTGCTAGATATACATAAAATTTTGGATAAAAATGGTGTGTTGGTAATTGATGTGCCAAATGACTTTTCAATTATTCAAAATTATTTACTAAAAAACAAGCATATTGATAGAGAGTTTTGGGTATGCCCTCCAGATCATCTTTCTTATTTTAGTAAAGAAGGGTTGTCAAACATTACTAAAGCAACAGGATGGGATATTAAAAAAACCATATCTGACCACCCTATTGATATGGATTTATTAAACCCTAATTCAAATTATGTTATCAATCCTAAAACTGGTAAAGGGGCACATAAAAAACGCATTGAATTTGAGAGTTTATTACACTCTATTTCTATTGATAAAACCAATAGATTTTATGAGGCGATGGCAGATTTAGGAATAGGTAGAAATATCGTTAATTTCTTAATTAAAAAGTAATGAAAGTAGCTATTCTATCTGACATACACGCTAATTTTGATGCTTTGTTTTGCGTCTTAAAAGAAGCAAAGCGTTTAGAAGTGGAATATTTAATTATCGCAGGGGATTTTGTTGGCTACTATTACAATATTTGCAAGGTGTTAGATGCGTTGGATGATTGGGAATTTACTGCTATTGGTGGTAATCATGAAACCTTGTTGGCTGATTGGCTTAATAATAAAAATCAAAAAACCACATTAAAAAAATACGGTTCAGGCGTTAAAATTGCTTCTGAACAACTGAGTAAAAAACAACAACAATGGCTAATAAATCTGCCTAAGAAAAAAGAATTTTTGATTGAGAATAGAGCAATTTTATTGTGCCATGGGTCACCATGGGGTGAAGATGAATATATTTATCCAGACTGCAAGCAAGCAAAATTGGATGCTATCTTCTCATTACAGCATGATATTACTATTTATGGTCATACGCATTATCCTATTGTGCATCGCTATCAAAATCAACTTATTGTTAATCCTGGCTCTGTTGGGCAAACACGAGATAGAAAGCCTGGGGCATGTTGGACTTTATGGGATACAAAACTTAATGCCATTGAGTTGATGCGAACTTTTTATAATACTAAAGAATTGATTAAACAATGTCAGGCGAATGATCCTTATTTACTATATTTGCAAACTGTTCTAACGAGAACTAATGAAAATTAAAAATTTACTCATCACTGCTATTGGTGGTGATATAGCACAGTCAACTGCCAGAATTATCAAACAAAATAGACCTGAGATTAATTTAATTGGCACAGATATAGCGACGCGACATGCTGGTGAGCTATTTGTTGATAATTTTTATAGAGTACCTAGTGCTGCTGATGATAAATATCTGCCTAGTATTGAGCAACTAATTAAACAATTTTCAATTGATGTATTGCTACCAATGTCAGAAGCGGAGCTGGCTATTTTTGCTAAATTTAATCATAAAATTGACAATTGCATTATTGCTCATTGTGGTGAAAAAGGTTTGGATATTGGTTTAGATAAATTTAAGACCAATCAATTTTTAAAATCTATTAACGCACCATTTCCATGGACTATTCCTGCTGCTAAAGCCAATCTTGCTGATGTTAATTTGCCTTGTATATTAAAACCCAATACTGGATCTGGTTCAAAAGGTGTTTTTATAATTGAAAATAAAACGGATTTTGAATATCACCAAACAAAATATCCAAATTCTATTTTTCAAGAATTACTAACACCGCACAATCAAGAAATTACTTGTGCTATCTATAGAGCAAAAACTAACGAAGTATATGTTTTACAAATGTTAAGACAGTTGATTGGTGGTGCTACTGGCTGGGCAGTTGTTATTAATGAATCACATATTGAGCAACTTTGTATCAAGATTGCCAACGAACTAGACATTCATGGTGCTATCAATGTGCAATTAATCAATAGTAAAGATGGTGCTTATATTTTTGAAATTAATCCTAGAATATCTTCTACTGTTGCCATGCGAGATAATATTGGATTTCATGATGTGATGTGGATATTAAATGAAATAGAGGATATTGCAATAGCAGAACCAATCATCAAAAAAAATAAAATTATGCTAAAAACTTGTAGTGTTATTACCTTATAAAACCCATACAACAAAAATTAGAGGAGCAAAAAATAGATATTATTACCAAATATCAAGGACAAAAATTAGGAAATATACACAAGGAAGCACTAAGAACTGGCATTACCCTATGAATGAGATTAATATAAGAATCAACCAAATTATGGCTCTGTTAGCAAAAGAAGACATTTTGTTATCTGATGTTTGCCAAAGATTATTTAATCAACAAACTTTAGATGAAAGCTGGTTAAAAAACATTCTAGAAAAACCTGAAGGTCTTGATAAATTAGAGTCATTTGGTAGTAAATTTTGCCGTATGCAAGATACTTTTATTGACAAACTCACACCACTTTTTTTAATTAAACTAGGTGAAATTAGTTCTAGTGCCATTAATAATTTGAATAAACTGGAACGCCTAAATATTGTTGACAATGTTAATGATTGGCTAGATATGCGTTTACTTAGAAATAAATTAGTCCATGAATATGTTGATGATATAACAGAATTATTAACCCATTTATTATTAGCAAAAAAATCATATAGGCAATTACACAATAGTTATTTAAAAGCTAAAACTGTACTCAATGAAAATCAATAATAGAATCATCAATTCGCAACAATCGCCATACATCATTGCCGAAATGTCAGCCAACCATAATGGTGACATTAATAATGCCTTCAAAATCATTGAAATGGCAAAGCACTCAGGAGCTGATGCAGTAAAACTCCAAACCTATAAACCAGACACCATTACCTTAGACAGTCGTGAACCAGAGTTCATGATTGAGGGTGGTTTATGGGACGGTCAAAGCTTGTATGAATTGTATCAGAGCGCATATATGCCGTGGGAATGGCATAAACTATTATTTGATTATGCGCAAAAACTAGGGATTACCATTTTTAGCTCGCCTTTTGATAATAGCGCCGTTGATTTACTGGAAGACCTTAATACACCCGCTTATAAAATAGCCTCTTTTGAAGCGGTAGATTTACCGTTGATAAAATATGTAGCCAGTACTGGTAAGCCGATGATTATTTCAACTGGCATGGCGGATGTAGAAGAGATTGGGGAAGCTATTCAAGCCGCTAAAGAGGGCGGCTGTAAAGAACTGGCTATTTTACACTGCGTAAGTGGTTATCCTGCACCAGCCGAAGATTACAATTTGAAAACAATGGTTGATATGCAACAGCGGTTTGGCTTGGTTACGGGTTTATCTGACCATACATTGGATAATACAACAGCTATTACGAGTGTAGCACTTGGTGCATCTATTATAGAAAAGCATGTGACGCTGGATCGAAGTGGGGGCGGTCCTGATGATAGCTTTTCTTTGCAAGCTCCTGAGCTAACGGCGTTATGCAAAGGCGCTAAAACGGCTTGGCAGGCATTAGGAAAAGTTGATTATGGTCGTAAATCCAGTGAAGAAGGCAATGTTAAGTTTCGTCGCTCGTTATATTTTGTAAAAGATATTAAAGCGGGTGAAGTGATTACAAAAGAGCACGTAAAAAGTATTCGACCTGGTTTTGGACTGGCTCCAAAGTTTTATGAATCAGTACTCGGTAAAACTGTCAGGGAGAATGTTCAAAAAGGCCGTGCTTTGACATGGGATTTCTTGAAATGAGGAAAATCAGGTTTTACTCAAGAGATTTGTTAAATTACTTATCCTATGGGAGTGATGCGCCAAAGTCTTCGGAACTCTGCTTTATTGATCCCGCCAAGATTAAGACAATACTGCATGTATCCGCAGGTATTACTCGAAAAGATACAGGAATTGTCCGAAAAGGTGATTGGGATAGTGGTCAAATTGGTTTAGAAAAGCTTGAGAAATATCAAATATGTTTAAGGCATTTTGTGGAAGGTTTGTCTTGGGATGATGCAGGAGCAATTAAAAATATGCAGCTATTGATATCACGTTTTTCTAAAATAGACCATTGTGTGAATGAAGAAGATATACATAAGCGGTATGCAAAGTTAGATGCGCTATATGTTTTTTTCAAAAAAGGAGGCGCGTTTAAAACTCAGAAAGAAATCTTTTGGAAACAATGGCTTAGGAACAGGGGGGGTGTATGTGCATTTTGATAGAGAAGGCTGTCCCGTGTTTGGGGGCGGTGGTTGCCACCGTCTAGCAATAGCGAAAATTCTTAATCTTCAAATAATCCCAATAGAGGTTGGAGTGGTTCACTCAATGGCAATAAAAAAATGGCGCTCAACTTTAGTGGGTACAAATTAATTACTTAAGGAAAGCTGTAGCTTCCATGGAATAATTTTGATAAACAATAAAATTTGCTTTTTCTCTCAAATGTATCAAGCGATTCCTTCATTGGTAACTATTCAGCGTGAGCTAGGTGGGACGTTTGTTTGCGGACGTGGAAGTACAACACGTTATTTTAAAAAGGAATACCCTGAATTAGACTTTGCACGTTTTAATAAGCGTCTGAAACGTTTTAGTGCTGGGCATAAAGCTATGTGGGGTGCAGACTGTATTGTGACGGGTTCACCTTATAAGTCACTGTTATCTCCATATACAGCAAAAAAAATGATGGTTTTTCATGGGACTTATGCGGGTTTAACGGCGAATGTACTAGAACAGTTAAAGCATTTTGATCACCTTTTTTTGATTGGTAATAGGATGGAGAAAATATTGCTTAAATATAAACAGCAACTTGACTTCAATTATACAAAAACAGGCTTTTTACCTTTTGCTAATTTCCCCGACAAAAATGAGGAAAACAGGCGTTTGATACTAGAGTTTCTAGGGTTGGATGTATCGCTTAAAACGGTTGTATATTGCCCTACTAGGCGAGGACATGGCTCATGGGAGATTTGTGCGGAGGCTTTGATCAATAGCTTGTCTGCTAAGTATAATCTGATTTTACGGCCACACCCAAGCCAGTCGATGAATCTGAGGTGGCATGAAAAGTCATCTATAAAAAATTTGCAGACTATAGCAAAAAAAAGAGGTAATACCTTGATTGATATGGCAGAGGTTCACTTTCCTGACCTATTAATGATTGCTGATTTACTAATTTCAGATGCAAACTCCCCAGCAGAAGAATCCTTGTTCTACGATACACCGCAAATACTCACTGGCTTAGGAAAAAGCTCTTCTTATGAGGAAATTAGAAATATCTGGCTAGCTTATAATGCGGATGAAGAAGATATTGAAGATTGCTTGGAAATTTTTAGTTGCGGTCTTGTTTTTGCGGATGAGAAGGGTTTGGATTGGGGTGAGGCGGTTGATAAAGCGTTGCTTGAAGAAGGAGAATACGCGGAGAATAGGCGAGATTATTTTGAGTTTGTTTTTGGCGAGCGAGATAAAGGTGCGGCTCACCGTGTTGCAAAAATTATTCAGTCGGAATATTTATATAAGGACTAATGACTCAGGACTCAGGACTCAAGACGAAAGATTAAAGACTAAAGTGTATAGTTTCACCACGTTATACCTGATTTAAAAACAATAAAAGGACAGCCCTGATAACATATTAAACTTTCACTACAAAGGAATTAATATGCCCCAAGGCTATCACACGAATGCAAAAACAAATCTGCATTCAAGAAGAATTATACAACAATCTAGTCTCAGTAATGCAAAGCTATCTAAACGTTTTGTAATAGATGAAAA
>QPIL01000076.1 GCA_003666325.1 Methylococcales symbiont of Iophon sp. n. MRB-2018
AAGACTCAAGACTCAAGACTAAAGACTAAAGACTAAAGACTAAAGACTAAAGACTAAAGACTAAAGACTAAAGACTAAAGACTAAAGACTAAAGACTAAAGACTAAAGACTAAAGACTAAAGACTAAAGACCCCTTGATTTTTATCGGGAATCTCGTTTTAAACATCTGGATTCCTGTTTAGAACATGCAGGAATGGCGGGGGGAGTGGAGCGGATCTTGTACCCTATTCAACAAATAACTCTGAATGAAAGAGGTTTAGTGGCTCTGTGTTTGGGGTTGATTTTGTTAGTATGTTTTATCAGCAAAACGACCCATAAATAGCCGTTATTTTACCAAATACTGCTTGTTTTTTTCTATGGTTTTTGTTTTATTTATTGTTATAAATCAGATGGTTGTTGTGTTTTTAAGGGTTGACTAAGTAATCTTAGATTTTTTATAAACACACAAGACACAAAAATAGCCGCTATCACACCATTTATTCTTGAAAATGGTATAAAGCCTAAAAAATTCTATCCCTTTTTTTATCCGTTCCAGAGCTATGCTGGGGTCTCTATAAGGCAACTTGCAACAAATGCCGCCTTATCATCATTCCTTGCTGTGTAATAGTAACCGCTTGAAGATGAGATTATGAATTTGGCTGGATAATAAAATTGTTACAGATATGAAATCATGGTATAAAGGTGGGTTCGTATTATGTTTAATTACTCACATCTATCGACACAACTATTAGGGTGCTTGTTAGTGTTTATAACAGGTTATTAGTTGGGATGGGTGGAGGCACAACCCATGACTGATTATTCAGTCAATTATTTAGGAGAAAAAAATGACAGCAGTGACTATGCGTCAAATGTTAGAAGCAGGTGTTCACTTTGGACACCAGACCCGTTATTGGAACCCGCAAATGGCTCCCTATCTTTTTGGAGTAAGAAATAAAATTTACATTATTGATTTGGAACAAACGCTTCCTCTTTTCAATGATGCAATGAATTATTTAGGGCAAATGACTGCAAATAAAGGCAATATTTTATTTGTAGGCACAAAAAAAGCAGCAGGTAATACTGTAGCGGAAGAAGCTAAACGGTGTGGCATGCCTTATGTTAACCATCGTTGGTTGGGTGGTATGCTAACTAACTTCAAAGCAATTAAGAAATCAATTAATCGTTTGAAAGAATTAGAAGCCATGAAAGCTGATGGCAGTGTATACCAGCGTTTTAGTAAAAAAGAAGCGTTGGGAATGGAACGTGAGATAGGAAAATTAGATCGTAGCCTAGGTGGTATCAAAGAAATGCGTGGTATACCCGATGCAATTTTTGTGCTTGATGTAGGGCATGAAAAAAATGCGGTCAGTGAAGCGAAAAAACTAGGTATACCTGTTATTGGAGTCGTTGACTCTAATAATTCACCAAAAAACATTGATTACGTGATTCCTGGAAATGATGATTCAATTCGTGCAGTAAAATTGTATTGTCAAAGTGCTTCGGCTGCAATTTTAGAAGCAAAAGCTGTGGTTTTGACTGCATCAGCTAAAGCTGATGATTTTGTTGAAGAGGATGGTTTTGTTGAAGAAGATGCAAAGGAATAGAATTAATTTAACGATAAGTTAGATCGCTTAAGAAGTCTAAACGCTCCCTTTAATACATCTTGTAATTACTGGGAGCGTTTTTTTTAGTTGAAAATTTGAGGATTTAGAAATAATGAGTATTACAGCTACAATGGTTAAGGAACTGCGTGAAAGAACGGGTTCAGGTATGATGGATTGCAAAAGAAACTTAAAAGAAGCTAATGGTGATATGGGATTAGCTATTGAAAACATGCGTAAAGCAGGGCTTGCGAAAGCAGACAAAAAAGCTGGGCGTGTGGCTGCTGAAGGTATGATTGGTTTAAAGTCTAGCGATGATGGTAAAACAGTTGTTATGCTAGAAGTGAACAGTGAAACTGATTTTGTTATTAAAAGTGAAGATTTTAGAGAATTTGTTAATTCTATAACCCATGCGCTATTAGATAGTTCAGTAGAGAATACTGAGCAACTTGCTGAAGTAGTTTTAGCTAATGGTGAATCCGTAGATGCTGCGAGACGTGCATTAGTTGCAAAAGTAGGTGAGAATATTTCAGTCAGACGGTTTATAAAGTATTCTAATGTGAATGGTGGAACAGCTTGTTATTTACATCGTGGTAAAATTGCTACTATTGTAGAGTTGACCAAAAGCGATGTAGAGTTAGGGAGAGATGTAGCCATGCATATTGCAGCAAGTAACCCTGCTTGTGTATCTGCTGATCAAGTGGATCAAGCAACCATTCAAAAAGAAAAAGACATTTTTACTGCTCAAGCGTTAGAAAGTGGTAAAAAACCTGAGATTGTGGAAAAAATGATTACGGGTAGAATTAAAAAATTCTTGGCTGAAATTACTCTGCAAGGTCAGGCTTTTATTAAGGATGATAAAATGACAGTTTTACAACTAACCCAATCTAAAAATAATTCTGTGGTTCGTTTCAGTAGATTTGAAGTGGGTGAGGGAATTGAAAAAGAAGAAGTTGATTTTGCAAAAGAAGTGATGGAACAGGCTAACAGTTAAATCATTTTTTTAAACCCGGTTTTAACCGGGTTTTTTGCATTAAGCAACACCATATTCAATAAATAAATACACTAATATAGTGCTTATTAGTGCCTTATGTGTTTGCTAAAAATAGGGGCTAATTATTGATAACTCCCTATTTTTAGTGTGCTCATAAGGTGATAATATGAGTGCTATATTGGTGTATTTATTTGTTGAATACGGTATAAATACCTGGATACATTAAAATCACGGTTTCAGGTAATATGCAAGACCAAACTGGTTAAGGAGATGGATGTTTTTGATCGCTCTTTTTTTAAATTCATTTTTTATTGATAGGATATATTGCCATGACCAAGATGATATGCAAACGAATTTTGCTTAAATTAAGTGGTGAAGCCTTAATGAGTGAAGCAGGGGGGAGTATTGATGCTAATACAGTAAAACGCCTTGCCAATGAAGTGAAGGATTTATGTAATGCAGGGGTTGAAGTAGGTCTTGTTATTGGTGGTGGTAACATCCTCAGAGGTGCTGAAAAAGCGGCTGAAGGTTTGGATCGTGTAACCAGTGATCAGATGGGGATGTTAGCTACTGTAATTAATGCATTAGCTATGCAGGATTCACTGGAACATTTGGGGCAGCAAGTTCGAGTGATGACAGCTCTGAAGATAAATCAGGTGTGTGAAGACTATATTCGTCGAAAAGCAATCAGACATTTAGAAAAAGGGCGAGTGGTTATTTTTGCAGCTGGAACTGGCAATCCATTTTTTACCACTGATTCTGCTGCCAGCTTAAGAGCTATAGAAATTAATGCGGAATTGATGATTAAAGCAACCAAAGTGAAAGGCGTTTATTCTGCAAATCCTGAAAAAGATAAAGATGCGAAATTTTATTCCAGACTGACTTATGATGAAGCCTTGGATCAGCGTTTGAATGTGATGGATACAACCGCTTTAGTTTTATCTAGAGACAACAACTTGCCCATGCGAGTGATGAATATTTTTGAGGCAGGTGCAGTGATGCGATTGATGAAAGGGGAAGATATTGGGTCACTTATTGAAAAAGGTGAGAATTGTAAAACAAACTGATCTGAGCTTAAATTAAGAATATTACAGGAATAAAAATGATTAATGATATACAACAAGATGCTTCAGTAAGAATGGCTAAGAGTATTGATGCCTTACAAAAAGCATTTACAAAAATAAGAACGGGGCGTGCCCACCCTAGTTTATTAGATCAGATTAAGGTCTCGTATTATGGTACTGATACGCCCTTATCTCAAGTTGCCAACGTGTCCGTTGAAGACTCCAGGACATTAAAAGTAACGCCTTGGGAAAAAGATATGGTTAAAGCCATTGAAAAGGCTATTATGACTTCTGGCTTAGGATTGAATCCAAATACACAGGGAGTTGTAATACGTATTCCTTTGCCACCTTTGACAGAAGAACGTCGTAGAGACCTTGTGAAAATGGTTAAACATGAAGCAGAACAAGGAAGAGTAGCCATTAGAAACATTCGTCGTGATGCCAATTCAGAAATTAAAGAGGCTTTAAAAGAAAAAATGATTTCTAAAGATGAAGCACATGACGGTGAGGAACAAATCCAAAAAATTACTGACAAACATATTAGCCAAGCAGAAAAGCATCTTGAAACTAAAGAAGCTGACTTACTCTCAATGTAATTATTATTCAACCGTCAACTGGCTATGACTGATAATGGAAACCCACGACATATTGCAATCATCATGGATGGTAATGGTCGTTGGGCAGAAAAAAAATCCATACCTAGATTTATGGGGCATAAAGCGGGTGTTAAAGCAGTAAGAAATATTGTTGAACACTGTGTCAAAGAAAAAATAGAGGTTTTATCCTTGTTTGCTTTTAGCAGCGAGAATTGGCGGAGACCTAAAAAAGAAATTCAGATGCTAATGGATCTGTTTATGGGAACACTTCAGTCCCAAGTGGATAAGCTGGATAACAATAATATCAAACTTGTTATTATTGGTGACAGATCGACTTTCTCTGCAAAATTACAAAATAAAATTGCAGAAGCTGAATGTCAGACAGAAAATAATAGCGGTTTGACTTTAGTGATTGCTGCCAACTATGGCGGGAAAATGGATATTTCTCAGGCATTCCAGAAAATTATTAAAAAAATAAATGCAGGTGCATTAAAAGCTGAGGATATTTCTGAATCCGTTATTGCTCAATTTCTGGACACTTCTGAACTTCCAGATCCTGATTTGTTCATACGCACAGGTGGTGAACAACGAATAAGTAATTTCTTGATATGGCAACTAGCTTACACCGAATTTTATTTTACCCAAGCATTATGGCCAGATTTTGATCAGCTTTTGCTTGCCGAAGCGATCAATAGCTTTAAAGGCAGACAGAGACGTTTCGGTCGAACTGGAAATCAACTTATTAACACTTCAAATCCAACCATTAAATAAGCACATGTTATTACAACGAATATTAACAGCTACTGTATTAGCCGCTTTAGCTATTACAGCTATCTTTACATTACCTACCCTGTTTTTTTATCTTTTTATTGCCCTCATTATTTTGTTGGCTGCCTGGGAATGGACGGGACTGATTGGTATAGATAAAATCATAGCCAAATTAGGCTTTTTATTGTTATTGATAGTACCTATGTTAGCGGTTACTTTTTTTACTCAAATATTAGAAGTACTATCCACATTGCTTGACAACCCTGAATTAAAAAAACAATCAGGTGCTTTAGAATGGCTGGTGATTGCCCCTGTCATATTCTGGGTTTTTATGACTTTTGCTATCAAAAGAGCAGCAGATGAATTGTTAAAACTAAAACTTAAAAAGAGTAGCAAGGTATTTTTAGCTTGGTTTTTATTGCTTTCTGCTTGGATGTTTTTAACAAAACTAAGAGCTTATTATGGTGTAGAAGCTGTGATGTATTTCTTGGCTCTCATTTGGATTGCGGATATTTCGGCCTTTTTCAGCGGCAAAATATTTGGCAAAGACAAACTTGCCCCTGTCATTAGTCCAGGTAAAACAGTGCAAGGTCTTTATGGCGCATTATTTTCAGCTTTGCTTTGTAGTATCGCTTTGGCACTTTATTATGGTTTCCCACTGATGATTGCTACTGATTTTGCCATGTTGTCACTGTTAACCGTACTGATTTCTATATATGGCGATTTATTTTTTAGTTTAGTCAAGCGTCAAGCGGGTGTAAAAGACAGTGGTACTTTATTACCTGGGCATGGTGGCGTATTAGATAGAATTGATAGTGTGATTGCAGCCGCTCCTTTTTACTATGCAGGTATTATTTTAATTGGGCGGAGTGTCTATTCATGAAGAAAGGACTTTGTATTCTTGGAGCAACAGGCTCAATTGGTGTCAGCACATTAGATGTCGTTGGCAGACACTCAGATAAATACAAAGTCGTTGCTTTAACAGCAAATACCAATATTGACGCTTTACTTGAGCAATGTATAGCTCATCGCCCTGAGTATGCAGTTGTTGTTAATGCAGTAAAAGCAGAACAGTTTAAGACCCAGCTGGAGACTTCTGAAGTCTCAAATATTAGCGTTTTATCTGGTGTTAAAGCATTAGAATTTGTTTCCACATTAAATCAGGTAGATTCGGTGATGGCTGCCATTGTTGGAGCAGCAGGTCTTTTACCTAGTCTGGCTGCAGCAAAAGCAGGTAAAACAGTATTACTGGCAAACAAAGAAGCATTAGTGATGGCAGGTGATATTTTTATGCAAGCTGTGGCTAAATCGGGTGCTACATTATTGCCTATTGATAGCGAACATAATGCTATATTTCAATGTATGCCTGCTGGATATAAAGCAGGAAATACTGCCAAGCAAGTTCGACGTATTTTGTTAACGGCATCGGGCGGCCCTTTTAGAGAGATGGCTATTGAAGAATTGCACGACGTTACTGTGGAACAAGCTGTAGCACATCCTAAATGGGATATGGGACGAAAAATTTCAGTCGATTCTGCCACCATGATGAATAAAGGGCTGGAATTAATTGAAGCTTGTTTACTGTTTAATATAGCTGCAGATGATATTCAGGTGGTTATCCATAAGCAAAGCATCATTCATTCTATGGTTGATTATGTCGATGGTTCTGTTTTGGCTCAAATGGGTAATCCAGATATGCGAGTTCCCATAGCACATGCTATGGCATGGCCAGAAAGGTTTGACTCTGGGGTGGAACCTTTAAATATTTTTGAGGTGAGACAAATGGATTTTGAAGTGCCTAATTTAGAACGTTTTCCTTGTTTGAGATTGGCTCATGAAGCGATTAAAGTTGGGGGTATTATGCCAACAGTACTTAATGCTGCTAATGAAGTGGCTGTTGATGAGTTTTTAAATGAACATGTAAAATTTACCGATATAGCAGTAATTATTGAAAAATGTATGGCTGGTTTTTCGGCAGATAATGCAGATAGTTTGGAAAAAATTCTTCAAGTTGATCAGCAGGCGAGGACAGCATCGCATAAAATTATCGAGACCCTATTAGCCTAATGGACACGCTTTATACACTCTTTCACTTTATCGTTGCCATTGGTATCTTGGTTTCATTCCATGAATTTGGTCATTTCTGGGTAGCCAGAATAGTAGGGGTAAAAGTCATTCGTTTCTCGGTGGGGTTTGGCAAGGTCGTTTGCTCTTATCAAAAAACGCCTGATTCGACAGAGTATGTTTTATCGTCCATTCCTTTGGGTGGCTATGTCAAAATGGTGGATGAAAGAGAAGGCGATGTTAAAGAAGCAGATCTGCCCTTCGCTTTTAATAGACAATCCTTATCGGCAAGAGTAGCAATTGTAGCCGCAGGTCCCCTTTTTAATTTGCTGTTAGCCATTGTGCTTTTTTGGTCTGTTTTTATGATCGGGGAGATTGGCTTAAGACCGGTGATAGGTGAAGTTGAGTCAGGCACTTTATTGGCAGAAGCTGGGTTTGTTGAGGGTGAAGAAATAATAGCAATTAATAATAAAGCAACACCAATATGGAGTGAGACCATAAATTTGCTGTTTTCATTTGCTATGCAAGGTGAGCAAGAGATAATTGTTAGAGTAAAAAATAGAGATGATATTGAAAAAAACCATATTTTAAAGATAAAAAAAGAAGACATAAAGCAAGCGGAATTATTATTTAAGCGGTTAGGCATAAAACCGTGGTCGCCACAACTAGACCCAGTTATAGGTGAGGTGTTTGATGCTGGCAGGGCGAAACAAGCAGGATTACAAAAAGGTGATTTAATCATTACTGCCGATAATGAAGCTATTACTAACTGGATGCAATGGGTGGAGTATGTTAAAGACCGACCAGAAATTACAATACAGTTAATTATTGAGAGAGAAGGCGTTCTAATGCCTTTTGCTGTTGTCCCCGAAAAAATAGAAGACCAAGAAAAGGACTATGGACGAATAGGTGCTAGCGTTGATATTGCTGAAGAATTGATGGCTTATTTGCAAGTAGAATATTCATTACCGCCATATCAAGCGTTAATAGCATCCATTGAGAAAACCTGGTTTTTTTCAACTAATACATTGCAAATGATGGGGAAAATGTTGATCGGACAGGCTTCTTCTAAAAATTTAAGTGGGCCTATTAGCATTGCCCAATATGCAGGAAAAACCGCTGCAATGGGACTGGTTCCTTTTTTAAAATTTTTAGCAGCAATTAGTATCAGTCTAGGGGTACTGAATTTATTGCCTATTCCCATGCTGGATGGTGGTCATCTTATGTTTTTTGCTATTGAGGCGATAAAAGGCAGTCCTGTGCCAGAAAAAATACAAATAGCTTTTCAAAATTTTGGCATGTTATGTTTGTTTTTTTTAATGGTTTTTGCCGTTTTCCTTGATATTGAACGCCTGCTTTACTAAGTGAGACCTTAAAAATTCTATCCCTTTTTTATCCGTCCAGAGTTATGCTTAGCTCTCTCATTATCTTAATAAAAACACTTTTTTAGCCCTTTCAAGACTTTCAACAAATTTAGATATTATGCAAAAATCAAACAAAATTATCTTGTTAACCCTGCTCATTTCATTATTCTCCTTGGTGAATGTACAAGCAGATGAAAACGTAGTGAAAAATACACTTAACAAAGCGATGCCGTTATTAAAGATTGACTCCATTAAAGAGTCAGAGGTGAAGGGTTTATTTGAGGTAATTGCAGGCACCCGTATTTTATATATTTCTGAAGATGGTAAATATTTATTACAAGGTCAGCTGATTGATATAGAAGCTAGAAAAGATTTAACGGATGTAAAATTAGCAGGCACACGTAAATTAGCCATAGAAAAACTAGGTAAAGACAAAATTATTACCTTTAAAGCAGATCAAAGTAAGTATACCGTTTCCATATTTACGGATATTGATTGTGGCTATTGCCGAAAATTACATGCAGAAATGGATCAATATTTAGCAGCAGGAATTAGCATTCAATATCTTTTTTTTCCAAGAGCAGGAAAGGGTTCTGACTCCTATAATAAAGCGGTATCTGTCTGGTGTGCAGAAGACCGTCAAAGTGCATTAACAGCAGCTAAAAAGGATGAAAAGATCGAACAAAAAACCTGTGAAAATCCAGTGGACGAACATATACAGTTAGCTGTTGATTTTGAAGTCAGAGGCACACCTATGATAGTGACAGAAAAAGGCAATATATTTCCTGGATATGTACCAGCAAAACAATTAGCAGCCGCGTTAGCTGCTGAATAGTTTTGTGAAAAAATTGTTTATTTTTGTAACTACTCAGCGTACTCCGTAACTGCTTAGATTGACTCAGGACTAAAGACTAAAGACTAAAGACTCCTTGATTTTTGATTAGTTCTGGTGCGTGGAACGCACCCTATGGATCTGCATTTCCACCATCCCTGGCGGGCAAACGCACCCTACGGACTGGAATCTCTGTTAGCACTCGTCATTCCTGAAGTCTGTTATCGGGAATCTAGTTTTAAACATCTGGATTTCTGCTTAGAACATGCAGGAATTACGGAGGGAGTGAAGCGGATCTTATACCCTATTCAACAAATAACTCTGAATGAAAGAGCTTTAGTTGCTCTGTGTTTGGGGTTGATTTTGTTAGTCTGTTTTTATCAGAAAAACGACCAATAAATAAGTGTTATTTTACCAAATACTGCTTGTTTTGTCTATGGTTTTTGTTTGATTTATTGTTATAAATCAGATGGTTGTTGTGTTTTTTAAGGGTTGATTAAATAAGGATGGTTTTTATAGAAGTTTATGCAGTAGAGAGTGGCGTTGTTTGGTTTAGTTATTTTTTGAATATGGTATTGCTTGTTTTTTAACTAAAACAAGCCACTAATTTTACACTGTTTTTGTCAATAGATGGTGTAGCCCGTATGCAACGAAGTGTAATATAATTAATTTAACTCATTTTTTTTCCCAGGATTTTTATTCGGTATGAAGCAAATGATAAGCGCTAAAAATGAATCAAAAACTTGATTTTAGTGTGTTACAACAAGCAATAAGGTCTTTAACAGAAGCTATTGATGTGGTTAGTAATTCTGCTTGGTTTAAACAACAAAAACAGGGCGTACAAAATACTTTAGTTGCTGGAGTTGTGCAAAATTTTGAATTTGTTTATGAATTAAGTATAAAAATGCTTAAGCGCCAATTGAAATTAGAATCAGTAAGTCCAGAAGATATAGATTTTACAAGTTTTAGAGGCTTGTTGAGAATAGCGGCAGAGAAAGGCTTAATACAAAATATAGAAGTTTGGTTTCAATATAGGGAGTTACGAAATATAACATCTCATACTTACGATCATGAAAAAGCACGATATGTGTATGAAATGACCCTTGTTTTTTTAAATGATGCTAACACCTTACTAAAAACACTGGAGCAACGAGATGAATACTAATTTAATATTAGATTTAAAACCAGTGGAACTCAAACAAGTAGAAGAAATTCTAAGGCAATGTATTCCAGAAAAAAAAGTGTATGCCTTTGGTTCTCGAACCAACGGTACCGCAAAACCTTATTCTGACTTAGACCTAGCTATTATTACAAAACCAGAACTAAGCCTTAAACAAAGTGCAATATTAACAGAGAAATTTGAAGAATCTGATTTGCCGTTTAGAGTCGATATATTAGACTGGGCAACAACTAGTGCAAAATTTAAACAAAGCGTTAAATCATCATTAATAGCTATTTGTCGCCAGCATGGCTGAATCTGACATTTTACCTCAACTTAGTAATGTTAAAATTTTGCAGAGAATGCGTATCCTAGACGAACAAATTAAGGACTCAGGACTAAAGACCCCTTGATTTTTGATTAGTTCTGGTGCATGGGCAGAGATTGTTCCAGACAATCTTACTGCATTTCCACCATCCTTGGCGGTCAGCAGAGATTGTTCCAGACAATCTTACTGCATTTCCACCATCCTTGGCGGTCAGCAGAGATTGTTCCAGACAA
>QPIL01000075.1 GCA_003666325.1 Methylococcales symbiont of Iophon sp. n. MRB-2018
TGGGTTTTGAGGGTCTGCCATTGTCTTGGCAATAATACTTCTCAAAAGCATTATCAAAGACTGTCCAGTTAATAGTGTTGGCTAGCTGTATTAAAGGGTCTTTGGTGTCTAATTGGGAAAATAACTCTGAATGAAAGAGGTTTAGTTGCCCTGTATTTGGGGTTGATTTTGTTAGCATATTTTTTAAGCAAAACGACCAGGAAATAGGTGTTATTTTACCAAATACTGGTTGATTTGTCTATGGTTTTTGTTGGTTTTATTATTATAAATCAAGTTGTTATGGTGTTTTTAAGGGTTGACTAATTACTGTCGAATCATGTTGGTACTTTATAAGTAGGATTTTTTACACTATCCCAAAAACTATGATGATGCTTTACTACAAACCACCAACACTACCTAACGCTTAAATTCAGCGGCCGCGTTAGCGGTCGGCTGGAATGATTTGTTATGCGATTTTATATAAATCAATACTCCGACCCCTTGATTTCTTGTTATACCAAATCTGTGAATTTTACTGATCAAGCATAAAAAAGCCAGCTTTAAAGCTGGCTTTTAAAATATTCTAAACTATTTGCCTATTATGTCTTTTAGTTTTTCTTCGAGGACTATTACTTTCAATCAAATTTACAATATCCCGAAATGTTGAACTTTTCTTAGATGGCCAAGACACTATTAAAAAATTTACTAAAAAAGATATAACAAGAAAAACCACGTAATCAAAGGTAAATGATAAATTTGTAACATTATCAGCTAAAGTTGTCCCAATAATGTCCACTCCAGAATCTAATAACCAATAGAGCATCCCGAAAACTAAAACAAAATTTACTGCCGTTAGTAGCATTAATTTGGTTGTATTATTCATAATTACCTCTTTGTTAACTTGCTTAGTAACGATAATAGAGCTTTTGAATCATCGTCTCTTTCTCTTCCATTAAGTACGACTCCAGATGTTATTATTATAACTATTGTACTAAGTGCTAGAGCTATTGCTGTAGGCATAAAAAATATTGTAGGTAGCAGTATTATTAAAAATAGCATAAGAAAAACATATTGATAACGCCTGAAACAAATAGATTTACGCTCCTCAATAGCATCGGGATGCAACTTAGTATGCTCCCTAATAATTTCTAACTTTTCTCTATTGTAATCAAGTTCAGCTCTCATAAGTTCCTTGATCTCACCTGAGCCATCTTTTTCAATCAATATTTGAACAATTGTTTGATTTATTAGATACCCGTTATCCTGTTCATTAGGCAGTATTTCACCTTCTTTCGGATCAGTTTTTCTGAGTTGCTTTCTTGTCATGGGTTGTTTGTTACATGATTAGTTTATAGCGTATTTTTACAGAAAACTTAGATCTAAGCTAGTTTTCTATCTAAGATAATCAATTTAAACAATTATTTCTGGTATTTGCTGTGTATAACGCTTGCATTCACCTAACACGTTAGCGGTCAAGTGGAATGATTTGTTAGGTATTCTACTTGATTTTTCTAAATTCATTGATTGTTAAGTTTAGTGTTTTTAATAACTGCCTTTTAACACTAGGAGAAATATCTTTTGAGCCGTGATTTGGCACTGGAAAAATATTTTTTCCATCTGAAAATATAATATGAGTCCTTTTGCCCCACAATTTTACAACCAAGTTTTGTTAATTTATTTTCAAACTCTCTATCCTTGAACGCCATATTATTCTACCGCATGAGTTAATTCATTTTTAATAATTCTTTCATCGTTTACTTGCTCAAGATGATAGTCCATCATTTCAACAACATTTTTCAATTCTATAATCGCCTCTTTTTCAGAATAGGCAAATGCAAATAAATTTTGATGTTCTTCTACTTTGACTAAATAACCAGTGCCATCTTTCTCAATAGTTGTTTTCTTAATTTATTCCACATTTTAATATACATTGGTGTCAATAGCAGAGACAATAAAAATAACTCTGGCCCAAAAATAAATCCAAACCATAATACAAAGCCAGTAACAATAATATTCCACAATAATCTGAGAGCAAATAAAAATATATTTTTCGCCATCTATACAGCTAACGACCAAGCTCATGCCAGCCGAAGTGAAACGTAGACTGGTCAGGTGTAGTGCTTGGTTATGCGGTTTATATAGATAAAGAAATCTGCCCTGTAGAGCCATTGTAAAAAACGGTGCAGTGTTGCAAAACATCACGTCCGATCAAAGCAATTAGCCCCTGGGCTTGTAATGGCGCACTAACAGCTCTGAGAGCATCAATACTTGCGGGTAGCCCAGCTATTTTAAATGTAACTGGATACACATTTTGTTGCGTTGAATGATGAGAAGCTGTTGCGATATTAACAACATCCACGACAGGCAATTTCAACGACTCTGCAACGGACTGATCTATACATGTAACTGAAGCACCAGTATCTATGAGAGCAAAACCAGAAACTGGATTAGAAAGTTTTTCACCTTTCTGTAATAATTCTGAAGCAATTGAACTTGCGATTGAGATTGTTGCCTGTAAACAAGGCCCTCTTTGGGCTAAAGCAATAGAAGGAGCGATTTTAATATTGTTACCGTTTTTATCTTTACTTACACCGTTAAATGTTACGTTCAAAATTGGCATGAATAATCCCAAGAGATAGTGCAGGAACACGTACTTCCTGATTAATGTTATTAACATTACGAATTAAAAAATTAGAACGCCCGAAAATTCTGGCACCCTCAGACATGGCTTCGTTCTCAGTCAAAAAGCCACCAACGAGATCTTTCTCTTTGATTAAAACAAACATATTAGGATAATCTTTGCTCAGCTTAGACTGGTTATCCTCAAAGTATTTTATTTCTATTTCAAGCACTTGAATGGTTTATAGTAATTTATTGATGCTGTGATTATAGTCGAAATAACATTAAACTTAAAGACACAATAGTGTGTGTTCTTTTAACTTACAAACACTATGGAAAGATATAAGGTCAGATCGTATAATGCCAACTTCACCTGATGCCATAAGGGGCGCGGTTTTTGCAGCTCTTTCTTTTTGCAAAATCCGTGACGCTTATGGCAGTCCGCGTGCAAGTTATTGTTAGGCTTTTTTCATTATTTCCACCCATAGTTCTAAGGCAATATAGCAACAAAAGTCACTTTCTTTGAGCTTTAATATCTGCCACTATTTCTTCAAGGCTCAAGTCATCTAACCATTCCCCTCTTTCTTTTGTATAATTGCCATCCCCTAAAGTGAACTGATTTAAAAACTTAAAAGTATCAACTATTCCCATTTGTTGAAACAAAATATGCGTAGCTTTTATATTTACCTCAGCCGTTGGATGCGTATTTAAGTGATTCATTCTGATACCTCAATGATTGGCTCTAAAAGAGATGTTATTTTTATAGAAGGTGTATTGATTTTTTTGGCTTTCTTTAAAAACTTATCATCAGCTGTGCAAAAATAATCAATGTTCATTACTATAGCCGAAGCCAAATGCAAAGTGTCCATTGGTTTTATTCCTTATTTCATCTGTTGATTCGCTTTTAATTCAATCTGATTATTTATAGTTATATACTTACTTGATATAGTAAGTATTTCTCTAACTTTATTTTCTCTACTCTTGTCTGGTATCCGAGATATTTCATACTCTAAGATTTCAGAAGAAACGAGACCAATATGATTTTTCTCAATTATTCCCAAGATTGTCAAGACTGCTTCAGCTTCAATATTAATCCTCGGCTGTGATCTATCGTCAAGAGGTCTTTGTAAACAACATGCATCAAGGTATATTAGCATGTGAATACTGTAGAGCACCTATTGAATTCTAGCAACAACAGATTAGTATTCATTTCACAGAGGCAAATTTTATAGAGCCTAACGCCCAAATAAAATGCCGTTTAAAGGAGCTGTTTTTTTGCGTCTTTTTGCAAATTTTGTGACGCTTTTTACGGTTGGCTGGATGCGATTGTTAGGTATGATGTTCTGGAATAATCTCAATTAAATCTGTGTTACCAAAATCTAAGCCAGATTGGCATATTAAGGTTGTTATCTGTCCTCTATGATGCACCTGATGAAGGAACAAATGATTGATTAAGCTTACATATATTTTTTTGAAACCTAGCCCAGCCATATTTTTATACGAAATATACTCTTTAATATCGCTTGTTGATAAAGCATCAATCCATTGAATGATTATATTGTCTATTTTCTCTCTTTCTGTACGCAGGCTTTCAAAATCATCATATAAGATTGCATCCAGTGATTTTGGTTTACCTAAATTTGATATGTATACTAACGATTTCTGACTGGAAGGATGTTTGGCAAACCTCTTTAACCATACAATATCGCCAACCAGTATATGATTTAGAGTACCTAATACAGATTTAAAAAAAGCACCCCTATCATTTTTTAATTCATTTTCTGATAGTTGAGAGGCTGCCTCATACAGCCGATGATTCATCAGTTTATTATATTCAGCTAATTGAGATAGTTCATTCAGCATTATACTTTCTTACCACTAATTTTTTCTGATAGTGCATTCCAATTGGCAAGTATTCGTTAGCTTCCCAAAAACGCATTCCTTCCTCATTCTTGATGTAGCAATTAAGTTCTACTGCTTCACAACCACGAGACAAAGCAAAGTTTTTCAGCCAAGTATTAAGTTGACTGCCTATACCCAAGTTTCTATGTTTTGGCTGAATGTAAACATTATCAGGTTCTATGTGCTTGCCAATATAATACTTAACAAGCGTCCAAATTCCGCAGATGCCAATTAATTCATCTCCCTTATATATTCCTACGCATTCATATCCGTTCTCAACCATTTCTGATAACCGTGTTTTTAGTACTATATCTGGGATTGATGAATCAAGTTTTTTCAAGAAGGGGAGGATTACCTCGATACCTGTTTTATCAATTAATTTGAACTTATTTTCCATATAACTCTGTTGTATAACGCCTGCACCATTTGACGTAAAAAGGGGCGGTTTTTACGGCTCTTTCTTTTCGCAAAATCCGTGACGCTTGGGTAGTCCACTGCAAGCTATTGTTATGTTTATATTTCAATGACAGCGTCCATATACTTAATAGCTCTACCTGATATTTTTACTCTTTCATTTAAGTAAGTGCACCCAACTTCACCTCCTCTTTTAGATACTTGTTTTGCATTTAAAGTTTGCTTGTCTAATTTTTTTGACCAATAAGGTATAAGTTGTGTAAACGAAGATCCCGTTACAGGGTCTTCATTAATTCCATATTTCGGAGCAAAAAACCTTGAAATAAAATCATAACTCTCAGATGTTGAAGTAATTACAACACCTCTGAGATCTAACTCAGAAAGGAGAGACATGTTTGGGTTAGCATTTAATATACTTTCCTCATTCTTAAAAACAAGAACATAGTCTTCCGACCGTAAACATTCTATTGGATCTTCATCAAAAGCCTCTAATAATTGTTTTGGAACTGGACATTTAATAGGTGGTTGAGATGGAAAATTCATTTCCAACCAATCTTTATTTTTTTTAACTTTCAATAAGCCACTTTTAGATTCAAATAATATTTCATCTTCTTCGTACTTCAGAATATTGAAAATTACATATGCACTAGCTAATGTTGCATGACCACACAAATCAACCTCATGGACAGGTGTAAACCAGCGAATACTATAACCTTTATTTGTTTTAACAAAAAAGGCTGTTTCAGATAAATTATTTTCTGTTGCTATTGATTGCATTAAATCATCAGACAACCATTCATCAAGAGAACAAATAGCAGCTGGATTACCCTCAAAAGGCTTATTTGCAAATGCATCAATTTGGTAAAGTGATAATTTCATAAAAGTGTATTTTGTGTAAACATAACGATGAGCTAAGCCGCCCGCACGAGCGAAAACCAATTACTCTTGTATCTTACCCTTGATTTTACATGAATTTCTTGTGGGGTATGTGTATTGTATTGCCCTCATTTTTGGATGAAAATGCACTATTTTTTGCGTTTTCTAAATCGCACTAGGCTAATGCAGTGGTCTCCAAAGATCTCTACATAATAATTTTCAATAAACCAAACGAACTCACCACAAACAACGCCCCACCAACCCAGCGTTTAAATATTGCATCATTTTGAATAATTTTATCGTGCATTTTTAGCCCAAATATATGTCCAATCGCCGCCACAGGGATTAGCAAAAGTGATAATTGCCACTCAATTGTTACCCCTATTGCCACAAAAGTTAGCATCTTAATGCTGACCAAAATAAACCACAGTACAAACAAAGTATTACGCAGATATTCTTTTGTCACATGACGCATAAACACCGCTACTATCAACGGTGCACCTGTCAACGATGTACCTGCCACATAACCACCAAATATCAACAAAAACTTATCCACCCACGACTTATGCGAAGTGATTTTTTGACCAAACGTCCAAATAACTGCATAGAAAATTGTAATTGAATAAATAAAAATAATCATCACTTTAGCAGGCAGGGCAATCAGCCCAAACACACCAATCAAAGTCGGTGGAATAATCCACCAAAGCGACGATTTCAGATATGCCCAATCCACTTTTTTGATTGATTTAAGCAGTGTCAATGATGAGAAAAACAACAAATGAAGCCCGATAACTGGTAGCCAATAAACAGGCGATGCGCCAATCATCAACATCAGTGGCAACCCTAATGCCGCCCCTCCAAAGCCTAATCCCGTACGCACAAAACCCGCCCACATAAAAATTAGACCAACTAAAAATAATTCGGTATTGGAAAAAATCACAATCTATCCAACGGCGATACCACTCCCTGTCCACCCTGCTTCAGCACATGCGTGTAAATCATCGTGGTTTGCAAATCACTATGCCCAAGCAATGCCTGAATGGTGCGAATATCTGTGCCCGTTTGCAATAAATGGGTGGCAAAGGAATGGCGAAAAGTGTGTGCCGATACTTTTTTATCAATACTGACACACCTTTTAACAGCCACTTTAATCGCCTTATTCACTGCCGATTGGTCAATATGGTGGCGACGCTCAACCCCAGTTCTCGGGTCAATGGCAATATTACGACTGGTAAACACATACTGCCAGCCAAATTCTTTATCTGCATTTGGATATTTTCTAGCCAAGGCATTGGGCAGATAAACCGAACCAAAACCTGCTTGTAAATCTAAATTATGTCGCTCTTTTCTTTGCTCTAAGTGTTCTTGTAATAACGGTATTGCTTTTTGTGCCAATGGTGTTACCCGATCTTTTTTACCCTTACCATCACGCACAGTAATTTGTGCATATTCAAAATCAATATCCTGCACACGCAAACGCACCAGTTCAGAAATTCGTAAACCACCCCCATACAATAATTGCACCATCAAAGCATTTGTCCCTTGTAATTTTGCCAATACTTTTTTCACCTCTTTAACACTCAACACCACAGGGATTCGTGGCTCTTTGCGACTACGCGTCGCTTGCACATTGTTCAATGGTCTGTTTAACACTTTGCCATAAAGAAACACCAAGGCGTTTAATGCTTGATTTTGCGTACTAGCAGCTACATTTTTCCTCACCGCTAAGTCCGTTAAAAAAATCTCAACCTTATTTTCAGCACTCTCAAACAATGCATTTTTATCTTTCATCTGCGAAAACTTAATAAACCTCACCACCCAATCGTAATAAGTATTTTCAGTTTTATAAGCGTAATGCATACGGCGCATTAATGTTCGCATTTGCTGAATAATAGGTTTATTTTCTGTTATCATAATCAATAATTTAAAGTTAAGTACTGTAACTATGTTTTTTTAGTTGAAATAGCTTATATCAAGTAAAAATCTATTTTAGACCAAGAAAACGGTAAAAACACAGCATTTTTTACATAATTTTAATTTAATAGAGTGTATAAGGGAATGTTTCCTTATACTAATAGTTATGAATTTTGAGACACCCTGCCCATCAGTCAATATTATTTTGTAATGAAAGTATGAGAAAATACCATTAAATGTAAACCACTCAAAGATAGGACATATGACCCCATACTTTAAAGATAAATCAGTAAAACTTTTTTTAGGTGATAGTTTGGAATTGTTAAAACAAATTCCTAAAGAAAGTATAGATATGATTTTTGCTGACCCTCCTTATAATTTATCTAATGGTGGTTTTAGTTGTCATGCAGGAAAAAGAGTAAGCGTTAATAAAGGTAAATGGGATGAAAGTAAAGGCATTGAAGAAGACTTTAAATTTCACTCAAAATGGATTAAAGCCTGTAAAAGAGTTTTAAAACTCAATGGCAGTATGTGGATTTCAGGCACTTATCATTCTATTTATTCTTGTGGCTTTGCTTTACAAAAACAAGGTTGGCATATTATTAATGATATTTCTTGGCTCAAACCAAATGCCGCACCCAATCTATCTTGCAGAATGTTTACCGCAAGTCATGAAACTTTAATTTGGGCAAGAAAAGATAAAAAAGCTAAACACACTTTTAATTACCCAGAAATTAAAAATGGTGATTTTCCTAAGGATTTTATAAAAAAACCCAATAAACAAATGCGTAGTGTTTGGGCGATTGGCACACCTGTTAATGGTGAAAAAAAATATGGCAAGCACCCAACTCAAAAGCCTGAGACGCTATTAGAAAGAATTATTATTGCTTCAAGCAATGAAGGGGATTTAATTTTAGATCCATTTTGCGGTAGTGCAACAACAGGTGTTGTGGCATTAAAACATAATCGCAAATTTGCAGGACTAGATTTAGAAAAACAATATTTTGATGATTTGGCAATACCAAGAATTAAGGATTTATTATGATAGAAGGTGGCGTGGGCGGAAACACAACTTTAACTGGTTTAAATTTTGAAAATAAAGTAGATTTAATTACGCTGTTAAAACAAATAAAAGGATACTATATAGAAAGTCAAGAAGTAGGTCATAACATATTATTCAACAATAAAATTGTAGCAAGATGTTTTAAGAAGTATGAGTTTTACAAGTTTTTAGATGAGCATGAAATAGATCATAAAAATATTTTATCTAAGAAATTATTGCCAGATGACGCTTTGCTTGTAATAGTAAGAGAAACACTTTTTATTATTGAAGTAAAATATCAGCAAGTGGCTGGTTCAGTAGACGAAAAACTTCAAACTTGTGATTTTAAAAGAAAACAGTATTTAAAATTAGTTCAACCTTTAGGCATTAAAGTCGAATATGTTTATGTCTTAAATGATTGGTTTAAGCAGCCGTCTTATAAGGATGTTTTAGATTATATTCATAGTGTAAATTGTCATTATAAGTTCAATGAGCTACCTTTGTCTTGGTTAGGGTTGCCAAATAATTAGGGGTCAGAGTGTCATTTATTTTATACTTTTTAATTAAAAACAATAACTTATGATTAAAAAAGTACCTAACAAATCATTCCACCTGACCGCTAACGCGTCAGGTAAATCCTAGCGTTAGGCTCTCATAAATTCGTGTTATGAGAAGTGGATGTTTATGATTGCAATGTTAGAATGCCTATCAAAGTAATAGACTGGAATATAATATGTCAACCACACCATTAAGAAGCATCTACCAATTAAAAGTAACTTTAATTGGTTCAAAACCACCTGTTTGGAGAAGAATTCTTGTCCCAAGTAATATTGCTCTAGGTAAATTACATTTGGTACTTCAAATTTCTATGGGTTGGACAAACAGTCATATTCATCAGTATATATCTGACGGAGTGTTTTATGGTATCCAAGATGATGATTTTGGGTTTGATATGGAGGTTGGAAATGAGGATAAATATAAACTGAGTCAACTGTTAAAGTCCGAGAAAGACTCGCTAAAATACGAATATGATTTTGGAGATGGCTGGGAACATAAAGTACTTCTCGAAAAGGTATTACCATTTGATAAAAGCAATCAGGCACCTTTATGTATCAAGGGGGAAAGGGCTTGTCCTCCTGAAGATTGTGGTGGTATTTTGGGCTATCAAGAGCTTCTCGAAACGCTTAGCAATCCTAATGATTCAGAATATAAAAGTATGCTGGAATGGCTAGGTGACGATTTTGACTCGGAAGATCTTGATATTGAAGAAATCAACAAAATGCTCGTTGAATATGTCAAGTAATTCGCCTAACAATCGCATCCACTTGACCGCAAAAAGCGTAACGCCTTTTGCAAAAAGACGCAAAAGCCCTGCCTCTTTTTGCGTCAAGTGATGCGGGCGTTAGGCAGTACAGGATAATTACAGAATGATACCAATTGAGACTATAGCAATTTTTTCCATGGCATCGGTCGCCTTGGCGCTTGCACCAGGTCCTGACAATATATTTGTTCTGACACAGTCTGCACTACACGGGCGAAAAGCAGGTTTTTTGGTGACTATCGGTCTTTGTACAGGGTTGCTAGTACACACTGCAACAGTTTCTCTAGGTGTAGCTGCTATTTTTCAAACATCCACAATAGCATTCAACATATTGAAAATTGTCGGTGCAGTGTATCTGCTTTTTCTTGCTTGGCAAGCTTTCCGAGCAGGAGCTGCAAAGCTAAATGAAACGGGGAAATCAAGCATGGGTTGGCGCAAGCTTTATTCCCGCGGAGTTATAATGAATATCACCAACCCGAAGGTGGCGATCTTTTTCTTAGCATTTCTTCCACAGTTTGCTGACCCATCCAGAGGCTCAATAACGATTCAATTGTTGATGTTTGGCGGTCTATTCATAATCACGACCCTATTAATTTTTAGTGCCATAGCTTGGTCAGCTGGGTATCTTGGCGAATGGCTGAAAGGATCTATGAAAGCTCAAATAATCATGAATCGCATTGCTGGAATGGTCTTCACAGGCTTAGCTCTTAGGTTGGCCATAAGTGAGCGTTAAGGTTAAGGTTAAGGTTAAGGTTAAGGTTAAGGTTAAGGTTAAGGGTTAAGTGTATATAGTTTCACCACGTTATACCTGATTTAAAAACAAC
>QPIL01000120.1 GCA_003666325.1 Methylococcales symbiont of Iophon sp. n. MRB-2018
CGTTCATAAGTTAAATTCTAGACCTAGAAAGTGCTTGGGATTTAAAACTCCTTACGAGGTATTTTATGAAAACACGGGCGTTGATGCCAGTAAATTAGATGTGGTGCACTTATGAGTCGAATCCACCAAATATTATAGAAAAAATTATTTATTTAATGCGAGAAATACCCACTGCTTTTCGTATTTCTTGCATAAACGGCACACTAATTTGTCGTGCTTTTATAGCCCCCTCTTGTAACTGCTCTTCTATATGATCTGGTGCTTTCATTAAGGTCATATATCGATCTCTTGCTGGTGCAATTTCTTCATTTATTTTTTCAAATAATACTTTTTTCATTTCACCCCAAGCAATACCATCTGCATAACGCTGCTCAATCTCAATAATTTCCTCTTCTATTGCAAATGCTTTGTACATACCAAATAATGTACATCCTTTTGTTTCTTTTGGTTCACCAGGCTCCAAAGAATTGGTCTTAATTTTATTGATTAATTTTCTAAGCTTTTTCTCAGTTTCAAACAATGGAATTGTGTTGTTATAGCTCTTACTCATTTTCCTTCCATCCAGCCCTAAAATAGTCGCCGAATTATCATCCACGACCACTTCTGGAATCGCGAAATGTTCTCCATATATATGATTAAAACGTGAAGCAATATCTCGCGCCATTTCTATATGCTGAATCTGGTCCTTACCTACAGGCACTTTGTTTGCGTTAAACATCAATATATCTGCCGCCATCAATACTGGATAAGCAAATAAGCCCATATTAATCCCCTTATCAGGATCATTTCCACTCGTCTCCTCATTCTCAGCCACCGATGCCTTATAAGCATGTGCTCTATTCATTAAACCTTTTGCGGTCACACAAGATAGCATCCAACTCAGTTCTGGTATTTCCGGCACATCCGATTGTCGATAAAAAACAGCGTTTAAAACATCCAAGCCAAGTGCTAGCCACGTTGCTGCAATTTCTAAACTGGATTGCCGTACTCTTTCTGGATCCTGACACTTAATAAGTGCATGATAATCTGCTAAAAAATAGAAAGGCTTTGAATTTTCATCTTTACTGGCTTCTATTGCTGGACGAATAGCACCTGCGTAATTGCCTAAATGGGGAGCGCCAGTTGTTGTAATACCTGTAAGAACAATTTCTTTATTCATCTTCATTACCTAAATTGATGGCTATCAGCCCCTTAAAAACCGTCAAATTCTACACAAAAAACATGACTTAGTCAGTTATATAACAATGGAAACTCATGATCAAACATCAATTCGACCATACACAGATAAATCATCCCTATTTTTTATGCTGAGGTCTCTTTTATAGTACACTTCATTTTAAAACTGATTCTGTCACCAGATTTCTAAATTTAATGAGGAAACACATGCAGGAATATGATAAAAAACATGACTATATTCGGATGGATGTTAATTGTGAAGTTACATACAAAATGATCGATTCTACAGAGATTAAAACAGGACGTTGCACCTCTTTGAGTGGTGCAAGTGTATCCTTTATTACCGACTGCTCTTACGATGCAGGTTTAGCAATGGAAATTAAAATACTTCTAAAAAACTCGGTCACACCTATAACCGCCTTCATTGAAGTCATAAGAAGTACTTCACAAAAAAATAGTTCTTTTGAAGTTGCGGCAACCATTAAAAGCCTCAAATAATATTTGTATCTTTAAGAATTAAGACACCCTAATTAACTTAAAGCTGATAGAGATCCTTTTCAGCACACGCTTAGTACAATAAACTTCTCTATTCAACACCGACAAGTCATTCATTATCTAAACACTTAACTCTATGCACACAATCACTAAAGAAGTTTATTTCTGCTATGGTCATCGGCTAATAAACCACCCAGGGAAATGTAGAAATATACACGGGCATAGTGTCAAAGCCTCTATTTCAATCACGCAAGAACATCTTAACGAACAAAGCATGGTTTGCGATTTTTCTGCTATCAAAAATCATGCTGAGTTATACATTAATCAGCACTTAGATCATAATTTTATAGTGCATAAAGATGATCCTATTATCCCAGCCCTAAAAGCCCAAAATGAACGGTTCATGGCTATTGATGAACACCCTACCGCAGAAGTCCTTAGTAAAATGATATATCAACATTTAAAACAGAAAGGTTTAAATGTTGATCAGGTTGTTTTATGGGAAACAGCTAGTGCTAACGCATGCTACAGGGAAAGTCATAAATGAGCTTGCTCCACCCTATTAACACTTCTCTTGGTTTAGAAAAATTATGTGACTCCAAGCAGTTCCTACCCATAAACAGAGATTTTTGAGTATGTGTCAATCCTATGCTATATCTGATTGTGCTAGAACAACAAATGTACCTTTATTAACCTCGACTAAAGACCCATTCTTTTTCTGACGACAAAGTATCATTAAAAACATAGTCAGCATCATTAAACCTTTTTAGCTGAGACGCTTTTGTTAAACGATTTATAATGATAAAGTTGGTCATTAAACCTCTGGCACGTTTAGCATGAATTCCAATTGTTTTATAGACTCCTGCTTTATTTTCTTTAAAATTTAGAGTCAACACTTGAGCATTTAACAGCTTGGGTTTAATGACTTTATAATATTCATTGGAAGCCAAATTAATTAATAAAGGATTTTCGTCATTTTCCAGATCCAGATCAATTAACGCAGTAACCTTCTCACCCCAATATTCATATAGGTTTTTTCCCTTATCGTTTGCTAACTTAGTTCCCATCTCTAAGCGATATGGCTGAATTAAATCCAGAGGTCGTAAACAACCGTACAAACCCGACAAAATTCTTAAATGACTTTGAGCAAAAGCAAAATCATTTGCCGTGTAATTTTCAACATCTATACCTCCATAGACATCACCCTTAAAAGCTAATAATGCCTGCTTTGCATTTCTTAATGTAAAGGGCTGCTGAAAATCACGATATCTTTGCCAGTTTAACTGACTCAATTTCTCACTAATTTTCATTAACGATGCCAACTCTTCAACCGTAAATTGCTTTACTGTATTAATTAATTCCTGACTATTATTTAGCTGCCTAGGAAAGGTATGGTCATGAAAAGAATTAACAGAAAAATCCAATGTTTTTGAAGGTGATATAACAATAATCATTATCAGTTAGAACCCCTAATATTTATTTTTTCATCTTTAGAACGAAAAATAGCTAAGTGCTGATCTAACAATTCCACTAAACGCATAGACAAGCCACTCTTCGATATAATATCCTGATTTGCTAATTCCATCATACCCTTCAATTTACTCGCAACAGCATCTTCTACAGCTAAAAACTCCACACCTACTTTTTTGAGCGCTAAAACGGCATTGACATTGTCCTTTCGACTTTGCCGGTCGACTGCTTTTATAGCCTTCGCCATCACTGTTCTTACAACCTGCTGATCCTTATCCGAAATTTTATTAAAATCTTTTTTATTCAGAAAAAAAACACCAAAAATATAAGATAAAGGGAAATCAGTCACATATTTTATTTTTGTATGCCATTGCAGAGCAATTGCACCAGTAGGAGTTCCAGCAACAGAGTTGATCATCCCAGTTTGCAACCCCACCAACACATCTCTCAACGGCAAAGGTATAGGTGAAATTGAAAGTGCCTTATACGCCTGAATAGCAATTTTGTTACTATCTGGTGCCCATGATTTTTGCTGTTGCAAATCAGTAATATTATGCACAGGTTGTGTTGACATGGTGTAAGCCAAACCTATTTCAGAAAATCCAAAAGCAACTAACCCTTTCTCCTCAAGCCCAACAAGTAGCTGCGCGTCCATTTTTTCGCGAACGTAATCAATCTCACTCAAGGTCTGAAATTTAACGATCAAGTTATATAGCTGAATATCAGGATAAACCCCTGCCACTCCAGAGTTTGGCATTGCTGCCCCGTGCAACTGACCAAATTTTATTTTTCTTAGCACATTTTTATCGCCGCCCATCACTCCACCAGGATAAAACTTAAAGTTCACACGTTTATCTGTCTTCTCATTGATTTCCTTAGCGCTTGCACGCATTTTTTCCATCCAGACTGAGCCATCTGTTGATAATGTTGCAATTTTAAAAGTCAGTGCTTGAACCGAGCCATAACTCAAGATAAATATTGTAAATACTCCCACTATCTGTTTTATCATTTTAATTTTATTGTTGTAATCTGAGACCTCAGTCTATGAATGTTTAAAAACCAAAACTTAAAAATATTCATCAGCAGAAATCAGCAAATCTTTTGCCTGTATTTTTGCCAATGTGTTTAATAAGGTTAGCCTAGGCTCTTCCAATCCAGCATTGATGACTGAATTAAGCAGGCTATCATGTAATTCACGATCAAACATCATCCTCGCATATTGTTTTGCAAAAATAACCTTTACCATTAAGTTTCTTTCTTTAGAAATTTCTAGTGCCACTTCAAAATACTTTTTCCCTCTCTCTGCGTTACCCCCTAAAGCAGGAGGTAAAATAGTCTCCAAAACACCTAAGTATGCATACCCATTGCCATTTTTATAGGTACTATCTAATTCCGTAACTCGAAGCATAATAGCCTTAACTTGTGCCAATTGAGCTATCGCATTCCAATCGGCTTTATTATTTTGAATCCATGATGCCCACGCTGTTCCCAGCGTATAAAGTGCAGCCAAATCATCAGCACTTGTTAACCTGATTTTTTCTAAAAACCGATCGTATTGCAGTTCGTTCAACTGACAAAAAAGCGGATTATGAATACAGATAGAGCGTAAGGCATATACTAAAGACTTTTCACTTAATACTTTTGCACGGGATGGCTCATCATGTAAAAAACCAATATATACTCTGTACATAGCTGAAGCTGATGTTAATAACGACTCACTCTCTGGTTCAGAAATTATCATTGTCTCCAGCAGTAATAAATAAGCGGGTATTGCACTAGCTACCATTTCAGGGTCATTATGATTCAATAGAGCTTGAGATAAATTTTTACCAAACTCTTGGCTTACATTTGAAATGAAAAGACCACAACCATTGAGTTGGATACACAAGCAAAATAAAAAAAATACTTTTATTTTTAAAAATCGCACATTTCACCCTTACTTTTTTATTGTTTTAATCATTTATGTAAATAGAGACTGTATAACGATTTCCCGCCTCTAATCAGAAAAAAATATTTTCCACTTATTAAAGCAAGTAAACCAATCCCATACAAAAATACAATCCATTGTTTAATATATGATTTTTCAATCCCCATCAATTTCTACATGGCAACATGATAGAATAAAATCGAAACAAGCTGCAAAAAATGTTGCAAAACAAAACACCAGTCAAACTCAATAATACATAATAGTTTTGACAGCTTAGCTCAAGTTATGTTTAAAATACGCTGTCGAACAAAAATAATTATTCACTCGACATGCAATTTAATTAAGCATTAAATTGCTTCCCTGATAAAAGGGAACATAAAAATAACTTTTTAATAAATATATTGAGGACCTTATAATGGCTGAAGAATCAAGTAACTATAACAAAATCGTAGCTGGCGTTGCTATCGTATCCATCTCTTTAATCTTAGTTTTAAAAGATCGTGAAACTGAGCATTGGGAACGTAGTAACACAACTCTTGAAGAAAATGCTACTGCACTTCAAGGTGTAACTAGATACCAAAACAATATGACTGAATAAGTTTTATTGTGTAAAGGTCTTTCATCTTAAAAATGAAAGGCCTTTTTTATTGCCTGTCATAATTACCCCCTCAAACACCCTCCTTAGCTTTCAACACATTTGTTAGCTCTGTCCTTTATATTTAGCACACCCCCCGTTGAACAAAACTCGCATTAGTCTATTTTTTTCTGTAAGCTAGTCAATCCTTAAAAACACAACAACCATCTGATTTATAACAATAAATTAAACAAAAACCATAGAAAAAACAAGCAGTATTTGGTAAAATAACGGCTATTTCTTGGTCGTTTTTCTGACAAAATAGACTAACAAAATCAATTCCAACCCCAACCCCAGTTCTGGTGCGTGGAACGCACCCTACTTCTAAGGTTATCCCCAGAATATCCGTAGTTCTGGTGCGTGGAACGCACCCTACTTCTAAGGTTATCCCCAGAATATCCGTAGTTCTGGTGCGTGGAACGCACCCTACTTCTAAGTCTTTAGTCCTGAGTCTTTAGATCCGTAGGGTGCGTTTGCCCACCAGGGATGGTGGAAATGCAGAACTAATCAAAAATCAAGGAGTCCTTAGTCTTTAGTCTTTAGTCTTGAGTCTTGAGTCTTGAGTCTTGAGTCTTGAGTCTTGAGTCTTGAGTCTTGAGTCTTGAGTCTTGAGTCCTGAGTCCTGAGTCCCGAATCTTTTTTAAGTTTGCCTAGCTATCTGTTTGTGCTATTATTTTCCTACACCACATTCAACTCACCTCTTTCTAAGTAAAATAAACATGTCAGCATTCAAAAAACCACTTGCATTAGCTATAAGTAGCACTATTTTATCGGGCTTATCTTCTTCTGCCGTTAATGCAAAAACAATAATAGATTTCAAAGCAAGCCCATTTGCTTTATCCGAATTATCTGATGGTTATATGCAACTAGCTAAGTCAGATAAAAAAGCTAGCGGTAAAATGAAAGATGGCGCATGCGGCGAAGGTTCTTGTGGTGGTGCTATGATGAAAGGCTCTGAAGAAAAAACAGCAGAAGGAAATTGTGCAGGAAATAAGCCTATGCCAACAAAAACAAATCCAGTAAAAACCAAGAAGGGAAATGTAGCACGGCAATGAAATAATATTTAATTTCTCTTTTGCTTCAGAATTGCTGAAATATATTCAACAATCCACAGCCTATAAATATTAAGAGACCTCCACATAACTCATGAACGGATAAAAAAGGCTAGAAGTTTTCCATCTTTCAGCCAAAATAACGCCTATTTCTTGGTCGTTTTGCTGATAAACCATACTAACAAAATCAACCCCAAACACAGAGCAACTAAACCTCTTTTATTCAGAGTTATTTGTTGAATAAGGTATAAAATCCGCCTCACTCCTCCGTCATTCCTACATGTAGTAACAGAAGTTCCAGTTACTTTAGTCCTGAGTCTTTAGATCCGTAGGGTGCGTTCCACGCACCAGAACTAATCAAAAATCAAGGGGTTCTTAGTCTTTAGTCTTTAGTCTTTAGTCTTTAGTCTTTAGTCTTTAGTCTTTAGTCTTTAGTCTTTAGTCTTTAGTCCTGAGTCCTGAGTCCTGAGTCCCTAATCCCTTTTATGCAAAAAACTGGCTCTTACGCAACGCAATTCACTATAACTATACAATTCGTCAAAAAAATCAAATAATGGCTTTAATGCATTCCTCTGCTCTTCTGGCAAATTTATAATCGCATCTTCTATTGTTTGAATTTCTTGCCCCGTCAAATCAACAACTTCATTTAATTGAACCGCACCTTCTTCTAAGGCTTGTGATAAATGTATGTAAACAGTCTCTGCTTTTAATTTCCTCTGCTTTGCAATACTCTCAACACTGTACCCTTGCTTAAATAACTCTATTGTTTCTGCCACAGTATCACTCAATTCCATGACAGAAAACTGCTGTAAAACTTTTAGAAACTCTTCGCCATAGAGATCAAGTTTTTTCTCGCCTACACCCGATATACAACTCATTTGCTGTAGGTTTTCTGGCTTTTCATCCATCATAGCCATTAACGTCGCATCATGAAAAACAACAAAAGAAGGAACATCTTGCTGCTTTGCAATTTCCAGACGTTTAGACCGTAATGCCTCCCATAAGAAATTGTTCTGCTCATTGAAACTCCTTTTTCGAGTCGATTTTTTAACAGAAATTTTCTCTGCCACCACATCTTTTCGCAACATAAGCACTTGTTCTCCCCGTAAAACAGGACGACATTGCTTAGTTAACTTAAATGCACCGTAAGCCTCAAAATCAACCTCTACTAAACCTTTTGCCACCAATTGTCTAAATACTGAACGCCATTGTTTTTCTTTTAAGACCTTACCAATGCCAAAGGTAGATTGCTTATCATGCCCAAAATTTTTTATTCTTTGGTCAGACTTACCGAGTAATACATCAATTAAATAATGCACACCAAACCGCTGTTCTGTACGATAAATGCAAGACAAAGCTTGTTGGGCCACTACCGTCCCATCCCAAGTTTCTACTGGCTCTAAACAGGTATCACAATTTCCACAGCTATCCCTCATCTCATCCCCAAAATAAGCTAATAAAGCCTGCCTTCGACAACCTACTAATTCACACAACGCCAACATGGACTCCAACTTATGAAGCTCTACACGTTTATGCATTTCATCTGCATTGGAACCTGCCAACATTTGCCTTAAAGTAATGACATCTTGTAAACCATACGCCATCCAGGCATTTGCTGGTTCACCATCTCGCCCTGCACGACCTGTTTCTTGATAATACCCCTCTATACTTTTAGGGAGATCTAAATGTGCCACAAAACGCACATTAGGCTTGTCTATCCCCATTCCAAAAGCAATAGTAGCCACGATAACCACACCTTCGTCCATTAAAAAGCGATGTTGATTATTTTTTTTAATCTGCTGATCCAGACGCGCATGATAAGGCAATGCCTTGATACCTTTTTCAGCCAACCATTTCGCCGTTGACTCAACCTTTTTTCTTGATAAACAATAAACTATGCCAGCATCACCTGAATGCTCAGATCTTATAAAATGCAACAATTGTTGTTTTGCATTTTGTTTTTGAACAATCCGATAACGAATATTCGGCCGATCAAAGCCACTGATGAATGACTGAGCTTTATCTAAAGCCAGTCGTTTAATAATTTCTTCTCGAGTTTTTTCATCGGCTGTTGCTGTTAAGGCGATTCGGGGAATTGTTGGGAATTTTTTATGTAGAAGTGATAATTCCAAATAATCGACTCTAAAATCATGCCCCCACTGAGAAACACAATGCGCCTCATCAATAGCAAATAAAGCAATATTAATTCGCTCAAATAATGATAAAGTCCTTGCCGTTGTTAAACGCTCAGGAGCAATATAGAGCAAGTCCAACTCACCCTTACCTAATTGCTGCTCAACATCTTGTACCTCATCCATAGATAATGTTGAATTCAAAAAAGCCGCTTTAACACCCAATAAATGTAATGCACTGACTTGATCCTGCATTAAAGCAATTAAAGGTGAAATAACAACACCTACACCCTGCCGACTCATTGCTGGAATTTGATAGCATAAGGATTTTCCACCACCTGTAGGCATCAGAACTAATGCATCCTGCCCTAAAATAAGCCTTTCTATAATATCCTGTTGTTGCCCTCTAAAACTATCATAGCCAAAAACAGATTTAAGAATCTTTTCTGCCTTTTGACCGACATGTGTGCCCTGCTCTGTACTGATAGACTACTCCGATTATCAATAAGTCTTTATAATAGGGTGATTATATCAAGAACCGTTTGTCTGACATCCATTTTATGAGCAGTTTGAATAAACACCATTCTCCAAAACTCGACTATCTAGTAAACACCAAGCAGCAGCATTTGTTAATTGGCGGGCTAAAAGGTATAGAAAAAGAAAGTCTTCGAATTTCAAAAGAAGGCATAATCTCGCAAACAAAACATCCTTTTGCTCTTGGTTCAGCACTGACTCACCCACATATAACAACGGATTATTCCGAAGCGTTGCTTGAATTTATTACCCCACCTTTTGCGGATATTACTCAAACTTTAGAGTTTATGCATAATATTCATCAATACGTTTATGGCCATCTGGATGATGAGTTATTGCTCTCCGCCAGTATGCCTTGTGGAATTAATGGCGATGAAAGTATTCCTATTGCCAAATATGGCCATTCAAATATTGGCAAGATGAAACATGTATACAGGCAAGGTTTATCGCATAGATACGGTAGAACCATGCAAGCCATTGCAGGCATACATTTTAACTACTCTGTTCCCGAAACACTTTGGCCGGTGTTACAGGCACATAGTCAGTCGAAGAATAATTTAAAAGATTTTATCTCCGAGTCTTATTTTAATCTGAGCAGAAATTTCCAGCGTCAAGGCTGGTTACTTCTGTATTTATTTGGTGCATCACCCGCTATCTGTAAAAGTTTTTTTAAAAGTCGGCCTCATTTAATGGCTGAATTTGATGAATATGATGAAAATACACTTTACCACCCTTATGCAACATCATTACGCATGAGTGATATTGGCTATAAAAGTAAAAACCAAGCCAACCTTAAAATTGATTATAATTTTTTAAATGGCTATGTTGACAGTCTTAATGATGCCATTGAAACACCCTATGCTGACTATCAAAAAATTGGTGTTAAAAGCAATGGAAATTACAAACAACTAAACCCCAATATCCTGCAAATTGAAAACGAATACTATAGTACTATCCGCCCCAAACAAATTGCCAGATCGGGAGAAAAACCCACGCTTGCCCTTAAATTACGCGGAGTAAGATACATTGAAATTCGTTCTCTGGATTTAGACCTATTTAACCCCATAGGTATTGACGAAAACAAATCACGTTTCTTAGAGGCCTTTCTACTCAACTGTCTATTACAAGATAGCCCTCAATATGCTGGACACGAATATCAGATTAATAATACAAATCAACTCAGCGTAGCCCATGAAGGCAGAAAGCCAGGGCTAAAAATCAACAAAAATGGTCAACAAATATCACTACAAACCTGGGTAAATGAAATTCTTCAATCCATGCAACCAATCTGTGAAGTTTTAGATAATCACGACACTACAAAACCATATAGTACCGCCTTAAAGAAACAATATGCGATTGTTGAAAATTCTGATCTAACACCTTCAGCAAAAATACTCAATGGCATGCATCTACAAAATCAGTCTTTTGGACGGTTTGGATTAGATACCTCAGCACTGAATAAACAACATTTCAGTGAAGAAAAGTTAAATGCAAGCATTGTCCAACAATTTAATGAAATGGCTATTAACTCTCATAACAAACAAAAAGAAATTGAAAATAACGATAGCCTTTCTTTTGACAATTTTCTAGCCAATTATTTTTCACAAAGTAGCAACGAAGGCAAACCTAGATCCTATTTAATAAAGCCTGTATCTATAAACCTAAAAGCATCACAATGAACGCATTTGACATTCAATCTGCACAAACTAATCTGCAAAATAAAAAACCTCACAGTATTTTAAAAACTGCGTTAGAAAACTTTGATAATATTGCGATTTCATTCAGTGGCGCTGAAGATATAGTACTCATAGACATGGCTCTCAATATCAAAAAAAACATCAAAGTCTTCTCTTTAGATACAGGCCGCTTACATCCTGAAACATATCAATTTATTGAAAAAATAAGAAACCACTACCAAATAGACATCGAACTTCTTACTGCAGACAGAAAAGTATTAGATCCTTTTGTAAAAGAAAAAGGATTATTCAGTTTTTACCAAGATAGCCATCAAGAATGTTGTGGCATCCGCAAAGTAGAGCCACTTAGAAAAAAGCTTTCACAACTTGATGCATGGATCACAGGTCAACGCAAAGACCAAAGCATAGATACTCGACAAGATATTTCAGCAGTGCAAATTGATACTGTTTTTTCTAGTAATGAAAAACAATTAATTAAATTTAATCCACTACTTAACTGGAATTCAGCCCAAGTCTGGGATTACATTGAGGCGTATCAAGTCCCTTATAATAAATTACATAAAAAAGGTTTTATCAGCATAGGCTGTGAACCCTGCACTCGGGCTGTATTACCTAACCAACATGAGCGTGTTGGACGCTGGTGGTGGGAGTCAGGGAATAAAAAAGAATGCGGTTTACACGCGGGAAATATAAAAAAGTGAGTAGCGAACTAATCCCCCCACCCAATCCCCAACAAGGGAGGGCTTAAAAAATAAAGGGATGACAAGACAAAAAAAATGAGGACGCTTTGTCCTCACTTCTCATTTTTCCTTGGTTTTTTGTTACATTGGACATGGACATGTAGGGCGAGCGACCGCTAGCCCCTACGGGCTAAAACTTAAAGTCGCCACGCAACTCTATGCTGTCCCCTTTTTCTCTACGCTCGCCTATTAGGTTTAGGATCAATATAGAATCTATTGTCCAGCGTCCGCCTATATTATAGTTTTGTGTGCCGTTTGTTAGGTTTGCAATAGTATTATATATACTCTATAGAAAGAATTTCATATTCTAATTTCCCACTAGGTGCTTTAACAGTGACAACATCTTCCGCCTCTTTCCCTATCAAAGCTCTGGCAATAGGTGAGCCTACAGAAATTCTACCTTCTTTAATATCCGCTTCATCCACGCCGACAATTTGATATGTCACTACTTTATTGGTGTTAATATCTTCAATTTCTACCGTTGCTCCAAAAACAACCCGTCCCTGAGCGTCCACTGTTGTGACATCAATAACATGCGCATTGGATAACTTGGCTTCAATATCAGCAATACGCCCTTCAGAAAAACTTTGCTGTTCTTTAGCAGCATGATATTCAGCATTTTCCTTCAAATCACCATGCGCTCTAGCTTCTGCAATAGCCGCAATAATTCGAGGTCTGACTACATTTTTTAATTCGTCCAGTTCCTGCTTTAATTTATCCGCACCTATCACCGTAAGAGGCACTTTATCCATTGTTTAACTCCAATTATTTTTCAAAATTAATAAAAGACAGGGACTGACATAAAGCCAGCCCTATCGAATTTGATTTAGAGGAATCCTTTCCAATTAACTATTATTTTAAGGGTCTATGTTGAAAGAGTGGGTAATTAAATTTTAGTTTCCACTAGGTAAGTAGTCAACCCTTAAAAACACAACCATCTGATTTATAACAATATATTAAACAAAAACCATAGACAAAACAAGCAGTATTTGGTAAAATAACGGCTATTTCTTGGTCGTTTTGCTGATAAAATAGACTAACAAAATCAACCCCAACCCCAGAGCAACTAAACCTCTTTCATTCAGAGTTATTTGTTGAATAGGGTATAAGAGCAGCTTCACTCCCTCCGTCATTCCTGCATGTTCTAAGCAGGAATCCAGGTGTTTAAAACTAGATTCCTGATAACAGACTTCGGGAATGACGTGTGGTAACAGAGGTTCTAGTTACTTTAGTCCTGAGTCCTGAGTCCTGAGTTTAATGTAAATGTAGCAGTTCAATAAAGGTATAATTTTCTCTGTTAACCTAGTATTATAGTTGGTTAATTTATGGATCTTGTTGGTTTTATAGGCTCGGTTGGCTTATTAAAAAAGGCAAGTTTCTTTAGTATCTAGTCGGTGTATGGATATACAGCTTAGTTACGTTTTTATTCATATAAAACCAAGAAAATTAGAGGCGTTTTTCTTATTTTCTTGTATCAGTGTTTTGAGGTATTAGTGTGAAGCTCAGTGGCGGAGAAATCGTAGTCCAAAGCCTTATAGATGAAGAAGTGGAATTTCTTTTTGGTTATCCAGGTGGGGCAGTATTGCATCTTTATGATGCGATTTTTCATCAACAACAAGTCAAACATATTTTAGTAAGACATGAGCAGGGGGCTGTACATGCTGCTGATGCTTATGCACGTTCTACAGGTAAGCCGGGTGTGGTTTTGGTGACTTCGGGTCCGGGTGCTACTAATGCGGTGACAGGTATTGCTACAGCGCATTTAGACTCTATACCAATGGTGATTATTTCTGGTCAGGTTGGTACCCCAGTGATTGGTACTGATGCCTTTCAAGAAGTTGATATGGTGGGCATTACACGCCCTTGTGTTAAGCATAATTTTCTAGTCAAAAATATAGCCGACCTTGCTGAAACCATGAAGAAAGCATTTTATGTAGCAACGACAGGAAGACCAGGGCCAGTTGTGGTTGATGTGCCAAAGGACATCACTGACCCAAGCATAAAAATCCCTTATATATATCCAAAAGAAGTGGTGATGCGATCGTATAACCCTACTGTTAAAGGGCACTCTGGGCAAATCAAGAAAGCGGTTGAGCTTTTATTAAATGCCAAGCGTCCGATGATATATTCGGGAGGCGGAGTAATTTTAGGTGAAGGCAGTGTTGAACTTATTGAATTTTCAAAACTACTGGAGTTTCCAGTAACCAGCACCTTAATGGGCTTGGGTGCGTATCCTGCAACAGACCAACAATTTGTTGGAATGTTGGGTATGCATGGGACTTATGAAGCCAATATGTCCATGCACGAAAGTGATGTCATTATTGCTATTGGTGCTCGTTTTGACGACCGAGTAACGGGTAAATTAGCAGAGTTTTGTCCTTATGCAAAATTTATCCATATTGACATTGATCCCTCTTCAATCTCCAAAACCATTCAGGTTGACGTGCCTATTGTAGGGCAGGTGAAAGAAGTGTTGAGAGAGATGATTGTACTGATTAAAAACAGTAAAATTGTGATGGATAAAAAAGCGCTGGAAGCATGGTGGTGTCAGGTTAATAAATGGCGTGATTTGCATTGTCTGGAATATGACCGAAACAGCGATATTATCAAACCTCAACATGTTATTGAACAGTTATATGAAGTAACGAATGGTGAAGCATACGTGACTTCCGATGTAGGTCAGCATCAAATGTTTGCAGCTCAGTTTTATCATTTTGACAAGCCCCGTCGCTGGATTAATTCAGGGGGTTTAGGAACGATGGGGTTTGGTTTGCCAGCAGCTTTAGGGGTAAAATTAGCACACCCTAATTCTGATGTAGCGTGCATTACAGGTGAAGCCAGTATTCAAATGTGTATTCAAGAACTAGCGACAGCCACGCAATATAGAACCCCAGTTAAAGTCATTAATCTAAATAACAGATACATGGGCATGGTAAGGCAATGGCAGGAATTTTCTTATGAAAGTCGCTATTCTGAATCTTATATGGACACCATTCCTAATTTTGTTAAATTAGCAGAAGCCTATGGGCATGTTGGTATGCAAATAGAAAAGCCAGCAGATGTTAGACCGGCTTTAGAAGAGGCATTTGCCATGAAAGATCGATTAGTTTTTATGGATTTCCTAACAGATCGTACCGAAAATGTATTTCCTATGATTGAGGCGGGAAAATCACACCATGATATGAGATTAAGAACATCGCCTGACAAGGAGTTGTCATAATGAGGCACATTATTTCCATATTGATTGAAAATGAAGCGGGTGCCTTATCCCGAGTAGCAGGATTATTTTCTGCGCGCGGTTACAATATTGAATCGTTAACAGTAGCACCTACCGAAGATGAGACGCTATCAAGAATGACGGTGGTTACCGGTGGTAGTGATCGTGTTATTGAGCAAATTACCAAGCAGCTCAATAAATTGATTGATGTAGTAAAGTTGATTGATCTAGTAGAGTCAACGCATGTTGAGCGAGAATTAATGATGGTTAAGATAAAAACAAGCAATGAAACGAGGGAAGAAGTAAAGCGTCTTTCTGATATTTTCCGAGGCAAAATTATTGACGTGACCAATACCAGTTATGTGATAGAAATGACAGGAGTATCAGATAAGCTAGATGCTTTTGTTGCAGCTTTGGACAATGAGACCGTTATTGAAGTGTTGCGCTCAGGCCCTATGGGCATGACTAGAGGTGAAAAGGGCTTACATCTTTAGTTTTCTCATTGAATCTTGGTGTAGATGTAAAAATAAAAGATTCATAAGAAGCAAGAAAAAGATACAATAATCAGTTAATATTTTATTTAAAAACAAAGACAATAGGAAAATTCATGCAAGTTTATTATGATAAAGACGCAGACCTTTCGATCATTAAAGGTAAAAAAGTAGCGATTATTGGCTATGGTTCACAAGGTCATGCACATGCTAACAACTTAAAAGATTCAGGCGTTGACGTTGTCGTTGGTTTACGGGATGGGTCCCCTTCAATTGCCAAAGCAGAAGCCTGTGGGTTAACGGTTAAGAATGTTGTTGATGCAGTTTCAGGTGCTGATATTGTTATGATCTTAACGCCAGATGAATTTCACTCCCAGCTATATAAAACTGAAATTGAAGCAAACATCAAACCAGGAGCAGCATTAGCTTTCGCACACGGTTTTTCCATACTTTATAATCAGGTTAATCCTCGTGCTGATTTAGATGTCATTATGATTGCACCTAAAGCACCCGGACACACAGTGCGATCTGAGTTTGTTCGTGGCAGTGGAGTTCCCGACTTGATTGCCATTCAGCAAGATCCATCTGCTACAGCAAAATCAATTTGTTTAGCTTATGCATCTGCAATTGGTGGTGGTCGCTCAGGAATTATTGAAACCACTTTCCGTGATGAAACAGAAACTGATTTATTTGGTGAGCAAGCGGTACTATGTGGTGGTGCAGTAGAGCTTGTGAAAATGGGTTTTGAAACATTGGTAGAAGCCGGTTACGAGCCTGAAATGGCTTATTTTGAATGTTTACATGAATTAAAATTGATTGTTGATTTAATGTTTGAAGGCGGTATAGCAAACATGAACTACTCAATCTCAAACAATGCAGAATACGGCGAGTATGTAACAGGCTCTAAAGTGATCAATGAAGAAAGTCGGTTTGCCATGCAAGAAGCATTAGCAAACATTAAAAATGGCGAATATGCGAAAAAATTCATTTTAGAAGGCATGACTAATTACCCAGAAATGACAGCTAAACGTCGTTTAAATGCAGAGCATCCGATTGAAATTGTGGGTGAAAAATTGCGTAGCATGATGCCCTGGATCAAAGCGAATCAACTTGTTGATAAAGCTAAAAGCTAAGTTTTAAGTCAGGTTGATAAAAAAGCTCATCTTATGGTGGGCTTTTTTTGTTTTAACTGACTATGATAAATGTTATATTTATCAACATTCTGTGGCTTGGCTTAGGCCATCATTCACTCAACGTAGATGACCCTTTAATAAAAAATATTTAATAATATTATGAGTAAAGTAAAAAAAGTAGCACTACTTACAGCAGGTGGATTAGCGCCATGTCTTAACTCTGCGATTGGCAGCCTTATTGAGCGTTATAACGAAATTGACCCTTCCATTGAGCTTATCTGCTACCGCAGTGGCTACAAAGGTTTGTTATTAGGTGATAGCTATAAAGTAGACACAGAAATGCGTGAAAAAGCGGGACTGTTACAAAAATTTGGCGGCTCTGTTATTGGCAATAGTCGTGTTAAATTAACCAATGTGGCTGATTGTGTTAAACGTGGTCTAGTAAAAAAAGGTGAAGATCCTCAAAAAGTTGCTGCCGATCAACTGATCAAAGATAGTATTGATGTACTTCATACAATTGGAGGGGATGATACCAATACAGCCGCTGCTGATTTAGCTGCTTTCCTGGCAGAAAATGATTATGACCTGACAGTAATCGGTTTAGCTAAAACGGTTGATAATGATGTTTTCCCCATTAAACAATCATTAGGTGCTTGGACTGCGGCAGAACAAGGTGCATACTTCTTTAAAAATGTTGTAGCGGAGAACAACTCAAACCCGCGCATGTTAATCGTACATGAAGTGATGGGGCGTAGTTGTGGTTGGTTAACTGCGGCTACAGCCGTTGAATACCGTAAAATTCTTGATAATTGTGAATGGTTACCTTCATTAGGTTTAAGCCGTGATAGCTATGAAGTGCATGGTATTTTTATTCCAGAAATGGGTTTTGACATTGCAGCAGAAGCAAAACGTCTGCGTAAAATTATGGACAAAGTAGACTGTGTAAATATTTTTGTTTCTGAAGGTGCAGGAGTAGAAACGATTGTTGCTGAAATGGAAGCGAAGGGACAAAATGTACCTAAAGATGCCTTTGGTCATGTTAAATTGGATGCGGTTAATCCAGGCAAATGGTTTGGCGAACAATTTGCAGAAATGATTGGAGCAGAAAAAACCTTGATTCAAAAATCAGGTTATTTTGCCCGTGCATCAGCAGCTAATGCAGAAGACATTCGTTTGATTAAATCATCTGCTGATTTAGCCGTTGAATGTGCATTACGGGGTGAATCAGGTGTGATTGGGCATGATGATGACCAAAACTTTGTATTACGTGCCATTGAATTTCCCCGTATTAAAGGTGGAAAACCTTTTGATATTGACACCCCTTGGTTTACAGAATCTTTGTCAGAAATTGGTCAAGCCAAGGGAAATAAATTAGAAACTAATCATTAGAAAACCAGCCCTTACTCTCGCTCCCATACTCTGCGTGGGAATGCAGTTTATGACGCTCTGCGTCTTTACATAAATTCTCGCACGGAGTGTGGGAACTAGAAACAAGTGTCCTGTTTATGCCCAAAAATAAACCTTCAATTCGTCATCGCGGTATATATTTATTGCCTAATCTGTTTACTACAGGAGCCATGTTTGCAGGGTTTTATGCCATGACCTCTGCCATAAATGGACGCTTCGAAGTTGCTGCCATCTCTATATTTGTAGCCATGATTTTAGATGGTTTAGACGGACGTGTAGCCAGAATGACAAATACCCAGAGTGAATTTGGTATGCAATACGATAGTTTATCCGACATGGTATCATTTGGTGTGGCACCTGCTCTAGTCATGTACTTATGGGCATTTGAAAACATGGGTAAATTGGGTTTATTTGCTGCCTTTGTTCATACTGCTGGAGGGGCGTTAAGATTAGCTCGATTTAACACTCAAGTTGAAGTGGCTGATAAACGTTATTTTCAAGGATTACCTAGTCCAGCTGCGGCAGCAATATTGGCTGGTGGATTATGGATAAGTCTGGAATATGGATATGACGTTGAATCGATCAAATATTTAGTTCTAATTTTAACCATTAGCACTGGCTTGCTAATGGTCAGTAATTTCCGTTATTCCAGTTTTAAAGAAATTGATTTTAAAGGTAGAGTACCTTTTATTGTTGCCATTATGGTTATGCTAGTCATTGGTTTTGTGATGGCACAAGCGCAAACCATCTTGTTTTTTTTAGCATTGGGTTATGCTATTTCTGGCCCTGTCATTACTTTGATAACATTACGGCAAAAACGACAAGATAGAAAAACCTAAGCTACCAAACATCAAGGGTAATTCGTTCTTAGGCTAGGCAACTAAACTAAACAAGGCATTGTTTTGCTATTTGCATCTTTAAACAACCCAGAACGACCCTCATTTTCTTGTCCAGTCCCCCTCAGTATTAGTGGAAATGTTCTCACAATTTTTGACTGAGACCGTCAGCCTAATCGAAAATAGCGGGTCTATGCCATTTTATAGGGGCACTCAAATTTCAGTTTTCCATTATTTGGCATAAACCCAAATAGCTGCTGCCCTCAACATAATTTTGATGATAACTCGACATAAATCCCTTGTAGAGTATGCGCATTGCATACCCTGTATTAATAAAGTATTTATTTTTTTATTTCCCCCTCACCCAAACCCTCTTCCTCTGGAGAGGGCTTAAAAGCCCTCCCTTGCTGGCGAGGGTGGGGTGGGGAGGTTCTAAATAAACCACGCTTATCTTTTATCTTGGGTCAATTTTCAATTTTACCGTGATGGCAGAAAACTTAAATCAAGCAAAGCTCTATCTTATAATTACAGTAATGGTGCGATTACCAAAGAAACCACAGCCATTAACTTAACAACAATATTCAAAGCAGGGCCTGAAGTATCCTTAAAAGGGTCACCTACAGTATCACCACAAATAGCCGCCTTATGAACATCTGTTCCTTTACCACCGTGCGCACCACCTTCAATTAATTTTTTAGCGTTATCCCATGCACCACCAGCATTAGCCATAAATAAAGCCATTAATACACCCGATAGCAAAGAGCCTGCTAACAAACCGCCTAATGCTTCTTTATTCAATAAAAAACCGACTAAAACAGGTGTAATAATAGTGACCAAACCAGGTAAAACCATTTCACGTAATGAAGCCTTAGTTGAAATTTCAATACAACGTGCAGAATCAGGAGGAGTAGTACCTTCCATTAATCCTGCGATTTCACGGAATTGACGACGCACTTCCTCAACCATATCCTGAGCGGCTTTACCAACAGAATCCATAGTCATAGCGGCCACAAGAAATGGCACAGACCCACCGATAAACATACCAATTACCACTAACGGATCAAGTAAGTTAATAGCGGTTAAATGTGCAGCAGCGGCATAAGCTGAAAACAAAGCCAAAGCAGTCAATGCAGCTGAACCAATAGCAAAGCCTTTACCAACAGCTGCTGTAGTATTTCCAATTGCATCGAGTGAATCAGTAATAGCTCGCGTTTCTGGACCTAACTCTGCCATTTCACTAATGCCACCAGCATTATCTGCAATTGGACCATAGGCATCAACAGACATAGTGACACCCGTTGTAGCTAACATGCCAACCGCAGCAATACCAATGCCATAAAGTCCAGCGCAAGTGTATGCAAGGAAAATTGCACAGCAGATACCTAATACAGGTAATACCGTTGAACGCATACCAATACCTAAACCAGCAATGATATTAGTTGCAGGGCCAAATTTAGACGCTAATGCGATTTGTTCAACAGGGGCTTTAGATGTGTAGTAATCGGTTACCCGACCAATAAAAATACCCACGATAGTCCCGCCAAGTAGAGCATAGAAAGGGCCGTTTATAGAAGTCACTTCGCCATCAATAGTAAATTGAATAGCAAAGGCTTGGATAACAATATAAGCAAGTATTAAAAACAATACAGCAGAGATCCAAGTAACACCTTCTAATGCGTGTGCAGGGTTGATGTTTTTAAGTAAATTCATACAAAACACACCAATCACAGAAGCGACTAGACCGACGATAATTAGCGCAAGCGGTAACAATAAAGCATTATTTTGCATGGATGGATCAACAAAATTTGTGGCAGCAGCAGCAATAGCAATAGTTGCAATCACAGAACCGACATAAGATTCAAAAATATCCGCACCCATTCCAGCGGTATCACCGACATTATCACCGACATTATCAGCAATAGTTGCGGGGTTACGCGGATCATCCTCTGGAATATTAGCCTCTACTTTACCCACCAAATCAGCACCAACATCGGCGGCTTTGGTATAGATACCGCCACCGATACGGGCAAATAAAGCAATAGATGATGCACCCATGGCAAAACCACTTAATACCGAGTAATTGGCTGCATTTGAAGAATCAATTAATGCGTAAGCAATGGCTACACCGGTTAAACCTAATGACGCTACAGCCAACCCCATGACCGAACCGCCGCCAAAAGCCACCATTAATGCTGCCCCTATACCTTCTTTGTTAGCCGCTGCTGACGTACGCACATTGGCTCGTGTAGCTGCTTTCATACCAAAGAAGCCGGCAAACATTGAACAGCCTGCGCCACCTAAAAAGGCATAAGCAGTTTCATGGTTAATCATAAAAAAAATCAGAGCAGCAACCAAGATGACAAAGACAGATAAAATTTGGTATTCCGCTTTTAAAAAGACCATGGCACCGTCATGTATAAGCTCGGCAATGTCCTTCATTTTATCGGTGCCAGCATCATGTGCCAGAATTTTTCTGTAGATAAGATAGGCGATAATTAATCCAGCGATACCACAATAGGGGCCGATGGATGCAAATAGATCAATGTTCATTCAAACCTCACACTCTATTATTAAAGTAGTAGGATAATGCTACAAAAACCATATTTTATCAACCCTGAATTTAGTGTTCTAGGTTTTTTAAGCCCAAACAGCGATTGCAATTAAATCTGCCTCTATTAAAGATAAGGCTATCGTTTTATAAAATAAAAAAATAGCGTCATATTACCAACTGTTTTTTTAAGCTGAATCGTTATAAGCAATGGGTTTACAAAAAAAACAATATCAGGAATTTAATATGGATAAGTGTGGTAATAGAGGTTCCAGTTACTTTAGTCCTGAGTCTTTAGTTCTGGTGCGTGGGCAGAGATTGTTCCAGACAATCTTACTGCATTTCCACCATCCCTGGCGGGCAAACGCACCCTACTTCTAGCCCCTACATGTCTTCGGGAATGACGTGTAGTAACAGAGGTTCCAGTTACTTTAGCCCTAAGCCCTAAGTCTTGAGTCTTGAGTCTTGAGTCTTGAGTCTTGAGTCTTGAGTCTTGAGTCTTGAGTCTTGAGTCTTGAGTCTTGAGTCTTGAGTCTTTTTAAGCGTTGACTAAGTAGAGCAATGCAGGAGCTATTGCCGAGAGGGTTGGGTGAGGGGAATGCAATACGTATACTCTACAAGGGATTTATGTCGAATTATCATCAAAATTATGTTGAGGGCAGAAGCTATTTGGGTTTATGCCAAATAATGGAAAACTGAAATTTGAGTGCTCATATAAAATGGCATAGACCCCCAATTTTTAATAGCCATGCCTAATTTGGCAGATTCTAATTTTTTTTATACCGTCAGTGTTAGAATGTAGGTTTTATAGGGTGTGTAGAAATTATGAAGGTGTTAGGTAATTTAAGAAAAATGCAGGTTGAATTGACTGATCCTGTGCAATATCAATTGCCTTTACTTGATCACTTGGTTCCTTTGAATTCATTATTGGGTAAAACGGTCAAACTGGTACATACAGGCAAAATTCGTTGTGTGCATTGTGATAGGGAGATTAAGAAAAGTTTTAACCAAGGTTATTGTTATCCCTGTTTTATCGCTTTAGCACGATGTGACATCTGTATCATGAAACCTGAAACTTGTCATTATGAACAAGGAACTTGTCGAGAACCAACTTGGGGGGAAGAATTTTGTTTTCAATCTCACACTGTCTATTTAGCTAATTCGTCAGGGGTTAAAGTGGGTATTACCCGTGATACGCAAATTCCTACCCGCTGGATTGATCAGGGTGCCATTCAGGCTTTACCTATCTTAAAAGTGAAATCAAGAATTATCTCGGGTTTAATTGAGGTTGCAATTGCTCAGTATGTAAGTGATAAAACCAGTTGGCAAAGAATGCTAAAAAACTTGGTAGATCCGGTTGATTTAGCGGCAAAAAGAGATCAATTGTTACAGTTGTGTGAAGTGGAGATTAAGGATGTTATTCAACGCTTTGGAGATGATTCTGTTGAGTATATTACAGACCAGGCGATGATTGATATTAATTTCCCCGTGCAAACTTATCCAGTAAAAGTCAAATCTTTTAATTTTGATAAAGTGCCAGAAGTCTCTGGGGTATTGCAAGGTATTAAAGGTCAGTATCTATTGTTTGATACTGGTGTAGTCAACATAAGGAAATTTTCAGGATATGAAGTTGAGTTATTTGTATAGCTACCAAGCGTAATTAATGTAACATTTTTATGGGTCTTTTTTGCCATATTCTGCGTTGTATAAAATGTTGTCTAGCTTGCTATGCGCATAATTTATGCTGAGGTCTTTATACCTTTAACCGTTAATACAGAGGAAGGTGATATGTTTTTAAAATATGTAATACATTTTGTTTTAGTCTTTTTGTTAAATGTGAATGTATTTGCTTCTGAACAAACAAAAGCAGCCATTGCAACCGCACACCCCTTGGCAACCCAAGTAGGTTTTGAAATATTACAGCAAGGGGGTAATGCTTTTGATGCTGCGGTGGCTATCAGTGCTACTCTAGCTGTTGTTGAGCCTTCTAGTTCTGGTTTGGGAGGTGGTGGGTTTTGGTTATTACATAGAGCCAGTGATGGTTTTGAAACCATGTTGGATGGTAGAGAAAAAGCACCTTTAGCAGCACATCACGATATGTTTCTTGATAAACAAGGAGATATTATTAAAGACTTATCTAAAAATGGTGTATTAGCTGCTGGAATACCTGGCTTACCAGCTGCTTTAGTGCATTTATCAGAAAAATATGGCGAGCTTTCACTTGCCCAATCATTAAAACCTGCAATTCACTATGCACAGAATGGCTTTATTATTGGTGAGAAACATAGAAAACTATTAAGCCTTAGATTAGAAGTATTAAAAAAAAATATTCAGGCAACGCATATATTTCTCAACGACAATAAAGTTCCTAATAAGAAGTCAGTTTTACGACAGGCTGATTTAGCAAATACATTAAAGCAAATAGCGCAATTTGGTAAAAAAGGTTTTTATGCTGGAATAGTTGCTAAACAGTTAATTGAGGGTGTTAGTCATGCAGGTGGTATTTGGTCGCAACAAGATTTAGATGATTATCATGTTGTGGAAAGGGAGCCGATTAGAGGTGACTATAAAGGGATAAAAATAACCAGTGCGGCATTGCCTTCTTCGGGGGGTATTGTGTTAGTCGAGGCTTTAAATATTTTAGAAAAATATCCTCTGGATGAATTTAATGTAATCAGGCGAAAGCATATTATCAGCGAGGCACTGCGTAGAGCATATCATGATCGTGCTCTATATTTGGGGGACAATGATTTTGTTAAAGTACCAGTTAAACAGCTACTTAATAAAGATTATGCGGCTGGTTTAAGAGCCTCTATAAGAATGGATAAAGCAACCCCCAGTGATTATTTGTCAGCTTCTGTAGTAGCAAAAAGTAGAGGTAAAAACACCACCCATTTTTCAATTATAGACAGTAAAGGTAATAGGGTTGCTGCAACTTTAAGTGTGAATTATCCTTTTGGTTCTGGTTTTATAGCTACAGGCACGGGGGTTTTACTAAATAATGAAATGGATGACTTTGTCAGCAAAGTTGGGGAAATGAATGGTTATGGTTTGGTTGGTGGGGCGGCAAATGCTATTGAACCAGGCAAGAGAATGCTCTCTAGCATGTCGCCGACCTTTATTGAGGATACTGATAGAGTGGGCGTGTTAGGTACACCGGGTGGTAGTCGAATAATTTCTATGGTGCTATTAGCCATACTAGATTTTGCCAAAGGGAATGGTCCAGAGTCGTGGCTTTGGGAGCCTAGATTTCATCATCAATATATTCCTGATTTAATCCAGTATGAAAAGGGCGGATTAACAGAGCATGAAGTACACGGCCTGACTTTATTAGGACATCAGTTAAAAGAAGTTCAATATCGTTATGGCAATATGCAAGCGCTACAGTTTAATAAAACAGATAATAGCTATTCAGCTGTTTCAGACCCTAGGGGTGAAGGTACTGCACGGGTTCGATAAGTAAGTATCTAAGTGTATTAAATACTGAAACCATTATAGCAAGCACTATTACTGAAGTGAGTATTTGGAATACAAATATGAACATATTTTCTTTTAAATGATATTACTTATTACTTTAGTATCCCATGACTTCTAAATTTGTTGATGTATGGTACGGCGATATTTTATTGGCTAAGGAAGATGAGCCTTATAGCGATAAATATTATTGGTCAGCGCTCAATACACAGGAAAGAGAGAAAGCAGAGACTTTTACACGGCAGTTATTACAAAAAAAATTCATAAAAACTAGAGCCAAGTTGAAGAGGATTTTAGCGGTCTATTTGCAAACTGACCCTCAAACACTTGTTCTTGAGTATACAGAATATGGAAAGCCATATATTAAACAGGATTGTGATATTTATTTTAATTTGTCACATAAGAAAAATAAGTTTGTCATTGCGGTCAGTAATATTGATGAATTAGGCATAGATATTGAATTATGCAAAGATAGAAAAAATATGTCGGGCATGGTCAAAAAGTGTTTCTCAGAAATAGAGTCGCACTTTTGGTCATCCTTAGCTGTAGAGCAACAAACATATATGTTTTACCGGTTTTGGGTTAGGAAAGAAGCCTTTGTCAAAGCCGTAGGGCGCGGTATTGCACTAGGGTTAAATCAATGTGTAGTTGACTCAAATAAGCAATCTGGTTTTATAAGTATTCCTTTCGCTTATGGGCAGCCAGAAGATTGGTCAATCATTGATGTTAAACTAGATGATGAAGACATCTGTGCTGTGGTATTAAAAACGACAGATAAATTTGAATTTAAACTAATGAGATCTCAGCATAACGCATGAACGGATAAAAAAGGCTAGAAGTTTTCCAGTTTTCAGCCAAAATAACGTGCAATAGCTTACTATTACACTTGTATTTTGACTAAAACCTGAAAAATTCTATCGTTTTTTTTGTCCGTTCCAGAGTTATGCTGAGGTCTTCTAATACCATTTTCAAAAATAAATGATAGCATCTAGCAGCCATTTATTATAAAACAAGGGCAATGATAAAGCGATTTTCTACACTGCACTGCTTGTTTTTAATTTACTGATACCTGCCGAAAATTTTCACTTACGAGCCGTTGAACTCGCCACTCATTAAACTAGCTATCGTTTTAAAAACAGCTGCAAACATCTCTCTCGTTAATCGTTTAGTTTGTACATTGTAGCGACTACAATGGTATGAATTTACCAGCACTCTACCATCTGGCAATTGATGTTGTTTGTTATGTCCAAATTTAGCGGTATTTAGTTTTAATCGGTAGGCTTTTAATATGGCCTGATGAGCAATAGTGCCTAAAGCCATAATGACTGCATTCTGTGGAAGCATTTTTATTTCTTCAGCCAGAAAATAATTACAGTTATTGATTTCTGCTCCTGTTGGCTTATTTTGTGGTGGTAAACATTTGACTGCGTTTGTTATCCTACAGTTTTTTAATATTAGCCCATCATCTAATGCTTCAGAATGTTTTTTATTGCTATAGCCAAATTCAAATAATGTTGCATACAAAAGTAGCCCCGCATAATCACCCGTAAATGGTCGACCTGTTGCATTTGCTCCGTGCATACCGGGTGCCAACCCTACGATTAAAAGTTGCGCATTGCTATCTCCAAAAGGCGCTACAGGGCGTGCATGGTAGTCAGGGTGTTTTTGTTTAACTTCGCATAAGAAATTATCTAGTCTGGTACAGGTCTTACACTCTTGATTAAAAACTTGTTTTGAAAACATATTGAACCATTTATTTCAGCTAATGTGGTTTGTAAAAATCGTTTCAAAAATATGCACAGTAATGAAAAATCACTTCCATTTTTCTTTGAACATAAAAAAAGGCCTTTCGGCCTTTTTTATGAAGGTAAAAAGAATCTAGTCTTCTTTATCCACTTCTTTCATACTCAATCTCACGCGACCTTGGCGATCAATTTCAAGCACTTTGACTTTAATTACGTCACCTTCGGATAATTTATCACTGACTTTTTCAACCCGCTCTTCTGAAATCTGAGAAATATGAACCAAGCCATCTTTACCAGGTAATATGGTTACAAAAGCACCAAAGTCCATCAATCTGGCAACTTTACCTTTGTAGATTTTACCGACTTCAACTTCAGCGGTAATTTCTTCCACAATACGCCTGGCTTCTTCACCCGCCGCTCTATCAACTGAGGCAATTTTCACAATACCATCATCAGTTAAATCAATGCTAGCACCCGTTTGTTCAGTAATACCACGAATAGTCGCACCACCTTTACCAATTACTTCGCGTATTTTGCTAGGATCAATTTTAATAGTAATAATACGAGGAGCAAAATCTGACATTTTTTCGCGTGTTGAAGACAGTGATTTGTTCATTTCACCTATGATAAACAATCGACCATGTTTGGCTTGTTCCAAAGCGGCTTTCATGATTTCAGCGGTAATACCGTCAATTTTAATATCCATTTGTAAGGCGGTGATTCCATTTTCAGAACCTGCCACTTTAAAATCCATATCCCCTAAATGATCTTCATCACCTAAAATATCAGAAAGTACAGCGAACTTATCGCCTTCTTTTATTAAGCCCATAGCAATACCTGCAACAGGTGCTTTAAGCGGTACACCCGCATCCATTAAGGCAAGACTACTACCACAAACCGAAGCCATAGAACTTGAGCCATTTGACTCAGTGATTTCAGAAACAATACGAATCACATAAGGAAATTCTTCTAAGCTAGGTATTACCGCTGCAATACCCCGTTTAGCTAAACGACCATGCCCTATTTCACGACGTTTTGGAGAGCCTACGAAACCGGTTTCACCTACACAATATGCAGGGAAATTGTAATGCAACATAAACGGTTCTTTATATTCGCCAGCGAGTGCATCAATAATTTGTGCATCACGTTCTGTACCTAAAGTTGCGACTACAATCGCTTGGGTCTCGCCTCTAGTAAACAACGCAGAACCATGTGTTCTTTCTAAGAAACCTGTTTTAACGCTGATAGGTCTTACTGTATCAAGGTCACGACCATCAATCCGTATTTTTTCTTCTAAAATTGAGTCACGAACAATTGTTTTTTCCAGATGCTCAATAATGTCTCTAATATCACTTTCTGCATATTGCTCATCAGCGGTTAATTTTTCTACACAAGTTGCTCTCAAATCAGACAAAGTATCTTGTCTATTTAATTTTTCAGCAATTTTATAAGCGGCTTTAATACCTGACTCGAGTTCTGCTTTAACTAAAGCAGATAAAGTTTCATCCGTTTCTGCTACAGTCCATTCCATTGCAGGTGTTGCAACTTCCAAAGCAAATTCTTTGATAGCCGTAATTGCACATTGCATTTGCTCGTGACCAAACAATACCGCACCTAACATGACTTCTTCAGATAATAAATCAGCTTCTGACTCAACCATCAATACAGCTTGCTCTGTACCAGCAACAACCAATTCTAACTGAGACTCTTTCATCTCTGTAGCATTTGGATTTAATAGGTATTCACCCTCTTTATAACCCACACAAGCCGCAGCAATCGGGCCATTAAAAGGCAAACCAGATATAGCTAATGCAGCAGAAGCACCAATCAATGCTGGGATTTCTGTATCAACCTCTGGGTTTAATGAAATAACGGTTGCAACAATTTGTACTTCATTAGTATATCCATCAGGAAATAAAGGACGAATAGGTCTGTCTATTAAGCGACAAATTAATGTTTCTTTTTCTGTCGGGCGACCTTCACGCTTAAAAAATCCACCAGGTATTTTACCGGCAGCATAAGCTTTTTCTTGATAGTTTACGGTTAAAGGGAAAAAGTCACCCCCTTTTGATTCTTTTTTACCGACAACAGCTACTAATATTGAAGTTCCTTCAACATTAATTAATACTGTACCACTGGCTTGACGAGCAATTTCTCCTGTTTCTATGGTTACAAGATGATCGCCGTATTGAAATTCTTTCCTGATGGGAGTCACTATTTAAGTCCTTAACATTAAGGTTATAAATATGAAGACACTATGTCTTCATATTTGAAAATTATTCGTAACTACTCAACTTACCTTCTATTTTGTCCAATAGCCGCGTTGAAAGTGTGCATTTACACTTGTAAACTCCGCGCTTTCGCTTTGCTCTTGAGCAAAATAGAGAATAATCTAAGTAATTACGGAGTACGCTGAGTAGTTACAATTATTCTAACAAAAAAGCTGCATAATCTTAAATTAAACACTTTTCTTTTTATTACTTACGCAGTCCTAAACGCTCAATTAATGAGCGGTAACGGCCCATATCTTTCTTTTTTAAGTAATCCAGCAATTTACGACGCTTATTTACCATACGCAATAAACCACGTCGAGAGTGATTATCTTTTTTATGTTCTGCAAAATGTGGTGTTAAATGTGCAATGTGTGCCGTTAATAAGGCAACTTGCACTTCGGGTGAACCGGTATCTGTATTAGATAAGCGATATTCTTCAACAACTGTTCTTTTCTGTTCTGCTATAAATGACATTTTAATCCCTATAGATTAATTAAATTAATAAACCAAGACACTGGCTTACATGATGACATAGCTTCCACAATAGGGCGTAGAATACTATGTTTGTTGAAATTAGTTAAATCAGACTTCATACTCTGAATACTTGAGTACAGATCTATTCAGATTAAATATTTTTTCGGCGTTAGTCTACCATCTAATAGTAATTTATTTAAACCTAAAATCTTGTTTACTATATATTCTCACTATGCCATGAGAAGTAACGGTTTATCCATATTGAGCAATATAGTATTTAGTCTTTAGTCTTTAGTCTTTTTAAAGCTTGGCTATTCATTAAGTAGCTCGGCTACTCTCATTCCCGTATCAAAGGAATCATCATAATAAAACCTGAATTCTGAAATATGTCTTAACCGCATTCTTTTTGCAACTTGATGGCGTAGGCTAGGCGCTAATTCATTCAATACACTCACATTCTCTTGCTTGCTTTGCTCATCACCATTCAACACAGTAATATATATTTTAGCTACAGCAAGATCTTTGGAGACAAGCACTTCATTGATTGTTATAAAGCCTAAGCGAGAATCATGGGTTTCCCGTTGTAAAACATAAGCCAATTCCTTTTGCATTTGCGAAGAGACACGCTCACTACGCCCATACTCGTTAGCCATTATTCTACAACTCGTTTTACTTCTACACGTTCGAATACTTCGATTTGATCATTATTTTTTATATCGCTGTAATTCTTCACTCCGATACCACATTCCATGCCCATTTTAACTTCATTGACATCATCTTTAAAACGACGCAACGACTCTAACTGACCTTCATAAATCACTATATTATCGCGTAACACTCTGATCGGTAAATTACGTTTAACAAAGCCGTCAAGGACCATACACCCTGCAATAGCACCAAGTTTTGGAGATTTAAAGATGTCACGCACTTCGGCAAGACCCACAATTTTTTCCTGTATTTCTGGTGCCAACATGCCACCTATGGCTCTTTTAACTTCATCGATCGCTTCATAAATAATGCTGTAATAATGTAAATCAATATTTTTTTCTTGAATTAATTTACGCGCAGTTGCATCAGCTCTTACATTAAAGCCCATCAAAATAGCGCCGGAAGCTAAAGCAAGATTAGCGTCGCCTTCATTAATACCCCCTACGCCACCATAAACACATTTAACGGTTACTTCATCATTCGATAATTTAATCAATGATTCTCTTAATGCTTCCAAACTACCCTGTACATCCGTTTTAAGCACAAGGTTTAATGCAGAAGTATCACCCGCTGCCATTTTGGAGAATACTTCATCCAATTTAGATGCTTGTTGTCTTGCATGTTTGAATGATCGTTTCCTATGCTCTCTATGCTCGGCCAATTCTTTTGCCGCCTTTTCATTTTGTGCAAAAATAAATTCATCACCTGCTTCAGGCGTTCCAGAAAGCCCTAAAATTTCTACGGGTGCCGACGGCCCAGCAGTAGAAATTGTATTACCATTTTCATCAAACATGGCTCTAATTCGACCATACTCATGCCCACATAAGACAATTTGACCTTTCTCCAAGGTACCTCGCTGCACTAGAATAGTCGCCACAGGACCGCGTCCTCTATCTAATCTGGATTCTATGACAAAACCAGAAGCGACACCTTCTACAGGTGCTTGTAATTCCAGAATTTCAGTTTGTAAAATCAATGCTTCAATTAATTTATCAATACCTTCTCCTGATTTAGCAGACACTCTTAGAAATTGAGTATCTCCACCCCATTCTTCAGGAACCACTTCCAAAGCCGACATTTCTTGCATCACTTTATCTGGATTAGCTTCAAGCTTATCCATTTTATTGATAGCTACAATTAAAGGCACACCTGCCGCCCTTGCATGCTCAACAGCTTCTTTAGTTTGAGGCATCACACCATTATCGGCAGCGACAACAACAATAATAATATCGGTAACTTCTGCACCTCGTGCACGCATGGCTGTAAAAGCAGCATGTCCAGGCGTATCAAGAAAAGTTACATTGCCATGATCAGTTTTAACTTGGTAAGCACCAATATGCTGAGTAATACCTCCAGCTTCACCCGATGCCACACGAGTCTCACGGATGTAATCCAGTAATGATGTTTTACCATGATCGACATGTCCCATAATAGTAACAATAGGCGCTCTAGGTGATGTTTCACGATCATCAGCTTCTTTCAGATCAACAACATCAGCCAACATTTCTTGTTCAAGATTATCATCACTTTGTAGAACAGGTTTATGCCCCATTTCTTCTACTAAAATGACTGCCGTTTCTTGATCAATGGTTTGGTTAATGGTTGCCATGACACCTAGTTTCATCAATTCCTTGATCACTTCACCGGCTTTAATGTTCATTTTTTGTGCTAATTCCGCAACGATCACTGTTTCAGGAATAGTCACATCATGCACAATTGCCTCCACTGGTTTTTCAAACTGATGTTTAGCGTCCATCTCAGTGGCTAATTGAATTCTTTTTTGCTTTCCTTTTTTACCTTTTGCTTTCTTGCTTGCACCTGTTGGCATAGCTTGTCCTCTTCCAGGAGCAAGCCCTCTTTTTTGTACAGGAGCAGTGGGTTTATCTGAAATAGTTGCTTTGTTTTTATTGGCTATAGATGCTATTTGTTTTTTTTTATGCAAAGTTTGCTGTTTTTTAGCTTCTGCCTGCTTTCTTACTTTCGCTGCATTTCTTTCTATAGATACTTCTAACCGTGCTTTCTTTTCTGTTTCTAGTTTTTTTGCTTTCTGTTCTTTTTCTGAAAGCTGAGGTTCTGCTGTTGCACTATCTTTTTCTTTATTATTTACTCTATCGGCAACCGTTTTTGACCTTACTGAGCCATCCTTTTTATTCATTGCAATATTTTTTTTATTGCCATTACTCTGCTCAGGATTTGTTACAACTCCTTTTGTTGTTTTTGCTGCAATATTCTGTTTTACTTTAATTGCTTTTTTTTCGGCTGTTTCTATTTCTACAGTGTCTTTACGTTTTATTTCTTTTTGCGTTTCTCTGATACTTTTCTCGTGCTTTTTACGATCTTCTTCATCAGAGGCAATTTGTTGTTTCTGTTCTTCTAAGGCTTTTTTAGCGCGTTCAATTTCTTTTTGCTCTTCGCTTTTTTCTGTATCACTACGTTTGATATATGTCTTCTTTTTGCGCACCTCAATGTTGACTGTTTTTGTTGCTACACCGGGTGCTGTAGTTTGCTTAAGCTCTGTTACTTTACGTCTCTTTAACGTTATTTTATTAGGTGTCTCTTGTTCTTCCGTTTCGCTTTTACCATGTCTTTTACGCAAATAAGCTAATAACTTAATTCTCTCATTATCTTCAATAAGATCGTCTTGTTCCGAAGCGGTTACGCCAGCTTCCTTTAGTTGCTCTATAAAGCGTTCCAAAGGAATGTTTACCATTTCCGCTAATTCTTTAACTGTTTTATCACTCATTTTGATCCCTCGATTCCTTCTTTACCTTGTTCATCTGCAAACCAAGGTTCACGCGCTTTCATAATTAATTTTCCTGCCCACTCTTCATTCATGTCTGTAAAGACTAGCAGTTCATCAATCGCTTGTTCGGCTAAGTCTTTCATGGTTACAATACTTTTTGCAGCCATTTCATGTGCCAACTTATCAGTCATGCCCTCCATCTGCAAAAGATCATCAGCAGGGTGTGATGTTTCTACTGCTTCTTCTGATGCAATCGCATTAATCAATACCGCATCTTTTGCACGGCTCCTTAATGCCTCAACCAGTTCTTCATCAAAGCCTTCAATTTCTAGCATTTCTTCAACGGGTATATAAGCAATTTCTTCTACATTGCTTAAACCAACTTCTACTAAAACTTCTGCAATTTCTTCATCAACGTCCAGTTGTTTTATAAATGTTTGTTTTATTTTCTGCAATTCTTCTTTATTTTCTGAATCGGCATCGCTAACGTCACGAACATTCAATTCCCAACCCGTCAATTCAGTCGCTAGTCGTACATTTTGTCCGCCTCGCCCAATCGCTTGCGATAAATTATCGCTGGCTACAGAAACATCCATGCTGTGTTTATCTTCATGGACAACAATCGCTTCTATTTCTGCAGGAGACATGGCATTAATAACAAACTGGGCATCATTATCATTCCAGAGAATAATATCAACTCTTTCGCCTGCCAGCTCATTAGATACCGACTGAACTCTTGATCCTCGCATACCGACACAAGCACCGACTGGGTCAAGCCTTGGATCATTCGTTTTAACTGCAATTTTGGCTCTTGAACCTGGATCTCTAGCAGCAGCCAATACATCAATGAGTCCTTCTCCAACTTCAGGAACCTCAAGTTTGAATAAGGCAATCAATAATTCAGGTGCAGAACGACTGACAAATAATTGAGGCCCTCTTACTTCTGAACGTACTTCTTTTAAATAGCCTCGAATTCGGTCACCAATTCGAATAGATTCTCTGGGAATCATATCTTTTTTAGCAATATAAGCTTCTACATGACCACCCAAATCAAGATATACATTGCCTTTTTCCAGACGTTTTACCACGCCGGTAATTAATTCACCGACTCTATCTTGGTAGGCTTCAACTATTTTCTTACGTTCGGCTTCTCTGATTTTTTGAATAATAACCTGTTTTGCTGTTTGTGCCGCAATGCGACAAAAAGCCACGGAATCAATCGCATCTTCAACAAAACTGCCTACTTCAATAGCAGGTTCATCTATTTGCGCAACTTCTAACAAAACCTGCAAAGTAGGAAGTTCAACATCACCATCAATCTCGTCATTACTTGCTACGACTTCCCAGCGACGATAAGTTTGATATTCTCCAGTATCTCTGTCAATTTTAACCCGAGCATCGATATGAACTTCATGTCGTTTTACTGCAGCTGCCGCCAATGCTAATTCTAATGCTTCAAAAACAATTTCTTTATCTATATCTTTTTCATTAGAAAAAACATCTGCCATTAATAAAATTTCTTTATTTTCCATTCCGCTTTCCTTTTTTAATATCGAACTCAGGCACTAATCGCGCTTTACTCATTGCCTGAAATGGGATTTTTGATAATTGATTTGCTTGTTGAAGATAAACAATATTGTCTTCAACGCTATCAATTAACCCTGTAATTTTTCTTTGCTTATTAATAGGTCTAAATAAGTTTACGGTAATAACACTGCCTATAAATTGCTCAAACTGACTCATTTTAAAAAAAAGCCTATCTGCACCAGGTGATGATACTTCTAATTGATAATTGCTAGAGATAGGATCTTCAACATCTAAAAGACCACTTAATTGATGACTGACTTTTGTGCAGTCTTCAAGAACAATGCCATTTTCGGTATCAATATATATTCTCAACAGACCATGCTGCGGATGCGGATTAAATTCAATGCCGACGCATTCATAACCCAGACCTTCCACAGTTGGTTCAATCAATTTAACCAAATGTTCTGGAGCCTGCTTCATATTGTCTCACTTTCCGTTTGCATTAAAAAAAGACGCATATAAAAAAAGAGCCAGAGGCTCTTCCATGAGTAACACTAAGTGCCTAGGTATAATTAATTACACTTTGGCACTATCCAGATATTGAACAAGCTCTTAAAACAGTTCAATTTCCAACGACCAAAAAACAAAAAAACCCCAAAAGGGGCTTTCTGTAAATCTGGTAGCGGGGGCAGGATTTGAACCTACGACCTTCGGGTTATGAGCCCGACGAGCTACCAAACTGCTCCACCCCGCGATCATTTTTGCCATTATAAGGATTATTTAATATTTAGCAAGGGGAATATATTCTATTTGAAATGAATGGTTAAATAATAAGCAACACAGCCGCTGCTGCAAATACAGCAGCAAAAACATCATCAAGCATAATACCCAGCCCACCTTTCACCTTTTTATCTATCCATCCAATAGGCCACGGTTTTAGAATGTCGAAGACTCTAAAAAAAACAAACCCTAAGAACACGGCATACCATGAGAATGGCACTAGCCACATGGTAATCAAAAAGCCTGCAATTTCATCCCAGACAATGCCTCCAAAATCATCAACTCCTAATTGTTTTGTGGCTGAGTCACAAATCCATATTCCTGAGATCATCACCAACACTGTCAGCATACTATATAGCCAAAAATCAGCTTGTATAAAAAGCAAATAAACAGGAATAGCGGCTACTGTCCCCATGGTTCCTGGTATTAATTTAGTTAAACCAGAGCCAAATCCAAAGGCTAAAAATAAAACTGGGGTTTTTAATATATCACTTGCAGATAACTTGTTATTTCCATATTCAGATCTAAGAAAAATGCTCAAAACCTTTAACCTCTAATTCACTTACTACATTAGAACGCAGAATCCTCAATCCCTGTTTTGCTTCTATCACACCGATTTGAGTACACGCTATCTGAATTAAATCTATTTTGTTGGGACTTACGGTAAAACACAGTTGATAATCATCTCCTGCTGATAGTGGTAACATCCAGTCACCCGTTTTATCAATGTATTCATTAAGCTGTGTTGTTCGAGGGATATTATTCCAGTGTAAACAAGCTCCTACACCGCTTTGCTGCAAAATATGGTTTAAATCTGAAGCAATGCCATCGGATAAATCAATACAGGCAGAAGCAAAATTTCTTATGGCTAATCCCTCAATAACTTTAGGCTGAGGCTGGTGTAATTGTTGTAATGCTTGCTCAGGTATAGAGCATGCGTAGCCCTGTTCTATTTTTAAAGCTAAACCTGCATCACCTAAACAGCCTGTTACACATATAATGTCGTCAATTTTTGCAGTCGACCTTTTTAAGGCTTGCCCTTTCGGTATCAAGCCCATGGCTTGAATGGTTAAGGTCAAAGAGCCTGAAGTGGTATCACCACCAATAATATCAACAGAAAATTGATTGGCTAATTCACTCAAACCTTGTGAAAAGGCCGCTAGCCAAACCTCATTTACTTTAGGTAGCGTCAGTGCCAGAGTGGCTGATACAGGATCTGCGCCCATGGCTGCCAAATCACTTAAATTAACAGCCAATAATTTATGCCCTAATTGTTGAGGGTCGGCATTTGCAAAAAAATGCACACCTTCAACCATGGTGTCTGTCGTTAAGGCTAATTCATATCCTTCAGGTACTGACATCAAGGCACAATCATCTCCAATACCTAAGTGATTAACAGAGGTGTTTTTTAACGGTTTGCTGAAATATTGTTTAATTAGACCAAACTCTGTAACGGGCATAGCGGATATTTAAGACTTATTTGTGTTTGCTTTAGAGGCAATTTCTAGCGCACGAGTTTTCTTGCTGATATGGTCTAAAATACTATTGATATATTTATGACTACCTTCTGCACCAAAACATTTTGCTAGGTTTACACCTTCATTGATAATGACTTTATAGGGTGTATTCAGACGGTTGATAAATTCATAAACACCAATTCTTAAAATAGCTCTTTCTACAGGGTCTATTTTTTCTACTGGCCGATCTACAAATTCAGCCAAAGCTTTATCAATGGTGTCAAGCTGTTGAGGTATACCATGAAATAATTCGGAAAAATATTTTTTTTGTGCACCTTTCAAGCGCTCCTCTTCCAGAAAATTCATTTCTATCCGAGCTAAACTTTCTCCTGATACTTGCCATTGATAAAGTGCTTGTACCGCACATTCGCGAGCTTTAGTTTTAGCCGAACGCATTAACTCTCCAGATTAGCAAATAAACTGACCATTTCTATTGCCGATAGAGTAGCTTCTGCGCCTTTGTTGCCGGCTTTTGTGCCTGCTCTTTCAATCGCTTGCTCAATGGTATCAACAGTCAACACACCAAAACTAACAGGCACATTATATTGCAATGAAACAGAGGCAATGCCTTTAACACATTCGCCTGCAATATATTCAAAATGAGGGGTGCCACCTCTTATAATCGCACCTAAGGCGATTATGGCATCATATTTTTTTGTTGCTGCAACACGTTGAACAACTATAGGCAATTCAAAGGCACCCGGTGTTTTAACTAAACAAATATCGTCTTTATTGGCACCATGTCGAAGCAATGTATCAATAGCCCCTCCTTCTAATTGATCAACAATAAAACTATTAAATCGTGAAGCTACAATACAAAATTTACTGCCTTGAACGGACAAATTTCCTTCAATTATTTTTACTGCCGACATTTTCTTTCTCTTTTATTAGTTTAAATTCTTGGTGCTATTTCAACATAATTTTATTATGGATGCAGGATGATAATTTATCATACTCCTGAAACCCAAGACTTCAGAGTGTATACGCCATATATAGATGTATATGCGAAGTCAAAAACTCAAACATTATCAATATCTTATCAGCATAAGACGTAACTATTCAATAACCTAAGGGCAATATTAAAAAACTATAAACATAAAGAGTGTATCTGCTTTTTAAATCGCTAGGGATAATTGTTTCACTTGAATTTGCGGTATAAAAAGGTAATGACATAAAAACACTTGACTGTTTTTTAGATGAGGAAAAGTCTTTTTTCTGCAACTCTATAAAATTCACATAGATATTTCACTGATTCAGTGCTGCCATGAATAAATGAGTAAAATAAAATCAACACTTTTGATTCAGAGGGATTTGGAATAGAACATTGTGTTGACTAAAACCTAGTATTTTTTATTTTAATGGCAAGGATAACGATAAAAAAAGTTAAGAGGAATCATAGCAGGTATTATATGCAATATTTATTGAGACCTCAGCATAGCTCTGGACTGGACTAAAAAAGGGATAGAATTTTTTAGGTTTTAGTCAAAATACAAGTGTAATAGCTATTGCACGTTATTTTGGCTGAAAGATGGGAAACTTCTAGCCTTTTTTATCCGTTCATGGGTTATGCTGAGGCCTCTTACTTATAAGAAACTAGGGTTAAACAAGATGATTCGTGTTGGTATAGTGGGGGGGACAGGATATACAGGGATTGAACTTCTGCGTATTCTTGCTTTGCATAAAGAGGTGGATATTACCGTGGTAACTTCTCGGTCGGATGCGGGTCAGGTGGTCTCTTTGCTATACCCCAGTTTACGAGGTTTATGTGATCTTGCTTTTACTGAACCCAATATAGAGTCATTATCCGAATGTGATGTAGTTTTTTTTGCTACACCCAATGGCACTGCCATGTTAATGGCTGAAGAACTATTATCAGCCAATGTCAAAGTAATTGATTTATCTGCCGATTTTAGAATAAAAGATGATAAGGAATGGTCAAAATGGTATGGCATGACACATGCCTGTCCTGACTTAATAGAACACGCTGTTTATGGTTTGGCTGAAGTCAATCGAGAAGCGATAAAACACGCCAGTTTGATTGCTTGTCCAGGTTGTTATCCCACCGCAGTCCAATTAGGCTTTTTACCTCTATTGGAAAATAATTTGATTGACCCCACGCATTTGATAGCGGATGTAAAATCAGGTGTCAGTGGTGCAGGTAGATCGGCTCAAGTTAGTGCATTAATGAGTGAAACCGGTGAAAGTTTTAAAGCCTATGCGGTAGCAGGACACAGGCATCTAGCCGAAATTAACCAGGAATTGGAGATAGCCGCCAAGCAGCTTGTTTCTTTAACATTTGTACCGCATTTAACACCAATGATAAGGGGTATACACGCTACTTTGTATGGACAGATCATTGCTGACGTTACAGAGGTGCAGGCATTATTTGAACAACGTTATCAAGATGAATTTTTTGTCGATGTACTTCCCACGGGAGCGCATCCTGATACTCGAAATGTACGTGGTAGCAATAAATGCCAGATAGCCATTCATCAACCCCAAGGGGGTGATACCTTAGTTGTTCTGTCAGTGATAGATAATCTAGTTAAAGGCGCGGCAGGTCAAGCAGTGCAGAATATGAATTTAATCTTTGCATTAGCTGAAAACCAAGGATTGGAAACAGTCGCTTTATATCCTTAATTGTAAAATGGACTCAAGACTCAAGACTCAAGACTCAAGACTCAAGACTCAAGACTCAAGACTCAAGACTCAAGACCCCTTGGTTTTTATCGGGAATCTCGTTTTAAACATCTGGATTCCTGTTTAGAACATGCAGGAATGGCGAGGGGAGTGGAGCGGATCTTGTACCCTATGCAACAAATAACTCTGAATAAAAGAGGTTTAGTGGCTCTGTGTTTGGGGTTGACTTTGTTAGTATTTTTTTATCAGAAAAACGACCAAGAAATAGCCGTTATTTTACCAAATACTGCTTTTTTTCTATGGTTTTGTTTTATTTATTATTATAAATCAGATGGTTGTTGTGTTTTTAAGGGTTGGCTAAATAAACTAAAGCAATTTCATACTTTTTAAAATTATCAGCCAAAAATCAAGGGGTCTTTAGTCCTGAGTCTTTTTTATAGTTTTTAATTGCCCCTGGCTATTGAAAAGTTATTTTAAAGATATACTTGGATTCTATTCAGTATGCTCAACCACTTGCAGATTATATCCAGAAAGACCAAAATATTTTTTTTCTGCGCCCATGACTTTTAAACGATGTACACCCAAATCTGCCAAAATCCGAGCGCCTGTTCCTGTGGTACGCCAAGCGGCTATCTTTTCTAAACTTGATGATTCTGTCACTACACCATTATCTTGTAAATGATATTGGTGAATATGCTCAACCAGTGACTTATTATCTTCATATTGTCTAATTACCACCAAAACACCACGACCCGCTTCAGCGATTTTTTCCATTGCTTCGCTAATTGCAATTGAACTACCTGAGCGTTTTGATGAAAACAAATCATCCAGCAAATTACGCGCATGAACACGCACTAAAACAGGATCATTCCCCACCACATCACCCATTACAAGAGCAAGATGCACATTGTCATCATTACTATCTTGATAGGCATACAATTTGAAATCCCCATATTCTGTTGGATAGTGGCACTCACTAATTCGATCTAGGGTATTTTCATTCTGGATTCTATATTGAATCAAATCAGCAATAGTCCCTATTTTAAGATCATGTTGTTTGGCAAACACTTCAAGATCAGCTCGTCTTGCCATACTGCCGTCTTCGTTCAATATTTCCACAATGACAGCAGCAGGTTCTGCCCCAGCCAGTTTAGCCAGATCACAACCAGCTTCAGTATGTCCAGCACGGTTCAGCACACCTCCTGCCATCGCCATCAGCGGGAATATATGCCCAGGCTGGACTAAATTATCCGCTGTAGAATGTTTAGCTACCGCAGTTTGTATTGTTAACGCTCTATCTGATGCGGATATTCCCGTTGTTACTCCTGTCGCCGCTTCAATCGACACCGTAAAATTAGTGGAATGTGCGGTTTTATTCTCATTAACCATTAACGGTAATCTAAGCTGTTGACATCTTTCCTTGGTCAGCGTTAAACAGATCAGACCTCGTCCATATTTTGCCATAAAGTTAATATCTTTAGCTGCTGTAAAGGATGCTGCCATCACTAAGTCACCTTCATTCTCACGGTCTTCATCATCCATAATAATGACCATTTTACCCTGCGCTAAATCGGCTATAATTTGTTCCGTTGTATTCATTGAATTATAAACCCACTGTTTTGTAATAATTCTTCTGTCACGTTACTGCCAGATATTGCAGCTCTATCTCCCTGCATTAACCTTTCCATATATCTAGCCAATAAATCAACCTCTAAATTCACTTTAGTACCTATTACCATATCACCTAATGTAGTCTCTTTAAGCGTATGAGGCACAATATTAACGCTAAATAAAGCGCCATCAACCTCATTAACCGTAAGGCTCACACCATTAATGCAAATAGAGCCTTTTTCTGCGATATATTTTGCCAGATTATCAGGTGCTTTAAATTGAAAATAAAATGATCGTCCATCTTGCTTCTTGCCGACAACAATACCCAGTCCATCAACATGACCGCTGACAATATGCCCGCCTAATCGAGTCGTTGCTGTTAATGCCAGTTCCAAATTAACTGATGATCCTACAGTGGCTGATTTTAAACCAGTTCTGCAAATAGTTTCATTGGAAACATCCGCACAAAAATAATGAGAACCTATTTCTACTGCGGTTAAACAAACACCATTTACAGCGATGCTGTCGCCTAATGCGGTTTCACTAATAGCCAGCTTTCCGGTATCAATTTTATATTGATAATCGCCACCTTGTGCCTTAATAGCTACTATTTGACCTTTTGCTAAAATAATGCCTGTAAACATATTAATTACTTGTATTAAAAATCATTCTTAGATCAGTCCCTATTTGTCTGAACGCGCTTATTTTAAGCTGTTTTTTATCTGCCATTTTTTCCATATCAGGCAAGTGGAATAAACCTCTTCCTTGATCACCTAATATACAAGGTGCCATATAAACCCACCACTCATCAATCAGGTTTTCATTCAGCAATGCACCATTTAAAGTAGCACCTGCCTCTACCATGACTGTATTAATTTGCTGCTGCCCTAAGAAAGTCATCACTGCTTTTAAATCTAACCGTCCCATCTTGCTGGCTAATTGAAAAACTTGAACCTCCATACTTTTAAGTTGTGCTATTTTTTGTGGATTATCATTGCATGTTAATATCCAAGTTTGTCCTGGCAAACTCAACAGTTTAGCGGTTAGCGGTATTTGTAATTGTGAATCGAGGATGACTCTGACAGCTTGTTTTACCTGTACATCCAACCTGACATTCAAACTAGGGTCATCAAGCAAAACCGTATTAATTCCCGTCAAAATAGCAGAACTTTCTGCTCTTAATATTTGCACATCAGCTCTTGAATGCTCAGAAGTAATCCATTTGCTTTCACCCGATGCCATGGCTGTGCGACCATCCAGACTCATCGCTAATTTACTGCGAATATAGGGAATCCCCGTCTCCATACGTTTAATAAAACCTTTATTTAACGCCTCCGCATCCTGCCTCAAAACATCACAAACAACTTCTATTCCTGCCTGCTGCATTCTTTTTATCCCACTGCCAGCCACTAGCGGATTAGGGTCTTGCATAGCAATAACAACCCGACCAACACCGGCAGCAATCAAGGCATCACAACAAGGGGATGTTTTACCCCTATGACTGCAAGGCTCCAGAGTGACATAAGCAGTCAAACCCTTTGCACACGCAATTTGTTTTAAAGCATTAATTTCTGCGTGAGCAGAACCTGCACTTATATGCCAACCTTCAGCAACAATTTTATCATTATCAACTAATACACAGCCCACTCTAGGGTTTGGGTCTGTTGTGTACAAACCTTTTTCTGCTAATCGCAGTGCTTTTGCCATATAAAATGGGTCAGATCGACTCATTATCTTGCTGTAAATTTTTAATGGTTTCGGTAAATTCGCTCACATCCTGAAAACTACGATAGACCGAGGCAAAACGAACAAAAGCTACATGATCAAGTAAATTGAGTTCTTTCATAACCCATTCACCCAATTCACCAGCAGGCATTTCTCTATCCCCTGTTGCTGTCATTTGCTTTTTTATTCGACTGACTGCCGCCTCAATGTCTTCGCTTTTAACAGGTCTCTTTTCTAATGCTCTGTGCATTCCAGAACGTAGTTTTTTCTCATCAAAAGTCTGTCTGGAACCATCGCGTTTAATTATTTTTGGTAAAGTAAGCTCCGCTATTTCATAGGTGGTAAACCGTTCTTTGCATGACCCACATTCCCGCCGCCGTCGCACTTGATCACCTTCACTTGCTAATCGAGAATCAATGACTCTGGTATCTTGAATCGAACAAAAAGGACATCGCATACTTTTACCTACTTTTTCTAAAACCCGTTTAAGATAGCTACAGTTACTGCCAGTTGTGTGTGGACGAAGTATATCTTGTTCGGGTTCTAAGACCAATTATCAAAGAATAAAAAAACTTCCGTTCTATACCAAAAAATAGAATAGTCAGGACAATAGGGTTTAAAACCCTTGATAATATAATTTTGATGACAAAAGCTCCCATCGCATCAATTATTCGCCATTTTTTGTTACATTGTAGGTGTATTTTTTAACACCTTGCTTTTTAAAACCTTATCGTTTTAAAGTAACATTCTGGAAAACATGGAAAGTAACAGAGTTTAAGCAACCAAGCCCTGTTACAACAAGAGCATTTGAAAGCGAGTAGATCGAATGTTCATCCTATATACAAGCACCACGTTCCATCGCCGTGCTAACAAAAAAATCAAGAACGACCAGCTAATGCAAGCGTTATCTGGGGCGACAGTGGTGCAAAAAAATAAATACATTTTTGGGGCTTCATCGCGTTCAAACCGCTGCCCCCTTATTTTGGCGTTAGCATTCATGTTTATAATACTACCGATGATATAAAAGGAGACGGCATTATGGTAGTAAATATAGTAGAAAAATCTCAAAAAGAGGTTGACAGGAATTATGATTTTTTTAAAACACAAATTTCCCAACTTAAAAGCGACCACCTAAACGAGTTTGCGTTATTGCATGATAAAAAAATTAACGATTTTTTTATCAGTGAAGATGATGCAATTAGAATTGGCACAGAAAAATATGGTGAAGGTAATTTTTCAGTTCAGCGAGTAAATGATAGTTCTATTGAGTTAGGGTATCAATCCTATCTCTAGCCTGAGTTAAATTGCCCTTGGTTGTTGGAAACCACACTACTTCCCTGTAAATAAGGGAATTATCGAATATTTTAAACCCATAGATGCCCGTCATGAATTTATAGAACTGAACTTAAATAGCTAATAATGTTTTTATCAGTTGCGAAAAAAAAAAGTTCATCGTATACTCACCGTCAGCTTACTTGATCAAGCTAACAAATAGTAAAAAACTCTGGAGAATAACTATGAAATGGGAAACACCAGCATACAACGACTTACGTTTTGGTTTTGAAGTCACAATGTACATTTATAACCGTTAATAAAAAACGCTTATAAATTAAAAAAGGGGCTCTTTGAGCCCCTTTTTTTGCCTGCTACTTTGTCCAGTATAAAATTAATAAAATTATGACTAATCGTCTTAATACTTTATTATTACTCACCTTAATCCTGATTTTATGGTAAAAAAATTATGCAAATAAGAGTTCTGGGCTCGGCCGCAGGCGGTGGTTTTCCACAATGGAATTGCAGTTGTCCCAATTGCAAGGCGGTAAGATCGGGTTCTATTAAAGCCAGCCCACGAAATCAATCGTCTATTGCTGTTTCTTCGGATGGTGAACACTGGGTGCTTTTTAATGCCTCACCTGATGTACGCACACAATTAGAAAATTTTCCAGAAATCCATCCTAAAAAAAAGGTGCGTGGCACAGGTATTGAAGCCATAGTTATAATTGATTCCCAAATTGATCATGCAACGGGTCTTCTTATTTTGCGAGAAGGTGATCCGTTGACTATTTATTGCACTGACATGGTCAAGCAAGATTTAAGTACAGGTTTTCCAATTTTTAGCATTTTACAACATTTTTGCGGTGTGATTGATCATCCCATCCCTTTAGATGGCAAATCTTTTACTATCGCTAATATTGATGATCTTGAGTTCACTGCATTGGCTCTTAAAAGCAAAGCACCACCATACTCACCACATAGAAATGATCCGCATGAAGGCGATAATATCGGCATGATCATTCGCCAGGTTTCAACGGGTAAAAGCACTTTTTATGCTCCCGGCTTAGGGGTGATAGAAGATCATGTAGAAAAAGCCATGAGCGAAGCGGATTGTGTATTAGTGGATGGTACGTTTTGGACAAATGACGAGCTTGCTGCTGTAGGTCGTCCATTATTAGCCAGAGAAATTGGCCATATCCCCCAGTCAGGTGAAGGCGGTATGATTGAATTTTTAGATACCTTGGAAAAACCACGCAAAATTTTAATCCATATTAATAACACAAACCCTATTCTGAATGAAAATTCAAAAGAAGGTGACATACTGAAGCAACATAATATAGAAGTATCATTCGACAACATGAATATTGAGCTGTAACCATGACAAAACAAACACCCTGGACTCGTGAAGAATTTGAGGCACAATTGCGTGGCATGGAGCGGTTTTATCATATTCATCATCCCATACATACTATGATGAATGCAGGAGAGCTAAATCAGCAACAATTACAAGGTTGGGTAGCTAACCGTTTTTACTACCAGTTAATGATTCCAATCAAGGATGCCAATATTTTAGCCAACTGCCCTGACCGGGTAACTCGCTCGCTTTGGACGCAGCGCATTATTGATCATGATGGTAGCCCTGACCAACCGGGTGGTATTGAAGCCTGGATACAATTAGGCATAGCGGTAGGTTTGAGTCGTGAAGAGATAGTATCACTAGAACATGTATTACCTGCGGTACGCTTTGCTGTCGATAGCTATGTTAATTTTGCCAGAAGAGCTGAATGGCATGAGGCAGCTAGCTCGTCTTTAACGGAAATGTTTGCCCCCAAAATCCATAAACAACGGCTAGACAACTGGCCTGAGTTATATCCTTGGATTGATCAGGACGGCTATACTTATTTTCGTAAACGCTTATCAGAGGCAAGACGAGATGTAGAACATGGCTTGGAAATTACCCTAGATTGGTACAAAACACGGCAACAGCAAGAGCGTATGGTTGAAATTCTACAGTTTAAACTTGATGTTTTATGGTCAATGGCAGATGCTATATATATGGCTTATGTCAACTGTATGCCGCCGTACTTTAATGTGCAGAAAAAGGCATAAGCACCCAAGTATAAGTCAACATTTCTGTCTAATCTATCAGCAATTAGTCAACCCTTAAAAACACAACAACCATCTGATTTATAACAATAAATTAAACAAAAAGCATAGAAAAAACAGAAGTATTTGGTAAAATAACGGCTATTTCTAGGTCGTTTTTTAGTCTTTAGTCTTTAGTCCTGAGTCCTGAGTCCTGAGTCCTGAGTCCTGAGTCCTGAGTAAAGATTGACTAGGCAGCACCGTTTCTTTCAAGTGTTATAAAACTGTAACTAAAATCAACACTTTCATCCTCTTCTATCTCTTCTCTGGCTATTTCATTCCATTCTTCTTTATTAAAATCAGGAAAATAAGTATCTGCGTCAAACCTTTTATTGATTTGTGTGAGATAAAGAAGATCAGCTTTAGGTAATATAAGCTGATACAAAGTCGCACCACCAATGACAAAAATTTCGTCATACTGCTGACAAAATTCAATGGCTTTATCGACCGTATTAAAAACCACACATCTCTCAACTTGATAGTCTGGATTACGACTAATAATGATATTAGTCCGTCCTGGTAATGGCCTGCCAATAGAGGCATAGGTTTTTCTACCCATTAAAATAGGAGAGCCCATGGTAATTGCTTTAAATTTTTTTAGATCCGCAGATAAATGCCAGGGTATTTTATTGTTTAAACCAATAGCTCGATTGCTCGCCATTGCAACAATAATTGATAATTTCATAGCTATTAACCCATAATAAATTTATCGGCAGAATACTGATAAATAACTCTAATTTTTTAAGCAATCACCTTGACTGGGCGTATTAATACTATTTTATATACCCTCACAATCAATACTGATTCGCTGCACTTTCTCACCAAGTTTTATGGCTGTTAATTGTCCTCCCCATAAACAACCAGTATCAATAGCAAAACAATTATGTCCTTGGTAATAACCTAAGGTAGACCAATGCCCAAAGATGATTTTCATTTTAGACGATTTTCGCTTAGGTACTGTAAACCAAGGCATTAGATGTGAAGGCTGAGTACCTGGTGCGTTATTATGTTTAAAATCTAGGTATCCATTGCTCTTACAATATCGCATTCGGGTAAAACAATTAACGATAAAACGTATTTTATCCATGCCCTTGATATAAGCTGTCCATTTATGCGGTTTATTACCATACATTACCCGAAAGAATTTTAAATGTTTATCACCTTGCAGTACAGCTTCTGCTGTTAAAGCCATTTTTTTTGTTGTGGCAAAATCCCATTGCGGAGGGAGCCCTGCATGGAGCAAACAAAAATCGTCATTATAATGAAACAAGGGTTGATGCCTTAGCCAATAAAGTAATTCATCACTATCATCTGCTTGTAGTACTGGGCTTAAGGTATCTTTTTTTCGGGGCTTACGTTGCTCAAACGATGTCGCTATCAAATGCAAATCATGGTTACCTAATACTGTAATCGCAGCATTGTGCAAAGACTTAACAAATCGCAATGTTTCTAAAGACTTTGGTCCTCGATTAACCAGATCTCCTGCAAACCAGAGTTGATCCACTTGATCATCAAATTTAATATGTTCCAGAAGCCTAAGTAAATCGTCATAACAGCCTTGTATATCGCCGATTGCATAGATAGCCATGTTGACTAATGGAGCGTTCTTGGGATTGATAAAGTAAACTTAGGAATAATCGCTTTAAAGCTATCGCCACCATCAGAAATCATGGAATATTTACCTTGCATCACACCAACAGGTGTTTCTATCATGGCTCCGCTAGTATAGCGAAATGACTCGCCAGGTTTTAAATAAGGTTTTTCCCCAACTACCCCTTCACCTTTAACTTCCTGATTTTTACCATTTGAGTCGGTAATTAGCCAGTGCCTAGATAATAAGGTTGCAGCAATAGCACCTGCATTAGTAATAGTAATGGTATAAGCAAAAACATAGCGGTTTTTATCTGGCGATGATTGTGCTTCAATGTATTGAGGTTGTGTTTCAACTATAATGTTATTTTTTTCAGTCATTGTTAAATGATATAACAATTTGAGACAATAATGTTATGCAAACTATTAATTATTTCATTTATTTCACTTAATTCAATGAATCTTAAAATTATCTTTATTCCACTATTGTTTTTTGTATCCTTTGCTTATTCAGCCAATGCAAACAGTTTATTTTCAGCCGCCATGTACCGACTGAAACCAAAACTGACGATAAAGAAGGGGGCAAATAATGGATAATAATGTGCCTCAGAAAGCATCATTCCACCTGCATATTTTAGGTATTTGTGGCACCTTTATGGGGGGGCTTGCCTTAATAGCTAGAGAATTAGGTTATCAAGTCAGCGGTTCTGACCAAAATGTATACCCACCCATGAGTACACAACTGGAACAACAGGGAATTACTCTGATGAATGGATACAGTGCTGAAAATTTACAGTGTAAACCTGATTTAGTCATCATTGGTAATGCTTTGTCTAGGGGTAATGAGGAGGTTGAAGCCGTTTTAAATCTTGGGCTTAAATATACCTCAGGTCCTCAATGGTTATCTGAACATCTGTTACAAAATAGATGGGTTTTAGCTGTTGCAGGTACACATGGAAAAACCACAACAAGCAGTATGTTGACATGGATATTAGAGTATCAAGGTTATAAGCCTGGGTTTTTAATTGGCGGGGTTCCATTAAATTTTGGATTCTCTGCTCGACTAGGTGAGTCTGATTTTTTTGTTATAGAAGCTGATGAATATGATTCTGCTTTTTTTGATAAACGCTCTAAATTTGTTCATTATCGTCCTCGAACCGCAGTTCTAAATAATCTGGAATTTGATCATGCTGATATTTTTGAAGACTTGGATGCGATCAAAAAACAATTCCATCATTTAGTCAGGACTATTCCTGCTGATGGTTTAATTATTAGTCCTGAAAATGAGCATAATATTAACGATGTTATTGCAATGGGTTGTTGGACAGCGATTGCAAAAACAGCCATTAATAGTGATGCTGAATGGCAAACCGTGTTATTGCAGGCAGATGGTAGCCAGTTTGAAGTCTTTCACAAAGGAGAAAAGCAAGGTGTAGTTAACTGGGCACTCAGTGGTGAACACAATGTATACAACGCTATGTCAGCTATTGTGGCTGCAAAACATGTAGGTATACTCGCTAATGATGCCATTCATGCACTGGAGACGTTTCAAAATGTAAAGCGGAGGATGGAGATTATTGCCAATATTAAGGGCATTACCCTTTATGATGATTTTGCTCATCACCCAACGGCAATAAAAACCACATTAGATGGGCTAAGAAAAAAAGTAGCCAATGAAACCATTATAGCTATAGTTGAGCTACGCTCTAATACCATGCGAATGGGGATTCATACTGAATCTTTAGCGCAATCACTTGCACTAGCAGATAGCGCGATTATTTATCAACCAGCAGATTTGAATTGGGATTTAACAAAAGTGTTGAGTTACGCAGACAATATTCAGCTATGTACAAGTCTGGATGATATTATCAGACAATTAAAAACAGAAACAGAAACAGAAACAGATTCAGTCAAACACTTGGTGTTGATGAGTAATGGTAGTTTTGGTGGAATATCTCAGCGTTTGATAAATGAGCTATAAACAGCCCATGATGGTTTCATCACGGGCAAGTGTTTTTAAAAAAGATGCGGTTCCTAAGCTAATAAATCATCCATCTTAGCTTTTACAGTAGAGTCATAATGACGCATCAAGGCCAATTCTGTAGGTCTTGGGGGCATGCTCGCTTCAACCTCTACTTTTAATGCAGATAGAAAATGGCGCTTTAAAGTTGAATCTTCTGGAATTTGTAATGGTGTTGTCGTTGCAACAGTGGCAGTTATTGCCGCCGTTTCTTCAACACCGGCTGGTTTTGGATCTGCCACGTTAGCATTAGTTTTATTAGCTGGTTTAGATGAACTACAAAACAGTGCTTTAATGGTATCTAGGATAGACATGTATTTTTCCTCTTTTTTAATAGGTATTACAGGTTTTTTTGGTAGACGCTATATTACACCATTTATTCTTAAACATGGTATAAAAGCCGTTTCACTCCCTTTGTCATTCTTACATGTTCTCAGCAAGAATCTAGCTGTTTAAAACTAGCCCCCCCGATAACAGACGTTGGGAATGATGTGTGCTAACAGAGGTTCCAGTTATTTTGCTATAAGTTGCTTGAATTGCTTGTGAAAAATGATTACAGTCATGCAGTTAATTAAAGAAAAGATTGAGGATATACTATGAAAATAATAAAAAATATAAAATATTTCATGCTGTTAGGCACAATATTTTTTGCTGGATCAAGCTACGCATTTGAAGTAGGTGGCGCACGTCATTACTGTAAACCCCCGCAGTTTAGAGAGTTTTCCCCACCAGAAAGAGTGAGGAATCAGCCTTTTATCGAAGTAGAACCTGGCTCAGAAATTTCTGTTAAAGCAACGGGTTCAATTGACCCAAGTAGTATCCGAGTTTTTGCCAAGAAAATAGTGCTTAAACCTACTATTGTTGATAAGAAAAGTTTTTTTCTAATAACAGCTACATTGCCCGCTGAATTACGCAGTGGCTATGTTAGGATTGATTTAATAGCGCAAGCGGATAAAAGAGAATGTACGGGTAAGGATGGTTGGCTGATTAAAATAAAAGACACGGGGGACTCAGGGCTCAAGACTAAAGACTAAAGACTAAAGACTAAAGACTAAAGACTCAGGACTAGAGTAACTGGGATCTCTGTTACCACACGTCATTTCCGAAGTCTGTTATCGGGGAGCTAGTTTTAAACACTTGGATTCCTGTTTAGAACATGCAGGAATGACGGAGGGAGTGAAGCGGATCTTATACCCTATTTAACAAATAACTCTGAATGAAAGAGGTTTAGTTGCTCTGTGTTTGGGGTTAATTTTGTTAGTATGTTTTATCAGAAAAACGACCAAAAAATAGCCATTATCTTACCAAATACTGCTTGTTTTGTTTATGGTTTTTGTTTAATTTATTGTTATAAATCAGGTGGTTGTTGTGTTTTTAAGGGTTGACTAACTAGCCATGCAATAATTTCAACTTCTTTGACCATACCCAGATGGCGAATTTCTTCCTCTCGTTCCCACGAGGGAACCTAGGAACGAGAGGAAAATGGTTTTAACAGTTACTTTAATCATACAAGGGCGAAGCGATTAATATAGCTTTTCAATATCTTTAATACCTGAAGCATTCCCTGTTTTACATGGTGTTCTATTTTATCCATAGTGATTTCATTTTCTGATTTTCCTGCGGCCCAGTTAGCAACAACAGCAATGGAGGCATAATGAAGTGCTAGTTCTTTTGCTAAAGCAGCTTCTGGCATGCCTGTCATGCCTACTAAATCACAACCATCTCGCTGCATTCTTATAATTTCTGCCGACGATTCAAGCCTAGGCCCTTGAGTGCATCCATAAGTGCCTTTATGACTGATAGTTATATTCGCTTGTTCGGCAGCTTGTATAAGGCGGGTGCGAAGTTGCTCATTATAAGGGTGGGTAAAATCAATATGGGTAACTTGGCTCAGATTCTCTGCAAAAAAAGTGTGTTCACGATGGTAACTATAATCAATAATTTGGTCAGGTAGAACAATATGAGTGGGCGACATTGAGGGTGTAATTCCACCTACAGAGGCTATGGCAATAATTTCAGTGACACCATACTCTTTTAAACCCCAAATATTAGCACGGTAATTAATTTTATGAGGTGGGATAGAATGGGGAGAACCATGACGGGCAAGAAAGATGATTTCTTTGTCATCAATCTTTGCAAATACAAAATCAGCAGATGGTTGGCCGTAGGGTGTTTTTATGGTTTGGGTAGATGTGACTTCTAAACCATCAATTTGGTTGAGCCCAGTACCACCAATGATTGCAAGTTTTGACATGGGAAAACCTTATGGAGAGCAGGCAAAAATACCAGGCGCATTTCTTAAATAGCCTTTATAGTCCATACCGTAACCAAACAAATAGCGGTTTTCAACATCAAGCCCTATAAAATCAGCTGTAATCGGTTTTTTATGGTTTAAAATTTTATTCACTAAAACGGCAGAATAGGTGGCCTTTGCGTATTGTTGCTGACAATACTGAATAATAGCTTGTAGTGTAAACCCTTCATCAAGAACATCATCAATAATAAGTACTGTTCTATCTTTTAGGTTTGATTGTGGTTTTTGAATCCATTTGATTTGTCCGCCTAATGTTTGCTTGCAATATCGACTGGCGTTAATTGTATCAACAGTACAGGGCATGGTTAAACGTGTTAATAGTTTACCCGAAACAACGATGCCACCATTCATTACGCAAAGAATGACAGGGTTTTTGTCTTTCAAGCGGATATTGATTTGAGCTGCCATGTTGTCAATAGCGTTTTCAACTTCACTTTCTGGGTAAAGCAAGTTAGCAGAGGCTTCTATTTGTTTTATTTCTTTAAGCATGAATGAATTGTTTAATTTGAGCTGAGGATTGTTGCCATTGACTGCATTTTAATAACTGAGCACGAGAGAATTGAAATTTGCCTTGCATGGCTTTTAGTCTTTGTTCTCTTTTGCTATTTTGAGTAATAGGGATATGGGTTAAAACTTGCTCTGCTGCTGTGGGATTATTACACACTAAAACCATGTCACAACCTGCTTGTAAGGCTAATTCCGCACGTTGGCTAAAGTCGCCCATTGATACCGCACCTTCCATGCTCAAGTCATCACTAAAAATGGCGCCATCAAAATTTAATTGGTCGCGTAAAATTTCTTTGATCCATCGTGTTGAAAAGCCAGCAGGTAGAGAGTCTATTTGTGGATAAACCACATGAGCTGGCATAATGGCTTCTAAGCCTTCATTGATTAATTGTTTAAAAGGGAGCAGGTCTTTTGCAAAAATAGTTTGTAAATCACGGTCATCAACAGGTAGTGCTAAATGTGAATCTAGGGCAACAGCACCATGACCAGGGAAATGTTTGCCTGTTGCAGCCATGCCGGCAGAACACATTCCTACTCTAAATTGGCTGGCTAATTGTGTGGCAAGCTGCTGATTTGTAGAAAAAGACCTGTCTCCTATGATATTGCTAATACCACAATCTATATCGAGTACTGGGGCAAAACTAAAATCTATACCTACTGCCAAAAGCTCAGCCGCCATTAACCAACCGGCTATTGCTGTCAGTTCTGGTTGCTGGGCATAAGTTGCAGCAGCAGGTAATTTGGAAAAACCGCTTTGAAATCGCTGCACTCTACCGCCTTCTTGGTCAACGGCAATTAGAATATCACCGTTTCGAATGCTACGAATCTGTTGGATAAGTTGGGTGATTTGTTCTGGAGCGTTATAATTGCGTGAGAATAAAATAACCGCACCTGTGTTTGGGTGATTGATTTTTTCTTTTTCTAAAGTGGTGAGTGTTAGACCCTCCAAGTCTATCATTACTGGGCCAATAGGTAGTTTTGTCATGTTTATGGAGAGCTTATGCGAGTTTTTATTATAGGGTTAAGTTTGTTGATAGATTTCACTAATATCTGGCTTTTGAGGAACCAATATAAACCAAGGGTATTGGCTATCATTACAAAGTAAGTAGCTAAGTATAATTAATTTAACGGGTTTTTACCTAGGATTTTTTTATATTGAAGGTGCATAAATTAGTGTGTAGTAAGCAAGCTAGGCAACAAATTATGCAACGCAGAAGAGGGTAAAAAAGTCGCGTTAAATTAATTATGCCTTGGTGCGTAGTAGGCGATATAAATTAAATGGACCTAGTTCTATACTGTCTTGTTGTAGATGGGAGTGTGGTTGAAAACGCAATGCTGAGCCTACTAAGATTAACATTAAAATAAAAAATAAGAACTTTATGAGTGTATCTAATCCATTGTTTCAGCCTGCTCAAGAACCTCTGCCTGACAATAAACTAGCGGTCTCATTTAAAGTGTTGCTGGGGCTGTATCTGATTATTCCATTAAGTATAGTGGTTTATATTATTGACCAATATTATTGGGGCAATTATTTGCAATCTATTCTACCCAGTCGTCCAGAACATTTTATTATCTTTCAAATTCTATTCGGTACCCCACATATTATTGCCAGTGCCATTATGCTAACCAGTAATAGGGAATATTTTCAGTTTTATAAGGTGAAATTGTTAGTAATGACATCTTTAATTATACTGCTGTTTGGAATAGGCAGTTTGTTTATACCTTATAGAGTGTTATACGTTACAGCAGCCTGCTGGACTGTGTATCATGTGTTTAAACAACAACATGGTATTGCCAAAGGCGTTTGCAGATTACCAGATTGGGCTTTTTGCTGGTTGCTATGGATGAGTGTCAGTGCTGGTATTTTTATCTATATTGGTGTTTTTTTAAAAAATAGTCTAGGTGTCCAAGAAACAGAATGGGTAAAAATGATTGCCTTTGTTTTGGTTGCAGGTTTGATATTAAGTAGTATTTTATGTCAACGGCATATACAAACTACTTTTGGCAAATGTTTTATGTGGTCAAATACTTTGTTAATAGTCAGTAGTTATTATATGTATACCCAGCAGTATTATTTTTTGGCTATTCTTATTCCACGTCTTGTGCATGATGCAACGGCTTATGTTTTTTATGTAACCCATGATTACAATAAGCATCATTTAAACCCACAAAATGCACTTTTTAAATATGCGAAGCGTTGTCGTTTGCATGTATTTGTCGTGTTACCTTTGTTTTCTTTTGCTCTGGCGTTTATTTTGCAGGCTTATGGCGATGAGTGGGTTAACATGATTACCCGTTTTTTCTTTGATAGTGAAATTCGTAAGGCCGTCACTTTAGGTATCATAGGATACTTGTCATTAATGCATTATTACACAGAAGCTTTTACTTGGCAGGCGGGTTCTCCTTTAAGAAAATATATTCGATTTTCAAAATAAAGCGTTCTATTTTTGTTGATATTTATACTTTCGCATTCGTAGCTGCAAGAAGTATATCAAGTTCTTTTAGGCGTTCTGGTGTGCCAATATCCATCCAAAAGCCGTCAAACTTTTCACCTGAGACTTGGTTTTCTGCCATCGCTTGTCGCAATAAAGGAGCTAGTTTTTTTATTCCTGGCGGAATGTTTTTAAATAGATCTGGATGGTAAAGTCCTATGCCACTGTAAGTTAATGTCGGCTGTCCTTGTGAGGCGAGTATGTGATCGTCTGCTAAATGAAAATCACCTTCTGGATGATACTCAGGATTAGCAATTAACACTAAATGAGCACGTTTAATTTTTTTATTAAGCAAGGTATGGAAGGGGAAGTCATTAGCAATATCACCATTAACTAGCAGAAAAGGTTCTGACCCTAATAAAGGTAAAGCATTAATAATACCGCCTGCCGTTTCTAGTGCCATATTGCCTTCATCAGAATAAGCGATAGACGCATTAAATTGTTTACCATCCGCTAGCACTTGTTTAAGCTGTTTGCCAAGGTGGGAAATATTGATCACAATGTCATTAAAACCAGCAGCAACGAGTTGTTCAATAGTATATTGAATAATGGGTTTACCGGCTGCCAATAAAAGAGGTTTAGGTGTGGTATCGGTTAAAGAACGCATTCTTTTGCCACGTCCTGCGGCTAGAATCATTGTCTTCATGGTTTTGTAGGTAGAGTAGATGAGTAAGCAAGAAGAATATTCTGCTTTAAGTAATGGTTAAATGATTCAAGCTCGGGGTATTTTTCACAAACTTGACTAACATAGTCAAGCGTGCGCGGTATATCCTGCAAATAACTGGATTTCTGATCGCGGAGATGTAAACGCGAGAAAATTCCAATCGCTTTAAGATGTCTTTGTAAGCCCATTAAATCAAACCAACGTGTGAATGTTTGCAAGGAGGCAGTAATCAGTCCTGAATCGGTTAGACGTTGAAAATACAGTGTCATCCATTGCTCAACCTGGTCAGTCGGCCATGCGATATAACAGTCACGGAGTAAGGAAACAAGATCATAAGTGACAGGGCCAATGACAGCATCTTGAAAATCAATAACACCTGGGGAGTTTTGTTTTAAAACCATCAAATTTCTACAATGAAAATCTCTATGTACGCAGACCTGAGGCTGTTCCAGTGCGGAGCTAATTAAAACCTGGTTGAGAGCTGATTTTATAGGATCAGGCATTGTTAAGTTAAGTGTTTTATTTAAAAACCACAGGTAAAAAATGGAAAGTTCTTTATCAAACAGTGCTTCGTTATAATAAGGCAGTTGACAACTGTTAATATCTATACAGCTTTGCAGTTGGTGTAAGCAATCAAATGTGCTTTTGTATAGTTCTAGGGCATTATTGCTAGTAAGCATATCTAAAAGACAGTGGCGACCAAAATCCTCTAGCAATAAAAAACCGTGTGCTAAATCCTGATGCACAATTTCTGGAACGTGAATTCCTTGTTGCTTAAACAGTGCTGCAATTCGAATAAAAGGTTCGATGTTTTCTTTTTTAGGGGGGGCATCCATAACAATATGTTGCCCGCTTTGATGGGTGACTCTGAAATATCGTCTGAAGCTGGCATCACTGGAGGCGACTTCAAAATGCGTGATTTCTAAATTAAGTGTATTTTCTAACCAATGGATTATTGATTTTTTGCGGATATCTATCATTGAGTTTATGCACTGATGCAAATTAGAGCGTAATAAAGGATGTAAATTTTACAGCGTATTGTCTTTTTGTGACATTTGTTTTGTTAAGCTAACGCACAATAAATAAACACCCCAGCTTGCACAGGGTTTTTATTTATCTTTAAGGAGTAACGAAACAAGCATAGCAGGCTAAGTATCTAGGGATAATTAATCTAACATTTTACTGGTCTTTTTTGCATATTCTGCGGTGCATAAATTGTTGCCTAGCTTGCCACCTGCCTTGCTTGATATTGCTGCCATTTTTCTTTTATAAGGGAGTTAAGGTAAATTTATTGAGTTGATATTTTAAAACTAAGGTAAAATACACGCAATTTTTTTATAAAACTAGCCAACTTAGCGACTCTTACCTGTGCATTGCAAATTATTGATTGTTATCTTTCTTTTTATATACTCCGGATTAGGTTTTGCTGATAGCGGTGCTTGGAATTGTGAAAAAATAAAAGATCAGGAATGGTCTTGTTCTGTAGAAGAAAGCAAGGCTACAGAAATACAAAGCGAGGATGCTTTGCCTGTCCAGCCAGAATCTAGCCCTGTAAAAATTCTTGCCCCGCCTGAACCCGTTAAAACCAAACCTAAGCAACAAGGCGTTTATGTTACTCCACCTGACACCATTGCCAAACGCTCAGGCTGGACTTGCAAGGCTAACGGCGAAAATGGAACCCAGAGTTGTGGTCTTGCAGGTGTAGACCCTAAAGTAAAAGCCAGAGGCGTGGATGACCTTGGTGCTTATGACGGTTTTTTTGCTTCAGCATTTGACTATAACCAAGAGCAAGTGTTTGAAACACTGCAAGCACAACTAAAATATGATCCTTGGAAAAGCTGTCTAGCATCTTCAAAAGATAAGTCACAATATATTCCTGGTAAGGATCTTCGTGATACCGCACCGATAGATATTAACGCAGACTATTCTGAAGTGTTTGATAAGGAAATTACCAGTTTTTTTGGCAATGTTGAGATTATTCGTGCAGACCAAAAAGTGTTATCTGATATGGCTAGCTATGACACCGTATCAGAAACCATAGATGCTCAGGGGCATGTTTATTATAGTGAAGATGAACTTTCTCTTTATAGCGACACTGCTTTATTAAACCTGGGGACTGATGAGGCACGTTTAAGAAAAGCAATGTTTATTGCACCCTCTGCACCTCTTCGAGGTAGTGCAGATGTGGTATATCAAGATAGTAAATTATTATCTCGATATACCAACGCAGCATTTACCAGTTGCCGTCCAGGTAATCAGGACTGGGTTGTCCATGCAGAGCGATTAAAAATGAATAAAGAGGCGGGGGAGGCTTCAGCAAAAAATGCATGGCTTGAGTTTAAGGGCGTGCCTGTTTTATATACACCGTACATTTACTTTCCTTTGGATGATCGTCGAATAACAGGGCTTTTAACCCCTTCTTTTGGTAATGACGAGGACAATGGCTTTGATGCTACCATTCCATATTACTGGAATATAGCACCCAACTATGACCTTACCGTTTGGGCACGTTATATGTCTAAACGAGGTGCTATGTTTGGTGGGGACTTTCGTTATTTAACTAAAAAGAATGAAGGCTCATTAGGCTTAGAGTATCTACCTTATGACTTGATTGAAGACAAACCAAGATATTCTGGGTATTTTCAAGATAAAGCTCGGTATACAGAAAAAATAAGTAGTGATATTGACCTCAATTATGTGTCAGATTCTGATTACTTTGATAACCTGAATGATGCCTTGGGTATTGCAACGGATCGCTTTCTTAAAAGTCAAGCTACATTCAATTACAATCAACAGGGCATTGCATTTCGTACTCACTTAGAAGGGTATCAAACAATAGATCAAAATGTAATTGATAATAGTAAGCCTTATCTAAAATTACCGCAGGTCAGTTTAAATCTAAATCATTCTTTTGATAAATGGCCGATTGATTTAGCAATGGATAATGAATATGTTCATTTTTATCGAGACGGAGCTGTGCAAGGTCAACGATTTAACCTAAAACCCTCTATAGAATTACCGTTAGAAACAACCAGTGGTTTTATAAAACCAAAAATTTCATTGCAATATACACAATACATATTAGAAAACCAGATAGAGGGTAAAGCGGATGATATTGCACGGGTGTTACCGATTGTCTCTGTAGATGGTGGATTAACTTTTGAGAAGGACGTTAATTTTGCCAGCTCAAAGTATTTGCATACCATTGAGCCACGGTTATTTTATCTCTATATTCCTAAGAATAATCAGGATGATACCCCTATTTTTGATACCGCATTAAATGACTTTAATTTCAGTAGTCTGTTTAGAGAAAACCGTTTTAGTGGGACGGATAGGGTGCAAAATGCAAACCAAATAAGTATGGCACTGACAACTCAATTGATTGACGCTGAGACGGGGCAGGATCGGTTAACCTTGAGCCTGGGGAATATCTTTTATTTTACAGATAGAGTCGTTACTTTGAGAGAAAACGATGCAGTAGAAACAAACAATTTCTCTAATGTAGTTACAGAATTAAGTGGGCAATTAACGGATCATTTTTCATTTTTTTCAGGTCTACAATGGAGTCCTGATAACAACGATATTGAGCGTGGTCAAATAGAATTTCGTTACAGAAATCAACCAGAGCAGATTATTAACGTGGGTTATCGATACAGACGTGACCATTTGAATGAAAATAGAGCAATCAATTTAGCAGATGCGTCAATTCGCTGGCCACTTTATGACGAGTGGTTTGGGGTTGGGCGTTGGCAATATTCGATTGAGGATAATTTAACCACGGAAAGTTTTCTTGGTCTGGAAAAAGAAAGTTGTTGTTGGCGCTTTCGTATTCTTTGGCGCAGACATACTGAGGATAATAATTCTGCATCTGAACATGAAACCAGTCACGGTGTTTTTGTACAGTTAGAACTTAAAGGACTCGCCAGTTTTGGTGATACAGTCGATGATTTTCTTGAAAAGAACTTAAAAGGTTATTTGCGACCAAAATAAGGTGGGAGTTGAGTTAATGAAGTATAGATATAAAAAGCTGACTGTTTTTTTGGGATTAATACTGCTCACTTTAATGAGCACTTTAACTGTACATGCAGAACTTCTGGATCGCATAGTTGCAGTCGTAGAAAATGATGTTGTTTTAGACAGAGAGTTAACAGAGGAAGTATATAGCGTTGTTAGCAACCTTCAAGCTAATAATGTGACAATACCCCCTACTATTATCCTTAGAAAACAAGTGCTGGAACGTTTGATATTGGATAAATTACAAAGACAATTTGCTGCAAAGTCTGGCATTAAAGTCAGTGATTCCATGTTAAACAATGCAATTACTGGTATTGCCAAAAAAAACAACTTAACAATAAATAAGTTTAGAGAAGAGCTGAAAAATGAGGGGATAAGTTTTAAGGACTTTGAAGAAAACATTCGTAATGAAATAATTATTAATCAATTAAGGACTCGGGAAATTAGTTCTAGGATAAGGGTGACCGAAAGAGAAGTTGGTCATTACGTGGAAACACAGGGTGACATTGGAAAAACTAATGTTCAATATCATATAGGGCATATCTTAATAGCCATCCCTGATGCACCCTCTCCATCCATTATTCAGGAAGCGAAAAATAAGGCAAAAGCTGTGCTGGCTGATTTGCAAAAAGGTACTGATTTTGAACAAATAGCAGCCTCTGTTTCTTCTGCTGCAAATGCTTTGAAAGGAGGAAGTCTGGGCTGGAGAACAATAGATGAAATACCGGTTCTCTTTGTTGATTCTGTCTTCAAGTTGAAGGAAGGTGAGGTAGCCAAGTTAATTAGAAGTCCAAGTGGTTTTCATATTATCAAGTTATTTGGGTTAAAAGGTGTTGATAAACACATGGTGACCAAAACTAAAGGACGGCATATTCTTATTAAGACAAATGAACTGATTAATGATGAGAAAGCAAGAAAAAGATTGCTAAACTTAAAAACAAGGATTCTGGATGGAGATGATTTTTCAACTTTAGCCAGATCTAATTCTGATGATAAAAGTTCAGCTATTAATGGTGGGGATTTGGGCTGGGTCGGGCCGGGATATCTTGTTCCTCCTTTCGAATTAGCGATGAATAAATTAGCCATCAATGAAATCAGTGATCCTGTTCAAACACAGTTTGGCTGGCATATTATTCAGGTTTTAGAAAGAGAAGAAAAAGATAATAGTGACGAGTTTAAAAAAACGCAGGCGAAAAAGGTGATTAGGAAACGTAAGATAGAAGAAGAAACTGAATTATGGTTGCGTAGATTAAGAGACGAAGCATTTGTCAAAATTAACACGGATAGATTATAGCCTCATCCATAGTTAGTTTACATCATACAAACAGCAAGGAAGTCGTGTTAAAAAATAGTTTAGAGGTTCTGTTAGCAAAGCAAGATTTGAAGCAGCATCAAGCGTTTATTTTAAGCCTGTCTGAGCAGCTAGGTGTAAGCGTGTTAGAAAGTGCCGCCGCACTGCTTTATCACCATAAAATCGCCCCTACTTTTTATGCTAATGATTGGCAACGGGGAAAGAAAAACAACCTTGAGCTAGCTCTTGTGCCTTCAAAGGTAAAACTGGTTAGATACCGTTTGGCAGTGGGGCAGAAACATCAGGTTTTAGCGGAAGAAATAAAGAATATTTTAGTGGATATAGCAGGTGTGGAAAAAAACCAGATTGGCAAGTTGGATATTAGAAATCATTACACCTTAGTCGATTTGCCTTATGGAATGCCAGCAGATATATTTCAGTTATTATCTGAAACAGAAATAAACAATAAAAAACTAAATATTAAGCGGACTAAACAGTATGGGAAACATAATAATCAATAAAAAAAGTATTCAAATTCTTGAATACAGCAAACACCCCTAAACCTATTCAAATACTGTTTACACTTATTTTTTTACATTGACGAATGCAGAATCAATGCAATTAATCCGTAGTCGTGACTGTGTGGAGTATAGAGTTTAAGAGCCAAGAAAGAATGACTTGATGCAGTCAGCCCTGAATTTTTATTTTTAAAATGAATATAGAATATATTGACAAACCTGCACAATTAAATGATTTGTGTAAAAGAATTCAAAGCCAATCTTGGATAGCTCTTGATACCGAATTTTTAAGAGAAAAAACCTACTATCCTATTTTTTGTTTATTGCAGATTGCTACACCTGAATGGGTGGTTTGTGTTGACCCTATTGCCTTGCCTGAATTATCCGAGTTATTTGAAGCGATCAATAACCCGAAAATAACTAAAGTATTACACGCATGTAGACAGGATCTTGAAATTTTTTATAAAATTACGGGAAAGGTCTCAGCTCCCGTATTTGACACTCAGATTGCCGCACCATTACTAGGCTTTCAGGAGAATCTGGGTTATGCCGTGTTGGTTTCAAGTTTTCTCAATGTTAATTTACCTAAAGCATATACTCGCACTGACTGGAGTGTTCGACCTCTGAGTCAGGCACAGATCCAATATGCAGCTGATGATGTGATTTATCTTTGTAAAATTTATAGCATTATGTGTGAACAACTTGAGGAAAGAGGGCGTTTAAATTGGCTGGAAAATGATTTTGAATTATTAACAGATACTGAATTGTATCAATTGTCGCCGATTAATGCATGGCTAAAAATAAAGGGAAAAAATAATCTGACTGGAAAACAACTCTCAATTGTACAAGTATTGGCGCAATGGAGAGAGCAGACAGCACAGCAAGAAAATAGACCTAAGAACTGGCTGATTAGGGATGATTTATTACTGGAGTTAGCTAAATTAAGACCAGGCACAGTGGCTGATTTAATTAAAGTACGAGGTATGAGCGAGCAAATAGTACGACGTTATGGCAAAACTATCTGTCAGTTGATTGAGAAAGCAAAAAATAAACTGCCTATAGCGCTCAACAATACAAGAAAATCGGTTAAAAAAACGCAGGCACAGGAAGCCGTTTTAGATCTGCTAACAGCAATTGTCAGGATTAGAGCGGATGAAAACTCAATCAATCCAGCTATACTGGCGAGTAGAAAAAGCCTTGAGAAATTGCTGTTTGAAGAAGACGGTAATTCTTTATTGTGTGGTTGGCGTTATAGTATGGTGGGACAAGAGCTGCAAGGGGTAATGAAGGGTCAATATAAAGTGACTGTCGATAAGGGCAGTGTTGTTTTATCCGACCATCTTAAAGTGAATACGGTTGAATGATTGCATTGTAGCCTAGCTCCCATTATGAGTGGCTATATGTCAAGTTAGGCAACATTTTATGCAACGCAGAAGATGGCAAAAAAGACCCGTAAAAATGTTAAATTACAGCATATTCAAAAAACAACTAAACCAAACAACTCCAGTCTCTACTGCATAAACTCTAAAAACCCATCCTTATCTAGCCAACCCTTAAAAACACAACAACCCTCTGATTTATAACAATAAATTAAACAAAAACTATAGAAAAAACAAGCAGTATTTGGTAAAATAACAGCTATTTCTTGGTCGTTTTTCTGATAAAAACATACTAATAAAACCAACCCAAACACAGAGTAACTAAAGCTCTTTCATTCAGAGTTATTTGTTGAATAGGATATAAGATCCGCCTCACTCCCTCCGTCATTCCTGCATGTTCTAAGCAGGAAATCCAGGTGTTTAAAACTAGATTCCCGATAACAGACTTCGGGAATGACGTGGTAACAGAAGTTCCAGTTACTTTAGTCCTGAGTCCTGAGTCTTTAGTCTTTAGATCCGTAGGGTGCGTTCCACGCACCTAATCAAAAATCAAGGAGTCCTGAGTCTTTAGTCTTTAGATCCGTAGGGTGCGTTCCACGCACCAGATCCATAGGGTACGTTCCACGCACCAGAACTAATCAAAAATCAAGAGATCCCTAGTCTTTAGTCTTTAGTCTTTAGTCTTTAGTCTTTAGTCTTTAGTCTTTCGTCTTTCGTCTTTAGTCTTTAGTCTTTCGTCTTGAGTCCTTGTATAGTGAAAGCGGCTTTTTGATAAAAAAGGTTTGTTGAACCCAAGAAAAGCAGTGCCAACATTAAATCGTTGTGCAGAATTTGGAGCGATGTATGTGCATCAAGGTACTGTTAAATCTACAGAAATAGAGCGGGTTTAAAATAATAAAAGAGTGAGTCCATACGCACCCAGGTAAGTCATCATAAAATAAAAAAAAGAAAGGGTTAAACTTGCTACAAGGTTGACAGCAATTACTTTTTTAATGATGAAAGTAATAAGGATAAAATCCCATAGGATCAATGCGGCCATAAAACAATAGCTGATTATACTGTCACTGGCGGCAAGCCAAGTTAGAGTAGGCACGATAAAAAAAGCCACGACATTTTCACAAAACAATACAGCGGTAATGATTTGAACATAAAGATGCGTGGTTTTATTTAGAAATAAAATAAGCCCAACAAAACCAAAAGTGAGTAATGTTTCTATAATAACTTCAAAAAGAGCTTCCGCTGGATCGATCATATTAGCTTGTATAAAAAGCTCTATAAGAAAATAAAACCAGAAATTTTGTTTAAGAAAAGTAACGGACTTTGGCAAATCTAATGGATTTACTTTTAAAAAACAAATGGGTAAATAAGTCTTAAAGTTGTTCATAATGCATCGGTGTTACTAGGATCAGCAGTTGTTAATGGCTCTGATGAAACAGAATAGCTTTCATCCTGAATAGGATATTGGCTAAATTGATTGTTTAGTGCTTGAACCATATCTCTTGTCTGCTCTATTAAATTAATAGTTTTAGAACGTGTTTTTTTATTTTTGCCAACGGGTTCATTTATGGGTAGAAGAATGCGCCAGAAGGTTAAGCTTTTTTCAAACAAGCCAGATAAATTTTCAGTTAAATCAAGTTCTTTTTGGCGTTCTTGTAGACTTCGAATGATAAATTTGGCATGAACTTTGGCCATCATAAGATGGGTGGGAACCAGAAATACTAGAAAAATAAGGATAAATGCGGGACCAATAATAGGATCGAACAAGTGCTGCACTACACCAATAGTAATTTCTGCAAAAAGCAGTAATGTTACAAAAAATCCTAAAATGATAAATGTTGACATATTGAGTCGGTCTTTCCATAAGGTTAGACTTTGTTCCACCTCATACAAATAAACATCGTTAATATCACTAATGCTTTTTTCCAAAGAGTGGAGAACGCGATAGGAACGGTCATTTTCAATATTTGCCAGGCGTTTTTCAATTTCACTAATAGAGTTTTGTGTTGAATCAGACAAGACAATAAATTGTCCGGTATGAATACCCAATTCAGCTAATCTTCTTTGCCAGGAAGCTATAATTTCATGGGTTTTATTACTGTCAAGGCTGATCTCTGAATGATCTACAACATAAATAAACTTATTAGTATCTTGCTGAGCAATAATTTCATCAATTGAATGTTTAATGAGTTCAGGTGTTGCATCAAATAAGTCGGTAAAGACTAGAACCAAGTCAGACATATCAAGAATATGTTGAGTCAATACCGGAACCACTGGGCTTGTTAAGGAAGGGTTGACAACAGGGGTGTCTACAAAAAGTTTTCCCTTGAGACGTTCACTGTTAACGGTTTTTAATTCCAGATATGCATTAATTTTAGCCCCTTCACCTTTGACCGTTTGTTCGATTTTATGGCTGGTTTGATAAAAAGGAAGTCTATAGTCTGCATCTAAAGCAGTACCAGGCAAGGTTGTGTTAGTCGTTTGTGGTGTGTATTGATGGATGGTGAATTTATGGTTAGAAGAATGAATGTTAGCGTTTAAATAACGAGCAATAAAATCTGATTTTGCTGTTGAAAAACCACCAATGAGACTGACTATAGGCCACCAAGAGCTTTTTTTAACCGTTGAATCTTCATTATCAAGCAGACCTAAGTCAAACTCTAGTTGATCTAATTGCTGAAAAGTATTACTTGCCTTATGTAATATAGGGTTTGAAGCAGAAAAATAGTTTTCAAGATGAATTAAATGTTTGCTTATCGTTTTATCTGCCATTTATGGAAACCATTATTTTTATATTTATTAAGGTTAATTCATAAATAATGAGTATACACTGAGACGGTGATATTCTGCCAATAAAAGTAGTGTAAGTTGGAATTAAAGAAAAACCAGGTCAATACATGAGCGCACCTTATGTCCAGAAAATCCAGTGACTAAGTTAAAAGCCTTCACAATAGCTACTATTACCTGCGATTTTTGCCTTGAGTCTGAATTTTGTGAACGTAATCTGCTTTTTTCCAAACTTAATCCAATACAGGTTCTAGTCCCAAATCATTCAGGGTTGAAAGCAAGCATTACTTTGTAGGGGCTTATAGACGCTTTAACCTCGGTAATATCAAGCTGACCAGTTCTGTATTGGCAGGGTATGGGGATCATGATAATCTGCCCCTCGTTCTTTAAAAATTCTGCAACGTCAATAAGCGATTATTTGCAGGCATAGAAAAATCATCGTTAAGGAATAATCCGATATTTCTTGCCAAATCTACAATCGTTTCAAAATCACGGATTCCTCGTTGTCGGTCGACGGCTTTTAACCATTGATCAAATTGAGCATTGCTGGCACTGGTGAATTTCCCCTGATAATTAAACGGGCCATAAATACAAACAGTGGCTTTGTTAGTTAAATATTTTTCTAATCCACTAAAAAAACTTTCGACTTCATGCCAATGCATAATATGTAAAGTATTAGCGCTAAATAATGCTTCTATTTGCTGACAAGGCCAGTCCTTATCGGTAACATCCAAAACTTGTGCAAACTCCAGGTTTGCTAAATTAGCATCCCTGACCCAACTATTAATGGCTACTATATTTTCGGCTTTATCGCTAGGCTGCCATTTCAAATGGGGCAGATTTTCTGCAAAATAACAGGCATGTTGTCCTGTACCACTGCCAATTTCCCACAGATGTTTAGATTCGGCAAATAGCGTTTGAATTATCTGTAAAATAGGCTGTTTATTATTTTCGCAAGACTGCGAGTAGGGTTTATTCATGGCTGTTAAACAAATTAATAGTATGACAGAAGTAAGTGCTATTAGCTGGAATACGCTGATTCAAAATAAAGACCCTTTTCTCAGGCATGAGTTTTTACTAGCTTTGGAACAAAGTGGCTCAGTGAGTGAACAAACTGGCTGGCTTCCCCATCACTTATTACTTGAAGAAGATAATCAACTGATTGCTGCCATGCCATTATATTTAAAATACCATTCACGAGGTGAATACGTTTTTGATCAGCAATGGGCGGATGCTTACGCTCAATCAGCGATGGCTTATTATCCTAAATGGCTTAACGCGATTCCATTTACACCTTGCCAAGGCCAGCGGATACTCATTAATAAAAACGGTAATGCATCAGACATTATCCCGTTATGTGTTGAGTTTATTCAACAACAGGCTGAAGTTAACAATATATCCAGTCTACACTGCTTATTTACTGATAAGGCTCAAACCGAAATATTACAGCATCAGCTACTAATTCGGCAAAATGTTCAGTTCCAATGGTTTAATAATCATTATGCTGATTTTGATGATTATCTACAAACATTCACTTCCAGAAAACGTAAACAAATCAAAAAAGAACGCCAGCAAGTAAAAAATGCAGGTATTCAAATTGTTCAAGTTCAGGGTGAGGACATCTGCGAACAACAATGGCAAGTGTTTTTTCAATTTTATCAACTGACTTATTTAAAACGCGGTCAATCGGCTTATTTGAATATTGACTTCTTTAAACAATTGGCTAAAACTATGGCAGAACAAATTTTACTGGTACTGGCGATTAAAGATCAACGCTATGTCGGTGCTGCTCTGAGTTTTATTGGCGAAAAAGCCTTATATGGTCGCTATTGGGGATGTTATCAAGAATACAAACATCTGCATTTTGAAACTTGTTATTATCAAGGTTTAGATTATTGCATTAAACACAAGCTACAGGTATTTGACTCTGGCGCACAAGGTGAGCATAAAATAGCCCGAGGTTTTATACCCATAACAACCTATTCAGCACATTGGGTACAAGACTCGCAATTCTCAAAATTAATCGCTAATTTTTTAGATCGCGAAAAAGTGTTAATTCAACAATATAAGCAACAATGCTATCAACATTTGCCTTTTAATCAGCAGCATAGTGAGCAACAAAAAAATTTATTCCCCACCTAAAAAACCTTGCTGTCGCCAGGCTTCATAACTCACCAAAGCTACGGTATTGGATAAATTCATACTGCGGTTATTGGCTTGCATGGGGATTCTTAATTGATGCTCTGTAGGAATCTCCTGTTGAAGTTCTGCGGGTAATCCTGCTGTTTCTGAACCAAATAACAAAACGTCACCTGCTTGGTATTTTATTTGATCATAAAGTTGCATGCCTTTAGTCGTTATTGCTAATATTCTTCGATTCGGCACTGCTGCTAAAAATGCCTGATAACTTGAGTGTTGGGTGATATTTGCTAGGTCTTTATAGTCAAGACCTGACCGGCGCAGGTTTTTTTCTTCAAGATTAAAACCCAACGGCTCTATTAAATGTAGATGACATCCATTATTGGCGACCAGTCTAATAATGTTTCCCGTATTTTGCGGGATTTTGGGTTCAAATAGAGTAATGTTAAACATTTTGCAGGTTTTTTTAACCTTAAACCTAGAAAGATCAGTAGATTATACTTCAAAAAAACACTATTGAACGGCGGCAATCAATGTAGCAAAAAGATCTTGATAAGGATAAAGACTCAGGACTCAAGACTCAAGACTCAAGACTCAAGACTCAAGACTCAAGACTAAAGACTCAAGACTCAAGACTAAAGACTAAAGACTAAAGACTCAGGACTCAAGACTCAGGACTCAAGACTCAGGACTCAAGACTCAGGACTCAAGACTCAAGACTCAAGACTCAAGACTAAAGGGCTAGAAGTAGGGTGCGTTTGCCCGCCAAGGATGGTGGAAATGCAGTAAGATTGTCTGGAACAATCTCTGCTGACCGCCAAGGATGGTGGAAATGCAGTAAGATTGTCTGGAACAATCTCTGCCCACGCACCAGAACTAAAGACCCAAGACTAAAGTAACTGGAACCTCTGTTACCACGTCATTCTCGAAGTCTGTTATCTGGAATTTAGTTTTAAACATCTGGATTCCTGCTTAGAATATGCAGGTGACGCGGATCTTATACCCTATTTAACAAATAACTCTGAATGAAAGAGGTTTAGTTGCTCTGTGTTTGGGGTTGATTTTGTTAGTATGTTTTATCAGCAAAACGACCAATAAATAGCCGTTGTTTTACCAAATACTGCTTTTTTTACCTATGATTTTTGTTTAATTTATTGTTATAAATCAGATGGTTGTTTTTTTTAAGGGTTGACTAAATAAGTTTTATAGTAGGTTTGAGACTGTGGGGTAGGTTTGTGGGATATTTCAGGGTCAGTGTCAATTAAACTCGCCTTTTCCGCCATCCTTTGCAGCATTTATCTTGATTAAATAGCGGCCTTAATACGCGCTAAGGCATTTTTCAGATTTTCCATACTGGTCGCAATAGATATTCTAATATGCCCTGGACAACCAAAAGCAGAACCAGGGACTAATGCAACGCCAGCATTTTTAATCAAATATTCGGCAAAATCCAGATCATTATTAATACCCTTTAGTTTAGCAATGTGTTTTTCCACATTGGGGAATAGATAAAAGGTACCATCACTTTTAATACATTCGAACCCCTCAAAAGTATTCAATTCTGCTACCACATAATCATGCCGCTTTTTAAATTCAACCAGCATAGTTTCTATACAACTTTGATCACCAGAAATAGCTTCCACCGCAGCAACTTGAGAAATAGAGGTGGGGTTTGATGTACTTTGTGATTGAATTTTACTCATGGCTGCAATCAGACTCACCGGCCCTGCTGCATATCCAATACGCCAGCCAGTCATTGAGTAGGCTTTGGAAATACCGTTTAATACCATGGTTCGGTCATATAACTCAGGACAGGCATTTAAAATATTAACAAAAGAACCTCTATCCCAAAGAATATGCTCATACATATCATCAGTAGCCACAATAATTTTGGGATAATCTTTTAAAACGTCAGCTAATGCTTTCAGCTCTTCTTGGGAATAAGCCATACCACTGGGGTTTGATGGACTATTAATGACAAATAAACGGGTTTTATCAGTAATCGCAGCACGTAACTGCCCAGGGTTAATTTTAAATTGTTGATCCTGACCTGCTTTAACAATAACAGGCACACCATTTGCTAATAAAACCATATCAGGGTATGAAACCCAGTAAGGAGCAGGAATAATCACTTCATCACCCGCGTTGAGTAATGCCTGGGCCAAATTAAAAAAACTTTGTTTACCACCACAAGATACCAGAATTTGATTCGGCTGATAATCAAAGCCGTTATCTGCTTTAAACTTGTCAATAATCGCTGTTTTTAAATCAGCAATACCATCCACAGCCGTGTATTTGGTAAACCCATTTTCAATAGCTCTAATTCCTGCTAGTTTGATATGTTCTGGTGTATCAAAATCGGGCTCACCTGCACCTAATCCAATAATATCCTTACCTGCTGCTCGCATTTCAGCGGCTCTGGCTGTGATTGCTAATGTGGGTGATGGTTTAACCGCATTTACTCTGTTTGATAGTTTTATACGCATAATTCCCTAGGCTCAACTTAAATGAGACCTCAGCATAACGCATGAACGGATAAAAAAGACTAGAAGTTTTCCATCTTTCAGTCAAAATAACGCGCAATAGCCCACTATTACACTTGTATTTTGACTAAAGCCTGAAAAATTCTATCGTCTCTCTCTCGCCCAGAGTTATGCTGAGGTCTCTAAATATCAATAATCTGGCTATTATACTCTATGTATAATAGCTGGCTAGTTTGTAACTACTTAGCTTACTCTATAGAGGGCAATCTAAGCAGTTATACCATTATCCAACAAATAAACACACCAATATAGCAGCCATATTATGACCTTATAAGCACACTAAAAAATAGGGAGTTATAAATAAGTAGCTCCTATTTTTAGCAAACACATAAGGCACTAATATAAGTACTATATTAGTATATTTACTTATTGAATATAGTATTACGCTAGTTTTAGAGAAATAAAGTATTCGTGAAAAAAAAATTTAAAATTCAAAGTCATTACCAACCTGCCGGAGACCAACCTAAAGCCATACAGCAATTAATTGAAGGTTTAAACGATGGTGAAGTGCATCAAACTTTGCTGGGAGTTACTGGTTCTGGAAAAACCTTTACTATTGCCAATGTGATTATGCAGACACAACGTCCTGCAATGATTATGGCACCCAACAAAACCTTGGCTGCCCAGCTATATGGCGAAATGAAAGAGTTTTTCCCTCATAATAGTGTGGAATACTTTGTCTCTTATTATGACTATTATCAACCAGAGGCTTATGTCCCAGCATCAGATACTTTTATTGATAAAGATGCTTCTTTAAACGAACATATTGAACAGATGCGTTTATCGGCGACCAAGGCTTTGCTTGAGCGTCAAGATACTATTGTCATTGCTACTGTTTCTGCCATTTATGGTTTGGGTGAGCCCGAATCTTATTTTAAAATGGTTTTACATTTAGTACGGGGGGATTTGATCAAACAGCGTGATTTATTAAGACGTTTGGCTGAAATGCAATACACCCGCAATGATATGGATCTGAAGCGTGCAACTTATCGGGTGCGTGGTGATGTTATTGATGTATTTCCAGCGGAGTCAGAGGAACAGGCTTTGCGTATTGAGCTATTTGATGATGAAATTGAGCGCTTATCATTATTTGACCCCCTCACTGGAGAACTTACCCAGCGTTTGGCGCGTTATACGGTTTATCCAAAAACGCATTACGCAACCCCCAGAGAAAAATTGCTGACAGCTGTTGACGCGATAAAAATAGAATTAAAAGAGCGCTTGGAACAGCTTCGTGAAAACAGCAAATTAGTGGAAGCACAACGTCTTGAGCAACGCACTTTATTTGATATAGAAATGATTATCGAAGTGGGGTATTGCTCAGGCATAGAAAATTATTCCCGCTATTTATCTGGCAGAGGACAGGGAGAGTCACCACCAACCATGTTTGATTATTTACCCAATAATGCTTTACTGATTCTTGATGAAAGCCATGTTACCGTCCCGCAAATTGGTGCCATGTATAAAGGAGATCGGTCGCGTAAGGAAACTTTGGTCGAATACGGTTTTAGATTGCCTTCTGCATTGGATAACAGACCCTTAATGTTTGAGGAGTTTGAAGCGAAAATAGCGCAGAGAATTTATGTTTCTGCAACGCCCAGTAAATACGAAAAAGAATATTGTCATGATTTTGTTGAGCAAGTAGTCAGGCCCACAGGACTGTTGGACCCATTAATTGAAGTACGTCCTGCGACAACACAAGTAGATGATTTGCTTTCTGAAATTCATAAGCGGGTCAAACTCAAGGAGCGTGTTTTGGTCACCACCTTAACCAAAAGAATGTCGGAAGATTTAACGGATTATCTGATGGAACATGATATTAAAGTACGTTATTTACATTCTGATATTGATACTATTGAACGGGTAGAAATCATCCGTGATTTACGTTTGGGTCAATTTGATGTACTGGTGGGTATCAACTTGCTACGCGAGGGGCTGGATATTCCAGAAGTTTCTTTAGTGGCAATACTGGATGCAGATAAAGAAGGTTTTTTACGTTCGGTAGTTTCACTGGTACAAACTATTGGACGAGCCGCTAGAAATGTAAATGGTATGGCCATACTTTATGGCGATAAAGTCACAAACTCCATGCGTATGGCAATTGATGAAACCGAACGCCGTAGAGAAACACAAAAACAATTTAATCTTGAACAAGGGATAACACCGAAAGGTATTGTGAAATCTGTTACCGATATTTTGGAGTTTGGGATTCCAGGTGCTGGTTTTGGGGATACAGCATCTAAAACCAAAATAGCCGAAGCAGTGGCAGAATATAAAACAATGACTCCTAAACAAATAGGTAAAAAGTTAAAGCAACTGGAAGACAAAATGTACCAACATGCGAAAGACCTAGAATTTGAAGCGGCAGCAGCTATGAGGGATGAAATTAAATTATTGCAAGCTGAAATAATGCTTTAAATTCCAGCATTTATTAGCCATAAAATCAATAAATCAATGACCTGCAAACTTGTCCACAAAACTTGTGGATAACTCTGTTTATAACTGTATGATAACCGCTCTTAATATTGATTATTTGTGGGCTAGGCTTAAATTGTGTGCTTTTTAGACAATAATATTTTTTTACCTATAAAACAATGAGTTGGAAATAAATAAACACTTTCTATAATAAATCAATAGTTTACAGTATGTTGTTTAACTATAAAAAAACATTCTGTGTATAACCCCATGTTACTAATTTTTTTCAAAGCCTTTAATTGCCTTTTTTGCTACAAAATTCTCTCAGGTATATTTTTATTTTTGTCAAGCTCTGTTTGGGTTTTTTATTAGAAACAAAATCGCCGCTCCATCAGGTCTTTTTTTTGGACTATAGCTTTTATTTGGGTTGTTTTTTGGGTCTATGGCAAACAGAGTGTAAACAATTATAATTACAGATTTTCTTACCCGATAAAATCATAAAGATGAATAGCACCGAAATATTTTCACTAGCCTTAGGTTTGGAAAGTCCCTGAGAAATCAAAAACGTTGAAATGAAGGTAATACCGTATTCAACAAATAAATACCAATCTAGCACTCATATTATCACCTTCTGATTATGTGCTTTACCCTTGCTAGCTGTTTAGATAATGAATAGTGTGCGATTACAAGATTATTTATTAGTTATAATCTAGCTTCAATTCTGTTAGCTAACGCAAAATAAGAGACTCTATTATTCCAAAAGATAGAAATAAAATCAGTCGATTGATTGCTGAAAATACCAATAGACAACCGTATAAGGCTATTTAACGGTCATCCCGAATGGCTAAGTGATTATCAACCTTTGCCAAATGCTGGATTAGCAATGCAAAATCAGCTTGCTATCAAACTTCAAAAGGCTGAAAACAAAAATAAATATGAGACCTAGAATAGCTAAAAAGAAAAAATTATCCGAAACACCCATCACCGTGACTATTGAATCTTTAGCGCATGACGGTCGAGGCATTACTCATGTTGATGGTAAAGTGGTTTTTATAGATGAAGCGTTACCAGGCGAACAACTTGACTTTATCTATACGGATAGTCGCAGAGATTATGCAGAAGGTAAAATAGACACTTTACACACACGGTCTGAACTACGGGTTGATCCAGAATGCCCTCATTTTGGTATATGTGGTGGTTGTAGCTTTCAACATGTAAAAAATGAAGCACAAATCAGCATTAAAGAAGGCTTATTAACAGAACAATTCAATCGTATAGGTAAAATTGACATCCCAGAAATATGGCAACCTTTAACTGGGCCATATTGGGGGTATCGTAGAAAAGCACGCATGGGTGTTAAATATGTAGCTAAAAAAGATCGTGTATTAGTTGGATTTAGAGAACGCCGCAACCCCTTTTTAGCCGAAATTGAAAGCTGTAAAGTCATGTCTCCATCTGTCGGTGAGAAGCTAATGGACTTATCTGAAATGATCGGCAGTTTAACGATTAAAGATAAAATACCACAAATTGAAGTGGCGATTGGTGATGAAGATTGTGTCTTGGCATTTCGCGTATTGGAACCACCTTCTGCCGAAGATAAAGAACGTATGCGTGCTTTCGGCCATCAACATAAAATGCATATTTGCCTGCAATCCAAAGGCCCAGATAGCATTGTTCCGATTGAGGGTGAGCCAGAAATAGCCCTTACTTATGTATTATCTGAACAAAATATTAAAATTAACTTTAAACCAGCGATGTTTATCCAAGTTAATTATGAAATTAACAAAAAAATGGTAAACCGTGTTATCGAAACCCTAGATTTAAACGAAAATGATAATGTATTAGATTTATTTTGTGGTTTAGGTAACTTTACCTTGCCTATGGCTACTAAAGCAGGACATGTGGTGGGTGTAGAAGGCGATTTACCACTGCTTAATCATGCTAAAGAAAATGCCATATTAAACAAGCTAGACAATGTTGAGTTTTTTGTAGCCGATCTCAATAAAGATGTTTCTGATCAAGCCTGGGCAAAACAAAAATTCAATAAAGTTATGTTAGACCCTTCCAGAGCAGGAGCCGCTAAAGTATTGCATAATTTAAAATACTGGAAGCCAGATTTAATTATGTATGTTTCCTGTAACCCTTCTACTTTGGCGCGAGATGCAGCTATTTTGGTTAATGAATTGGGCTATAAACTGCTTAAGGCAGGGGTGATTGATATGTTCCCTCAAACTGGACATGTGGAATCCATTGCACTTTTTGCAAAAGCCTAGTCAGCCAATATGAAGTTTACTTCCCACTACATTCATATTTCCATTACAGAGCAGAAACTAGCATTAATTAATCATGGAAAAACCACAATAAGCTATCCTGTTTCAACCGCTAAAAATGGTGCAGGAGAGACTATGGGTAGTGAATGTACTCCTAGAGGCTGGCATAAAATCAGGGCAAAAATTGGCGACAATCAACCTCTAAATGCTGTGTTTGTAGGACGAAGACCTAACGCAGAAGTTTATAGTGCTTCATTAGCTGAGGCATTTCCAGATAGAGACTGGATACTCACTCGGATATTATGGTTGGCAGGGCTAGAACCTGGCAAAAATAGGTATGGCAGAGTTGATTCAAGTTGGCGATATATCTATATTCACGGCTGTCCAGATGGCTTGATCACTGGCAAAGCAGAATCACATGGTTGCATACGCATGAAAAATGAAGATGTTTTAGACTTATATAACCGAGTCAAGACAGGAGTAACCGTATTTGTTGAATAAAATGCATAGAATCGTATTAGGTATTGAATATGATGGTAGCCATTTTTCTGGCTGGCAACGCCAAGATAATCGACGCACTGTTCAAGGTGAGATGGAGAAATCCTTATCATTAATTGCTAATCAAAAAATAAAAGTACAATGCGCAGGCAGAACAGATACAGGTGTCCATGCTTTAGAACAAGTTGTACATTTTGATACCGATAGTATTCGAACGCATGACAACTGGATCAGGGGAGGCAATCGTAATTTACCAGCCGATATACGCATTCTTTGGGCAAAATGGGCTATTGATGATTTCCATGCACGTTATAGTGCGGTGGCACGTTATTACCGTTATGTTTTTTTGAATCGCTCGACGAATTCTGCCTTGCAGCATAGTAGAGTATCATGGTGTCACCATCCTTTAGCTGAAGTTAAAATGCATATTGCTGCTCAATCATTAATTGGACACCATGATTTTTCTTCCTTTAGAGCATTAAGCTGTCAGTCAGCCAGTCCTGATAGGCTAATGCATTTTATTAATGTTTTTCGCCAAGCTGACGAAGTAGTTATAGAATTAGTAGCTAATGCTTTTTTGCATCACATGGTGAGAAATATCGCCGGAGTATTAATGGCGATTGGCACAGGCAAACAATCTATAGATTGGGTGCAAGAGTTGCTTGATATTAAAGACAGAAGACAAGGTGGCATAACGGCACCGCCCTATGGATTGTATTTAGGAGGGGTGTATTACCCTGAAAAGTATAAAATCAACAAACATTCAGCATTTAATAAGTTACCCGCGGATGCCTGTCGATTTGCATATTGAGACCTCAGCATAATTAATTTTTTTAACTCGAAATTTTTGACTATAAATATGATCGATAGCTATAATTTATTAACATTTCACGTTCATGGTGCTGGGCATAGTCAAGGGGGTATAGCCAATACCGTAGCAGAATTACTTACTTTTTTAGAGGGCTTATTAGAACGCTCCCCTAGCGAAGTTTTTTCTATACTTTTACCCGGTATTTCTGGAATAGAGAATATTCATCCACTCATAGTACATTTTCCTATTGCCTTTTTATTGACCTATTTTGTTATTGATCTATTAGCTAGTCTATTAAAAAAACCAGCTTGGCATCAATTTTCCACAGGCTTGCTCTATTTAGGAACCATCGCAGCTGGTGCCGCAGTAGCCGCTGGCTTAGCAGCTAAAGGGAGTGTTCAACATGGAGGCAATGTACACGCAATAATGGAAAAACATGAAATTATCGGCATTTCCATCTTATCTCTAGCCGTATTCCTTTCCCTATGGCGGATATTAAGTCATGGCATGATAGAAGGTATTAGCAAAATATTAAATTTATCTTGCTCTGCATTATTAGTCCTTTTAATAATATTAGGTGCTGATTTAGGTAGCTTAATGGTATACAAACATGGCGTTGCTGTTGAAGCAGTAAAAGATAGCATGATTGATTATTTTTATGAACACACACACTCACATTAGAAAAAACCAAATTTCCCATCAGCAGAAGCGTAGCAAAAATAAAGACTCAGGACTCAAGACTCAAGACTCAAGACTCAGGACTTAGGACTTAGGACTTAGGACTTAGGACTTAGGACTCAGGACTCAGGACTCAGGACTCAGGACTCAGGACTCAGGACTAAAGTAACTGGAACCTCTGTTACCATACGTCATTCCCGAAGTCTGTTATCGTTTATCAGCAAAACGACCAAGAAATAGCCGTTATTTTACCAAATACTGCTTTTTTCCTATAGTTTTTGTTTAATTTATTATTATAAATCAGATGCTTGCTGTGTTTTTAAGGGTTGACTATTTATTGGAGTTGGCTTATACATTTTTTAAAAAAACAGACACTATCACAGCATTTATTTTTGAATAATGGTATTATAGAAAATTCAAAAAATAATAAGACTATAAAAATATAGATAGGGGACAGGCTTAGAATTAAATACCAAATGAGTATGGTTTTGTTGGAGGTTTGAGTAGTAGAGAGTGGATTTTTTTAGTTTAGTTATTTTTTGAATGTGGTATAAGACAGAAGGCTTGTAAAGTTAGCTCTATCAGCAAAGTAACAGGAATCAGTTAAATAGCAGAGAGCCTTTTTTAATATTTTTATTAGATAATATTAAAAAAGACTCCCTGCTTTTATGTTTAGCATTCCTTTGATATTTTGTTTTGTCTTTGAATGTTTGTGCTTTGTTAAATTGAAAAGCAAATTTTGCTACTGGATTTTTGCTGTGTATAAATTCCAATATTTTGGAATTTTTTCTTTTTTTCATAATAACTCCTTAAAAGTTTTGGAATATTCTCCATAGTCTATTAATATAAACCCTTTATTTGAACATAGAACCGTTGTGGATTTCCAGAAAAAGTTTGGCGTTATAATTATTGGTGGTGGACATGCAGGTACTGAAGCAGCATTAGCTTCAGCGCGTTGTGGTGTCAAAACATTACTGCTTACGCAGAATATAGATACCTTAGGGTTAATGAGTTGCAACCCTGCCATTGGTGGAATAGGTAAAGGGCATTTAGTTAAAGAGATTGATGCCTTGGGTGGTGCAATGGCGTATGCAGCCGATCTTGCTGGTATTCAATTTAGAACCTTAAATGAAAGTAAAGGGCCTGCGGTAAGAGCAACACGAGCGCAAGCAGACCGAAGTTTATATAAGCAAGCGATCAGAACTAGGTTAGAAAACCAGCAAAACCTGACCTTGTTTCAGCAAACCGTTGCGGATTTAATTGTTAAAGGTGACAAAGTTGTTGGTATTAAAACCCAAATGGGTCTGGATTTTTTCGCCAAAGCCATTGTATTGACCACCGGTACATTTTTAGGTGGTTTAATTCATATTGGCTTAGAAAATTATAGCGCTGGTCGAGCGGGTGATTCTGCCTCCATTGCTTTATCAGAACGCTTACGTGAACTTCCTTTTCGTGTTGATCGTTTAAAAACAGGCACGCCACCCAGAATAGACGGCAGGTCTATTGATTTTGACAAGCTGGAAACACAACATGGCGATGAGATATTGCCTGTATTTTCCTATATCGGTAATCGAGCGCAGCATCCTCGTCAAATACCTTGTTATATCACTCGTACCAATAGTAAGACACACGATATTATTCGCTCTGGCATGAACAGATCACCCATGTACACGGGTGTAATTGATAGTGTAGGCCCGCGCTATTGTCCTTCTATTGAAGATAAAGTAGTGCGCTTTGCTGATCGAGATTCTCATCAAATCTTTGTAGAACCAGAAGGTTTGCAAACCCATGAAGTGTATCCAAATGGTATCTCAACCAGTTTGCCTTTCGATATTCAGCATCAACTGGTTCAATCCATGGTAGGTTTTGAAAATGCAGTCATTATTCGTCCTGGCTATGCCATTGAATATGATTTTTTTAATCCGATTGATTTAAAAGCATCTTTAGAAACTAAACATATAAAGGGTTTGTTTTTTGCTGGGCAAATTAATGGAACCACGGGTTATGAAGAAGCCGCAGCACAGGGTTTGATTGCTGGTTTAAATGCGGCAAGATTAGTGAATGATCTTGAGAGCTGGTGCCCACAACGTAATGAAGCTTATATCGGTGTGATGATTGATGATTTGATCACGCTGGGCACAGAAGAGCCTTATCGCATGTTTACCAGTCGAGCCGAATATCGCCTTCTGTTAAGAGAAGATAATGCTGATTTACGCTTAACTGAAAAAGGTAGGGAATTAGCCTTAGTGGATGATGTGCGTTGGCAAGCCTTTCAGCAAAAACGTGAAGCTATAACCCAACTGCAAACTGATTTAACCAAACAATGGGTAAGAACGGGGACAAAGCAAGCGAAGCAAGCGGAACAAATATGGGGCAAGGAGCTTAAAAAAGAAGCCAATATGATGGCACTGTTATGTCGTCCAGAAGTGGATGTGGATAATTTACTTAAATTTGCGGCTATTAGTGATATTGATGAGCAAGTGGCACAGCAAGTTGCCATTCAAGCCAAATATGCAGGTTATATTGATCGTCAGCAAATAGAGATCAACCGAATCCAGCGTTATAATGACTTTAAATTACCTATGGATGAAGATTACAGCAAAGTTTCAGGGCTTTCTAACGAAATCAGTGAAAAACTAAAAGTGCAAAAACCAGAAACATTAGGTCAAGCATCACGGATACCAGGAATAACTCCAGCGGCTATTTCTTTATTATTGGTGCATTTAAAAAAGAAATCTGGATAATGGAGAATTGTCAGCAGGTTTTGCAGCAAGGGATGCAAGAACTTGCTATCACCGTAGATGATGACAAGCTACAATTATTATTAGCTTTTATTAAGCTCATTGAAAAATGGAATAAAGCTTACAATTTGACCGCAATAAGAAACAGGGATGAGATGGCACGTTTGCATATACTTGATAGTTTAACTGTTTTACCTTTTATAAAAGGATCGCGAGTTGCCGATATTGGAACTGGAGCAGGTTTACCAGGCATACCTCTGGCTGTTTTTTTACCAGATGTTGCGTTTACTCTAGTAGATTCCAACTCAAAAAAAACACGTTTTGTACAACAAGCGATCTTAGAGTTACAACTAAAGAATGTGACAGTTCTACATACACGCGTTGAAAACATTAAACCTGAATATGACTTTTCTACTGTTATTACGAGGGCTTTTGCAAGTTTGCAAGATATTATGCAGTTAACTCAACATCTATTGAATAAAAACGGGGTTCTATTAGCTATGAAGGCTCAGCAGTCTCAACAAGAACTAGCTACTATGACCGTTCCATATTCAATTATTCCACTGAATGTACCAGGCGTGGAAGGTAAAAGATGTTTAATCAAAATAGAAAAGTTTGTAGATAATGGGTAAAGTCATTGCCGTTACTAATCAAAAAGGTGGAGTAGGAAAAACCACAACCAGCGTTAATCTGTCCGCATCCCTAGCCGCTACAAATCGTAGAGTATTGCTCATTGATATGGATCCGCAAGGCAATGCTGCTATGGGCTGTGGTGTGGATAAAGATGAAGCTAAATATTCCAGTTGTGAATTGTTACTAGAAGAAGTACCTGCCTCAGAGATAATTATAAAAAATAAGTCTTTGGGGTTTGATATTATTCCCGGAAATGCTGACTTAACGGCGGCTGAAATACAGTTAATGAATGCAATTAGTCGAGAGCGTCGTCTTGCAGATGCCTTATTGCAAGTACAAGAAGACTATGATTATATTTTTATTGACTGTCCTCCCTCATTAAATATGCTGACCTTGAATGCGATGGTTGCTGCTAATAGTGTATTGATTCCTATGCAGTGTGAATATTATGCATTAGAAGGGCTGTCGGCATTATTGTCTACTATAAAAAGTATTCAGGATAGAATTAATCCTCAACTGCATTTGGAAGGGATTTTAAGAACCATGTTTGATAATAGAAGTCGCTTAACTAAAGATGTTTCAGAACAGTTATTAGCTTATTTTAAAGAGGATGTTTTTAGAGTGTGTATTCCCCGAAACATACGCTTAGCAGAAGCACCCAGTCATGGTTTACCTATCATTCAATACGATAATAAATCCCGAGGTGCTGTTGCATATCTTGCAATGGCTGGCGAAATGATTAGAAAAGAAGAGAAACAATAGATGGCTGCAAAAAAACGTGGTTTAGGTCGAGGTCTGGATGCTTTGTTAGGAGAACTACAGCCTGTCACCAGTGTAGAGAAAACTCAAAATCGGCAAAGCTTACCGATAGAGTTTTTACAAAGAGGAAAATATCAACCACGAAAAGATATGAATCCAGAGGCACTTCAGGATTTAGCGGACTCAATTAAGGCACAAGGCATTATTCAACCCATTGTGGTTCGATTAATTGCAGATAATCAATATGAAATCATTGCAGGGGAGCGTCGTTGGCGAGCGGCTCAATTGGCAGCTTTACAAGAAGTGCCGGTGCTGATAAAACAGATTGATGATAGAGCTGCCATGGCTGTAGCACTAATTGAAAACATCCAAAGAGAAGACTTAAATGCGTTGGAAGAAGCAGAAGCATTAAAAAGGTTACTTGATGAGCTTGAAATGACACATCAACAAGTGGCTGATGCAATAGGAAAGTCCAGGGCAACAGTCTCTAACTTATTGCGTTTGTTAGATTTAAAAAGTGAAGTAAAAAACCTTTTAGGGAAAGGATTAATAGAAATGGGGCATGCCCGGGCATTATTATCCCTAGACGGTGATTCGCAAATTGAAGTAGCCAATAGAGTTGTCAAACAGAGCTTAACAGTACGCGCTGTTGAAAAAATAATTAAAAATTGGGGCAATGAAAAGATAGCTGAAAAAAAACAAGCAGATACTGATACGCTAAAGTTACAAGAACAACTATCAGAAAAAACAGGTACCAAAGTAACCATTAATCATCAAAATAATGGCAGAGGAAAATTGGTTTTTAATTACACCAGTTTAGAAGAATTAGAAGGAATCATTGGTCGTATTCGATAACAAGCACTGATAGAGATGATCCTATAATGTATGTAAATTAAATTTTGAGTGTCGTCCAAGCGCAAATGGCAATGGTGGAATAGGGCTTGAAAAATATTCTAATGTTTTGTCTGGTTTTTAATAGCAACCCTATAAGGGCCGCCTCACTCCGCCATTCCTGCATGTTCTAAGCAGAAATCCAGGTGTTTAAAACTAGATTCCCGATAACAGACTTCGGGAATGACGTGCGGTAACAGAGGTTCCAGTTACTTTAGTTTTTAGTCCTTAGTCCTGATCCCTATAAGCAAAGGAGTCGTATTTGTTGAATACGGTATTAGACTTGATCACCTTGTTTTCTGCTTAAAAATAAGCTATGCAAACTAGATAAAAAAAACTATAATGCCCAGTTCATTGGAGTTCTTTGCTCCGTCCTTGCTTTACTGCTATATACAAATATTTAAGCAGAAGGCTTATCCCAAAAGGAGAAAAAATGCGACATTATGAAATCGTCTTTTTAGTACATCCTGACCAAAGTTCTCAGGTTCAAGCAATGATTGACCGTTATAAAGCAACTATTGAAGATGCTGACGGCAAAATTCATCGTCTTGAAGATTGGGGGCGTAGACATTTAGCCTATCCTATAAAGAAAATCCATAAAGCACATTATGTATTGATGAATGTGGAATGTGATCAAACTACTTTAGATGAGCTAGAAAGTGGTTTTCGTTTTAACGATGCTATTTTACGCAGTATGACAATAGCAAAAAAAGAAGCCATTACAACGGACTCTCTGATTGCAGCAGCTAAAGCAGAAGAAGTAAAGGCAGCTGAAACTAAAGCAGCAGAAGCCGCAGCCGCTACAAAAGCTGCCGAAACCGAAGCTGCCGAGAAAGCCGCTACAAAAGCTGCCGAAACCGAAGCTGGCGAGAAAGCCGCTACAAAAGCTGCCGAAACCGAAGCTACCGAAGAAGTCACTACAAAAGTCGCCGAAACCGAAGCTACCGAGAAAGCTGCTACTAAAACTGCTGAAGTAGAAAAAGAAGCAACTTCAAAAGATGCTAAGTAAACCCACAAGTAAAACATTAGAGGATTATCATGGCAACTAACATGAGACATAAAAAAATGAGTCAATTTGATACTGAAGGCTCTCCAGAGATTGATTATAAAAATATTGCTTTGTTAAGTGAATACATAGCAGAAACAGGTAAAATTATTCCTGGTCGTATTACAGGTACAGCAGCAAAGTATCAAAGACAGCTTTCAACAGCAATAAAGCAAGCGAGATATGTTGCTTTATTGCCTTTTTGCGATTCACATAAATAGGTTTAGCGGTAAGTAGAGATGAACTTTCTGGCAGCTTATATAATGAAAGGAAGAATGCAAGCCATGATAGTTGCTTCTTCGTTGGCATTATTGTCGTTAGTTTTGCCTCCTGCAAGTATCGTAAGTTCAGCCTCTGTAGCATTAGTTACTTTAAGACGGGGGGGATATGAGGGATTTTATGTTCTCATCTGTGCTTGCCTATCAGCCGCATTGCTTGGTTTTTTTCTTTTTGGTAGTTTTCAGTTTGCCTTGCTTTATGGCTTGATGTTATGGCTACCGATATGGTTTATTTCCATTGTATTAAGAAGAAATAAGCATTTATCCGTTGCAATTGAAATTGCTGTAATTATAGGAATTATTGCTGTAATAGGTTTTTATGTCTATGTCAGTGATCCTGCTTTGATGTGGCAAGCGGTACTTGAAGGGATGGTAAAACCCATGTTGGCTAATGATTCTGATATGCCAGTAGATGACATTAAACAATCCATCCAGATATTTTCCCACTATATGACGGGAGGTATAACTGCTGGAGCTATTTATGGACTATTGTTTGGGCTATTCTTAGCGCGGATGTGGCAAGCAGCACTTTATAATCCAGGTGGTTTTAGAGAAGAATATCTCACCCTTAAAGTCCGCCCTAAAGTGGCTTTAGTGAGTGTTTTTGTTTTAATGATGGCATGGTTTATGTCGGGTGATATTGCAGAGATTTTCTGGAATATAACAATTATTTTTATTGTTTTATATACATTCATAGGTACAGCAATATTACACGCCGCTTTTTCAACATTGAAAATGAAGCGTTTTTTGGTGCCAATGCTATACGTAACGCTGATAATGATTCCTCATGCTATTGCAGTTGTCATTATTGTAGGGATAACTGATGTTTGGGTAGACTTACGCAGTAAATTTTCAAATAAAGTAAGGACTGAATAGTTCTTGAATATTCGATTCAAAATCGATGTAAGGAGCATTAAAGATGGAAGTTATTCTTCTTGAAAAAATAGCTAACTTAGGTGACTTAGGTGACAAGGTTAGTATTAAGGCAGGTTATGGTAGAAATTATCTGCTTCCACAAGGTAAAGCTGTAGTAGCAACTGCTGAAAAAATTAAAGAATTTGAAACACTTCGTGTCGAACTTGAACAAATAGCAGCAGAGAAATTAGCCGCTGCCAGTGCACACGCGATTGCTTTGAGTGAATTGACGGTTGTTATTACTCATAAAGCAGGCGATGAAGGCAAATTATTTGGTTCTGTAGGAACTCAAAATATTGCAGATGCATTGACAGAAGCAGGTGTTAAAGTTGAGAAGCATGAAGTTAGAATGCCTACGGGGGTAATACGTCAAATAGGTAATTATAATATTGACATTCATCTGCATTCAGATGTGATAGTAACATTATCCATTGAGATTGCCGCTGAAGCATAAAACATTATGATCATCGTAACTGGAGGTGCAGGCTTTATTGGTAGCAACCTTGTGCTGGGTTTGAACCAGCGAGGTTACGATGATATTTTAGTGGTCGATGACTTGACTAACGGTGTTAAGTATAAAAACTTAGTAGATTGTCAGATTGCCGATTACCAAGATAAAAATGATTTTTTGCTAAAATTACAACAAGGTTTTTATTCAGCTACATCAATAAAAGCCATTTTTCATCAGGGTGCTTGTTCTACTACAACAGAGTGGGATGGGTGCTATATGATGAAAAATAACTATGAATACAGCAAGACCTTATTGCATTATTGTCAGTCGCATAAAATTCCTTTCATTTATGCATCCAGTGCTGCCGTGTATGGTTCTGATAATAATTTTAAAGAACAACTGAGCTATGAAAAGCCGTTGAATGTTTATGCGTATTCAAAATTTCAGTTCGATCAATATTACAGACGCTTTCAAAACAAACTAACGGCACAAGTGGTTGGTTTACGATACTTTAATGTTTACGGCCCACACGAAGAGCATAAAGGTAGCATGGCAAGTGTTGCATTTCATCTTAATAATCAGATTAAAAAGTCAAATAGTGTTCGTCTTTTTGAAGGATGCGATGGCTATGGAAATGGTGAGCAACAACGAGACTTTATTTATGTAGCTGATGTCGTTGATATTAACTTATGGTTTTTAGATAACCCTCAAGTTTCTGGTTTATATAATACGGGAACAGGGCGCGCTCAGAGCTTTAATGACGTAGCTAATGCAGTATTGGCATACCATCAGCAGGGTCAACTTGAATATATTCCTTTTCCAGAGCATTTGAAGGGATGTTATCAAAGTTTTACCGAAGCTAATTTAGAAAACTTGAGATCTGTTGGCTGTGATTATCAATTCAAATCTGTAGAAGAAGGTGTACAACTCTATATGAAATGGTTGAACAAATAGCTCAGATTCGAATTTATTCGTATTATGCTTAAAATTTATACTGTTTTATTTTATTTATTAACTCCCTTTATACTGCTACGTCTCTATTGGCGTGGAATCAAAGCACCAGAATATCGAAAACGCTGGCTAGAGCGCCTAGCTATTTATCAAAAACAATATCCGACTAATGTCATCTGGATTCATGCTGTATCAGTCGGCGAGGCTGAAGCCATTTTCCCCTTGGTTAAACAATTACAGCTAATATCCCCATCAAATAATATCCTTATTACAACAACAACGCCTACGGGTTCAGCAAGAGTACAAGCTGTGCTGAATAATACAGTTGCGCATGTTTACTTACCCTATGATTTACCCGTTGTAGTAAAACAATTTCTATCCGTTTTTAAGCCTAAAATAGCGATAATTATGGAAAAGGAAATTTGGCCAAATATTTATGCCCAGTGTGCAGATAACCATATTCCTTTAATGATTATCAATGCGCGATTATCGGCCAATTCAGCAAAAGGCTATAAAAAAATAGCCGCTTTAGTTAAGCCTGCATTATCAAAAGTTTGCTGGGTTTTGACGCAAACAAAAGAAGACCGCAGACGCTTTATTGATATTGGAGCAAGAGAAGAAAAAGTCTCTGTTTCGGGGAATATCAAGTTTGATTTAGCAATAGATAATAATATTGTTCAACAAGCGAAAGAAATAAAGAAAGAATGCTTTATTAATCGCTTTGTGTGGATTATTGCAAGTACCCATAAAGGGGAAGAAAGTATTTTTTTAGAACTATATTTGCAACTAAAAAAACAGATTCCTGAATTACTTTTGTTAATTGTGCCTAGGCATCCAGAACGGTTTAATGCAGTAAAGTCATTAGTTGAAGAAGCGAATTTTAATGTCTGTATGCGTAGTACAGGTCAACTATGTACAGATGCAATTGATGTTTATATTGCAGATACGATAGGTGAATTAAAGTTATTGTATGGCGTTGCAGATATTTGTTTTGTTGCTGGTAGCATGGTTCCGGTGGGGGGGCATAATGTTCTGGAGCCTGCTGTTATGGAGGTTCCAGTCTTATTTGGCTCATATATGATGAACTTTAAAGAAATTGCCAGAAATGTGATAGATCTTGGAGCAGCCATACAATGTGAGACTAATGCACAAATTTTAGATACCGTGCTACGTTTGTATAATGATTCTGATTTCAGTGCAGAAATGGTTGAAAAAGCAACTCTTTTTATAAAGCAAAATAAAGGCGCCACAGAAAAGACAGTGGGTATAATTATGCAGACTTTGAATTAATAGTTAGTCAAGCTTTAAAAAGGATCAGGACTCAGGACTAAAGACTAAAGACTAAAGACTAAAGACTAAAGACTAAAGACTAAAGACTAAAGACTAAAGACTAAAGACTAAAGACTAAAGACTAAAGACTAAAGACTAAAGACTAAAGACTAAAGACTAAAG
>QPIL01000074.1 GCA_003666325.1 Methylococcales symbiont of Iophon sp. n. MRB-2018
CGCCAAGGATGGTGGAAATGCAGTAAGATTGTCTGGAACAATCTCTGCTGACCGCCAAGGATGGTGGAAATGCAGTAAGATTGTCTGGAACAATCTCTGCCATCCCTGTAACCATCCCTTCCGAGAGATCTTAAAAGTCCTTGCATCCCTGTAACCAAAGCGTAACCCTACAATTTCTATTAATAGCATTACTTCCGCCAAACTTAATCAGAGTTTCCTCAACGAACCCGACTGACTGCATAAGTCGCTCCACAAAAAACCAATATACTCGGTAAAATAGCCATCAACATAGGGTTAAAATCATAAACCAAACCCACATGCCCCGCTATTTTGTCAAAGATATTGAAAGTCATACCCATAATAATACCCAACATCATCCTACTCCCTGTACTTACGCCACGACCTGCTCCAACTACAAAAGGAATTGACACCATTAACATAACAAAAGTCACAAAAGGGTTAATCAATCGACTCCAAAAAGCCAACTCATAAGTTTGCGATTTTTGATTATTTGTCCTTAAAAAGTCGATATACATAAACAAATCATATAAAGACATATTATCTGACTTAACCACCACAACATTTAACAAATCGGGATCAATCGATGTTTTCCAATCCATCTGCTCCTTACTCTTTGAAAAAACCTGTTTAAAAGAAAATTCAGATTGCCTAATACCTTGCATATTCCATTGCCCATCCCCCACAAAGTGAGCTTGCTTAACCTGCGTCATTAATGACAAAGTATTTGCATCATTCATTTGATAAATATAAATATCTGCAAGATGACCTTTTTCCTTAATTTTTCGGACATTAATAAACTGCGCCCCTTCTCTTAGCCATAAACCATGCTTTGACTGCATAATTACTTTATCATTTTGTGTATTAATTTTTAGTAATTGCGCTTTTTGTTCTGCATCAGGTGCAATAAATTCACCTACAAACACAGCAATAACTACCAACACAACACCTGCTAACATCACTGATTTAATCACCCAGAATATTGGTAGCCCTGCCGCACGCATTGCTACGATTTCCCGATGATTGCCCATTGCACCTACAACAAAAAGACTACCTAATAATGCGGCTGAAGGAACCAACTCATAAAGCACCCTTGGAGAGGTTAAAAGAAGATAAATAAAGACTTCTTTAAGACCATAACTACCAGTACCTACATCTTTTAATTCATCACTCAAAGTAAACAAATTAAACAAAGTCAACAAAATGCCCAAAGCCACAAAAGAACCTTTTAGTACCTCTCTAACTATATAGAAAGTTAAAACATTCATACCACACCTCGCTCTTTAATTCTCATGCCAACCCATTTTATGCCATATAAACGAATCAAAAGTACGCCGCCTAACAAGAGCAATATAAAATAAATCCAGAAATATCCTGCCCACACTGGGATTGTTTCATTAACTACCCAACTATGACTTATCCGTCTCAAATTACCAAAAATAAAATAAATGCCAAAAGCGACAGCTAGACTACTGTACACACCACCACGAGGGGAAAGCTTTGCCAATGGAACAGCCAAAAAACTTAAAAATAAGACAGCCAAGGGAATAGACAATCGTTTTTGAATTTCAGCTACATCCTCAAGTTTTTCTGAAACCCATAACTGACCACTGGGAATGGCATAGCGTTTTTGCCGAAGAATGCTTGCCTTTTTCTCTATGCGAACGCCATATTCATCAAAATTTTCTATAATAAAATCCTTAGTTCCTGGTATTCCTTGGATTCTTTCACCCTCCTCTAACACTAAATACACGCCTCCAGGCAAATTCTTTATTCGTCCATACTTAGCATTAGCTATACCTGATTTACCACCACTCCTATTTTGCACAAAAACATTAATCATGCGCTTATCGGAATCTATATCTTCAGTATAAAAAACCAAATCGCCTTCACTGTATTCACTAAATCTTCCTGCGGCAATCCCTCTAATACCAGATATTTTTTTATCCTCATGTACCGAAGATCTAATTTTTGCTTCTGCCCAAGGTGTTGCCACCATTGAAAACCCTGTAGCAACAAGGCTTAAAGGTATTACCAATAAAAAAACAGCCCGATAAATAACAACCACACCACCACCTGCTGATGCAATAGCTACCATCTCATTATCTCTATACATTCTTCCTAACACCATTAAAATGGCCATAAAAATTGAAGCAGGTAGAAAAGCACCCATCGCAATAACAGTATTTAACCCTAAAATACTTAAAACCGTATCATTGGTTATGTTGCCTTCAATGGCTTTAGCCAATACCTTAATAAACTTTCGGCTAACAATAATAATAACGATAACTGACAACACAGCCAGCAAGGTTCTCATTAAATCCACCATAATCATCTTGTCTAAAACAGATACCAAACGATAAGACCTCGCTTTCTCTTTTTGTTTCGATTTTATGCTCAAATCACTCTCCTTAAAACTGATGTATACTTCAATATTCTAATTTACTCTTTTACCAAAATTATATGGACTATTCTATAGAAACCTTAGCTTTAGACAAACTAGAAACTGATTGTATTATTGTCGGTCTTTATGACAACCAACAGCTAAGCCCAGCCGCCGAAACAATTAACCAATTAAACCAAGGGCTTATTAGTAAAGTTATTGATAGAGGTGATATCAAAGGCAAAAATGCAGAAACCTTAATGATTAACTATTTACCTAATAGCTCTATCCAACGAGTTTTACTTGTAGGGCTTGGTAATAAAGAAAAACTAACAGCTAAGTCGTATCGTAAAGCACTGTCCTCTGCAATTTCAAACCTAAAAACATTAAAGCTAAACTCCCTATGTTGCACATTAGCGGATATAGCGATTAATAATACAAACATTACCTGGAAAACGCGGCAAATTGTTGAAGTTTTTAATGATGCCCTTTATCAATATCAGCATACCAAAAGTATAAAAGAGCAAAACATCAACATAACAAAAATTCAAATTAGCGCTAGCAAAGAAACTGAAGTCAAAGCAAACTTTGGCTTACAACAAGGGCTAGCAATTGCCAAAGGTGTTGACCTAGCAAAATTCTTAGCTGATTTACCCGCCAATATTTGCACCCCAAGTTACCTAGCGGAGCAAGCCGTCACCATTGCAAATAACAGCGATAAAATGACTGTAGAAATTCTTGAAGAAAGTGATATGAAAACCTTAGGTATGGGCTCATTTCTTTCTGTTTCCCGAGGAAGCCGACAAGCAGCTAAATTAATTGTTTTAAATTATAGAGGTGGTAAAAAAGACGAAAAACCCATTGTTTTAGTAGGTAAAGGGCTTACTTTTGATGCGGGTGGTATCTCCTTAAAGCCAAGTGCAGGCATGGATGAAATGAAATATGACATGTGTGGAGGTGCCAGTGTTTTAGGCACATTGCAAGCATCTGCTGAAATGCAATTAAAGATTAATATAGTCGGAATCGTACCTTCCTCCGAAAACATGCCAGATGGTGATGCCAGTAAGCCTGGCGACATATTAACCAGCATGTCAGGATTAACCATAGAAGTCTTAAATACAGACGCAGAAGGCAGGTTGATTCTGTGTGATGCGCTAACCTTTGCCAAAAAATTCGACCCAGAAGTAGTCATTGACTTAGCCACATTAACAGGTGCCTGTCTAGTCGCATTAGGTCGAATACCAAGTGGTCTTTTAGGCAATGACGACGACTTATGTAACGATTTAATCGCTGCCAGTAAAACAGCCAGCGATAGCTTGTGGCGTTTACCCCTATGGGACGAATATCGTGATTTATTAAAATCAAACTTTGCAGATTTAGCCAATATTGGCGGTCGTGATGCAGGCACCATTACCGCAGCCTGTTTTCTTTCTCGTTTTACCGAAAACTATCGCTGGGCCCACCTTGATATTGCCGGTACTGCTTGGCACTCTGGCGGTGCTAATAAAGGAGCAACAGGTCGTCCTGTACCGTTACTTAGCCAATATCTTATTGATCGAGCTAATGACTGAAGTTAGTTTTTATATTCTACCCAGTTACTCTCAACAAGAGCGTCTTTTATTTGCTTGCAGACTAATTGAAAAAGCCTATCAAAAAAAGCAGTTTTGCTATGTACAAACAAATAACCATCAGCAAAGCCAACAACTTGATAATCAATTATGGTCTTTCAAACCTAGTAGCTTTATTCCCCATCAAATTTTACAAGACACCGTTCCAGAGTTTGAAAAAAGCATATTAATTGGCACCCAAAAAGCCCCCGATAAATGGAAAAAAATAGCCATAAACTTATCTTTAAACTACCCAGAAAACGCCAATCAAATGGAACGTATTCTAGAAGTTTTGGACAATAACCCAGAGACAAAAAAAGCAGGTAGAGAAAGATACAAACAATACCAACAAGCAGGAATAAACATAACCATACACAATATGGGGAAATAAAAAAATCTACTTTATTAATAAAGCGGTTTATTTAGAACCTCCCCACCCCAGCAAACAAGGGATTTTAAGCCCTCTCCAAAGAAAAACGGGAAAACTAATCAAAAATCAGATCCGTAGGGTGCGTTCCACGCACCAGAGAAAAACGGGGGCAGGCTACTTTTTATAATGCAATTATTGAGGTCAGGGTGTCATTTATTGGGGGAACATCACTACCCTTTTATTTTAGAATATCCGTAGTTTTGGTGCGTGGAACGCACCCTACTTCTAAGGTTATCCCCAGAATATCCGTAGTTTTGGTGCGTGGAACGCACTCTACTTCTAAGGTTATCCCCAGAAGATCCGTAATTCTGGTGCGTGGAACGCACCCTACTTCTAAGGTTATCCCCAGAAGATCCGTAATTCTGGTGCGTGGAACGCACCCTACTTCTAAGGTTATCCCCAGAATATCCGTAGTTTTGGTGCGTGGAACGCACCCTACTTCTAAGGTTATCCCCAGAATATCCGTAGTTTTGGTGCGTGGAACGCACCCTACTTCTAAGGTTATCCCCAGAATATCCGTAATTCTGGTGCGTGGAACGCACCAGATCCGTAGGGTGCGTTCCACGCACCAGAACTAATCAAAAACCAAGGGATCTTTCGTCTTTCGTCTTTCGTCTTTCGTCTTTCGTCTTTCGTCTTTCGTCTTTCGTCTTTAGCCTTTCGTCCTAAATCTTTTTTAAATCTTTTGTGGTTTTAAAAATTGAATAACTTTGGAACAGACAAAAAAAATGATAGAATTTTTATAATTACCTATAAAAACCGAACAAACACCTAACAAACCTAACAAACCTAACAAACCGAACAAACCGAACAAACCGAACAAACCTAACAAACCTAACAAACCTAACAAACCCATTAAAACCCATTAAATACCAATAAAACATAAACCTTCATGGAAAAAACATACGCCCCACAATCAATCGAACAACGCTGGTATAAAACCTGGGAAGAAAACGGCTACTTTAAAGCCAAAACTGAAGGTGAATCCTACTGCATAATGATTCCACCACCCAATGTAACGGGCAGTCTACACATGGGACATGCATTCCAAGACACAATTATGGACACATTAACCCGCTACCATAGAATGAAAGGATATAGCACTTTATGGCAACCAGGAACAGACCATGCAGGCATAGCCACACAAATGGTAGTTGAGCGCATCATCAATGTCGAAGGCAAAACACGCCATGACTATGGACGTGAAAAATTTATAGAAAAAATATGGCAATGGAAAGAACGATCTGGCGACACCATTACACGTCAATTAAGGCGTATGGGTTCCTCATTAGACTGGGATAAAGAACGCTTTACCATGGACGATGGCATGTCCGATGCAGTACAAGAAGTATTCATCAAACTCTACAAAGAAGGTCTTATTTACCGAGGCAAACGCTTAGTTAACTGGGACACTATTTTACATACAGCGGTTTCTGACCTAGAAGTTTTATCAGAAGAAGAAAAAGGCTTTATGTGGTACATGCGTTACCCACTCAGCAATGGTTCTGGTCATTTAATTGTTGCCACAACCCGTCCAGAAACATTACTAGGTGACGCTGCCATTGCCATTCATCCAGATGACAAACGCTATAAACACTTACTAAATGAATTTGTAGAACTGCCATTAACCCATCGAAAAATACCGATTATTGCAGATGAACACGTAGACCCTGAGTTTGGCACTGGCTGTGTCAAAGTCACGCCAGCACATGACTTTAATGACTATGATGTCTGGACGCGGCACAAAGAACACCCCGCAATTCAAAACATGCCAGATGGTGGATTAATCAATATTTTTACAGCAGATGCAACCATTCGTAACAACCAAGACGATAAACATACATTAATACCAAAAAAATACATAGGACTAGATCGTTTTGATGCCAGAAAACAAATAATCGCAGATTTAGAGACCCTAGATTTACTAGAAAAAATTGTAGACCATAAATTAATGATTCCGCGTGGCGATAGATCGCATAGTATTATTGAGCCATATCTCACCGACCAATGGTATGTAAAAGTTGAAGCATTGGCAAAACCGGCAATAGCCGCAGTTGAAAACGGTACTATTAAATTTGTTCCTGATAACTGGAAAAACACTTATTTTGAATGGATGCGCAATATTCAGGATTGGTGTATATCCAGACAAATATGGTGGGGACACCGTATACCCGCCTGGTATGATGACAAAGACAACATTTATGTTGGTAGCTCCGAACAACAAATCCGTAAACAACATAAACTAACCGATGACTACCCACTTAGACAAGATGAAGACGTACTAGATACTTGGTTCTCTTCTGCATTATGGCCGTTTTCCACATTAGGCTGGCCTAAAAAAACACCTGAGCTAGCACATCATTATCCGACTAGCGTATTAGTCACTGGATTTGACATTATCTTCTTCTGGGTAGCCAGAATGATCATGATGGGGCTTAAATTCCAAGGCGAAGTTCCTTTTAAAGAGGTTTACATTCATGGATTAGTACGTGATGCCGAAGGTCAGAAAATGTCTAAATCAAAAGGCAATGTATTAGACCCTATTGACTTAATTGAAGGCATAGAACTAGAAGCCTTAGTCAAAAAACGCTTAGTCGGCATGATGCAACCTCATTTGCAAAAAAAGATAGAAAAAACCACGCGCAAACATTTTCCTGATGGCATTCCTGCTTTTGGCACAGATGCCCTGCGTTTTACTTTTGCATCATTAGCGACAACAGGCCGCGACATTCGTTTTGATTTAGCGCGAGCAGAAGGTTATCGTAACTTCTGCAATAAACTATGGAATGCAGCACGTTATGTACTAATCAATACTAAAAATCAGGACTGTGGACTATCTAATTCAAACATTCAATATTCAGCGGCTGATTTATGGATACTTTCCCGTCTAAATCAAGTAATAACGATAACTCGTGAAACCATAGAAAGCTATCGATTTGATCTAGCTGCCCAAGCACTTTATGACTTCATCTGGAATGAATATTGTGACTGGTATCTTGAGCTGGCAAAAATTTCTTTGCAAACTAAAAATGAAACATTACAAAGAGGAACACGCCATACACTGATTAATGTTCTAGAAAATATTCTACGTTTAAGCCACCCCTTAATGCCCTTTATTACCGAAGAAATCTGGCAACGTGTTGCCCCTTTAGCAGGCATTACAGCAGAAACTATTATGCTTAGACCCTATCCCGAAGCAAATCCCAAACAAATAGACCAAAAAGCTATAATAACGACAGAATGGACTATGGAATTTATTCTAGGGATTCGTAGAATACGTGGTGAAATGAATATAGCACCAGGCAAACTACTCACTGTATTATTAGACAATGTCTCAGAAAAAGATAAAATATTTTTAGCATCCAATGAAGAATACCTGTTAAAACTCGGACGGTTAGAATCTATTACCCAAATCGTTTCCACCGACCCAATAGCGCAATCCGCTATTGCCTTAGTCGGTAACATGAAAATTCTTATCCCCATTGCAGGATTAATTGATAAAGAAGCAGAACTCGCACGCTTAACTAAAGAAATACAAAAAATTGAAAAATCCTTACCTAGAATTGAAGGGAAATTGAAAAACCCAAAATTTATTGATAAAGCACCCCAAGAAATCATTACCAAAGAAAAAGACAAACTGGCAACACTTGAGTCCTCTCTAAAGAGTTTGAATGAACAATTGACTAAAATAAAGTCGCTATAATTTTATGCAAAGCAACCCAGATCAAGCAGACAGCTCGCCACCAAGCAACCCGCAATCACTTAAACCATGAACAAATGTCCTTTATGAGCAAGAAATGCCTATTTTTTTTGTAACCACCCCATTTAAGGTGTATCCTAACCGAAGCCATTTGAATAGCAACAAGAGGATTAATGCCATTGCTTGCCATCGTTTGCAGCTAATACCGTATTCAAAAAATAACTAAACCAAACAACCCCACCCTCTACTACACAAACTTCTAAGAAAACCATCCTCATTTAATATTTCATTCCAAGCCTGCCCCCCATTATCCATCTTTTTATAGTGTTATTATTTTTTGAATTTTATATAACTTGATATAGCACAATAAAAGATCTATGCCAAATAGTGGAAAACTAAAATTTAACTGCCTAGTTAAGATAGCAGAGACCCATTTTAACTATTAGAGAAACTGGACATTACTTTAGGCTTACATTCAAAAAAAAATTATACATATACTCAAAAACATGTATACTAAAAAAAGTATTTTGGAGTTATACTATATTTAATAAATATACTATTATAAGTGATAGATTGGTGTATTTATTTGTTGAACATGGTATTACACTAACACCAAAGCTAACACCAACACTTAAAACTTAAAAAGTATCTATAACTACGGGATAACAAAATGAACAAAAACTTTAGCTTTAAACTCATTAAAATTGGCGGCATTTTGTGTTCTGCGGTTTTCATTACAGCGATAATGGTCTCAACTGCACAAGCAGCAGTTATTACTGGAGGTGGGACCGATTTATTTGTCAACGATGGTGATACGGTTAATTTTGATAATACTCTTGATGCTGAAGATATTGAAGATGGTGCGGTTGGTACAGGTGAATTAGCAAGTGAGGCCGTTACCAGCGGTAAAATTGCAACTGGTGCCGTTACCGGAGATAAAATTAATGCTGGTGCCGTTACCGAAGTTAAAATTGGAGGTGGTGCCGTTACCGAATCTAAAATTGGAGCTAGTGCCGTTACCACATCTAGAATTGATAATGGTGCCGTTACCGAAGCTAAAATTGCAACTGATGCCGTTACCGAATCTAAAATTGCAACTGGTGCCGTTACCACATCTAGAATTGAGGATGGTGCCGTTAGCGAAGTTAAAATTGCAGGTGGTGCCGTTACCGAATCTAAAATTGCAGGTGGTGCCGTTACCACCGGTAAAATTGATGATGAGGCCGTTACCACCGGTAAAATTGATGATGAGGCCGTTACCACCGGTAAAATTGATGATGAGGCCGTTACCACCGGTAAAATTGATGATGAGGCCGTTACCACCGGTAAAATTGATGATGAGGCCGTTACCACCGGTAAAATTGATGATG